>NC_020504.1:2443537-2750698 GCF_000349325.1 Streptomyces davaonensis JCM 4913
CGCGACGACATCGTGCGGGCGCTCGGCGCCGAGCAGGAGGCGCGCGGGCAGCGGACCGGCATCATCGCCGACGAGTCCACCAGCACGGTGAAGTTCAACGACGAGGTCCCGCAGTGGATCACCCAGCCGGGCACCGCCCAGTACGTCGACAAGCTCGCCCACCACACCTACGACAACCCCAGTGACGCCAACCGGGCAAAGGTCTACGAGACCGCGAAGAAGGTCGGCATCGAGTCCTGGTCGACGGAGATCTGCTGCTTCGGCAAGGGCGGTACGGGCTGGGCGCAGGAGTACGACCCGAGCATCGACGGCGGTCTGAACCTGTCCCGGATCATCCACAAGGACTTCGCGGTCGCCCATGACTCCGCGTTCCACTGGTGGGTGGCCCTCTCCGAGATGATCGGCACCGACCCGTACGCCAAGAACGACTCGGGCTGGAACGACGGCCTGATCTACTACGACCCCGACTATGCCGCCAACGGCAACCAGACCCTGTACTTCACGAAGCGGTACTACGCGCTCGGCCAGTACAGCAAGTTCGTCAAGCCGGGCTCGGTCGCGCACAACGTGACCGGGGTCCCGGAGGGTGTCGAGGTCAGCGCCTACGACCGGAAGGGCAAGTGGGTCGTAGTGGTCAACAACCACAACACGACCGACACTTCGCTGGACCTGCACTTCAACAGCAGGACACCGCTACGGGCTTCGCAGGCCGTGCGGACCTCGGCCACGGAGGACTGGGCGCGCGTCGCCAAGCCCTCGGTGAGCGGTGGCACGGTGTCGGCCTCGCTGCCGGCGCGGTCCATCACGACGTACGTCCTCGACCAGAAGGGCGGGGGCAGTTCGGCCGTCACCGGTGCCTGGCAGGGCAAGCAGTCCGGGAAGTGTCTGACGGCGGCGGTGACGATCAGCACCTGTGACAGCGGCAGCGGGCATGAGTGGTCGTACGACCGGAGGGGCGCGTTGAAGGGCTCCAACGGCTATCTGACGGCCGGGAGTTCGGGGCTGACCACGAGTGCCGACTTCACCGGTGACGCCGCCCAGCGCTGGCTGCTGAACGCCAACGGGCAGATCGTCAGCGAGGCTTCGGGCCAGTGTCTCGACGTCGGCGGACAGGCCACCGCGGACGGCAGCAAGGTGGGTCTGTGGACCTGCAACGGCGGGACCAATCAAGCCTGGTTCCGGCAGTAACCGGTAACGCCTGAAAGGGAGTTGCGGGCCGCTGGTGCGATGGCCCGCAACTCCGTCGCGTCCGGAATTCCGAACGCTTCACAACGCTTCGAACAGACTTCGTCCAACCCCTTGCCGAAGCCTTAGCCGAAGGTTAACGTCCCGCACCGCAAGAGCAGCAGCACGAGAGACAAGGACGTCCAGATGTCGGCAATGAGCAACAGCAACTGGGACCGCCGCACCGTTCTGCGCGCCGCCATGGGCCTGGCCGCCGCGGGTGGCCTCGCCGCGTGCGGCTCCAACAACGGCCGTAGCGGCGGGTCGGGTTCGGGCACCAGCCTGACGCAGTACTTCCACGCCTACGGCGAGGCGGGCACCGAGCAGGCGATCAAGAAGTACGCGAAGGCCTACGACAAGGCGAACGTGACCACGCAGTGGATCACCGGAACCAACTTCGAGAGCAAGCTGTTCTCCGCCCTGCTCACCGACAACGCGCCGGACGTCTTCGAGTTCCACCCGCAGATCCAGCTGGTCCGCAGCGGCCAGGTCGCCGATCTCAGCGACCTGATCAACCCGGTCAAGGACGACTTCAACCAGGCCGACATCGCCTCGCACACCATCGACGGGAAGATATGGGGCGTCCGCATGATCGACGACCCGCAGTTCTTCTACTACCGCAAGTCGATGCTGGCCGACGCGGGCGTCGAACCGCCCACCACGCTCGACGAGTTGGTCGAGGCGGCCGCGAAGCTCACCACCGACAAGGTCAAGGGCGTCTTCCTCGGCAACTCCGTCACCCCGGTGATGAACCCACTGATCTGGTCGACGGGCGCCGACACCCTCGACGACAAGAACCAGATCGCGTACCACACGGACGCCGTCGCCGACGGCCTCGGCAAGCTGCGGACGATGTTCAAGGACGGCCACATGCTCCTGGACGCGCCCGCCGACTGGTGGGACCCCTCCGCCATCACCCAGGGCCTGGTGGCCATCCAGTGGTGCGGCATGTGGGCGATGCCGGTGATCGAGAAGGCGCTCGGCGACGACGTCGGCATCATCCCCTTCCCGTCCTCGGCGTCGGCCGGGAAGCAGGCCGTCACCAACGGCGGCTGGTCGATGTTCGTCAACGCCAAGTCCAAGCACCTGGACGAGGCGAAGGAGTACGTCAAGTGGCTGTGGCTCGACCAGAAGGAGTACCAGGAGGACTGGGCGCTGTCCTACGGCTTCCACATCCCGCCGCGCACCTCGCTCGCCGAGTCCGCCGACAAGCTGAAGACGGGCCTGGCCGCCGAAGGGGTCAAGCTCTTCAACGAGTTCGGGCACTTCGACAACCCGGCCTGGACGCAGGCCATGATCGTCGCCCTGGAGGGCGTCATCGCCGATGCCGTCCGCAAGGGCGGCAGCCCCGAGGCCGCGCTCGACAAGGCCGACAAGACGGTGAACCGCGAGCTGAAGAAGCTGTTCGGATAGGCCGGCGGAAAGAACACCACGTCATGTCGACGACCACCGCGCGCGGTGTCGCCAAGAGCCCCGCCGCCGACGAGACCCCCGCGGTCCCGCGGCGGCGCGGGGTCCGTGGCCGCACCCTCAACTTCTGGCTCTTCACCGGCCCGTTCCTGATCGGGCTCGTGATCTTCGTCTATGTCCCGATCGGCTGGAGCGCCTACCTCTCCTTCTTCGAGGCGCGCTACACCGTCACGCCCAGCGAGTTCATCGGCTTCGAGAACTACTCGTACATGCTGACGAACGACAAGTTCGTCGAGTCCCTCATCACCTTCACCCTCTTCGCCGCCATCGTCGTCCCCATCACCTGGGCGCTCTCACTCGGCCTGGCGCTGATGGTGCACCGGATCCGCTTCATGAAGGCGTTCTTCCGGTCGGTGTTCTTCCTGCCGACGGCGGTCAGCTTCGTGGCCGCCTCGCTGATCTGGAAGATGTCCGTCTTCAGCGGTGTCCGCTTCGGCCTCGCCAACACCGTGCTGAGCTGGTTCGGCGTGGAGAACATCGCGTGGCTCGCCGACCCCAACCCGCCCTGGTACTGGCTGGTCATCGTCACCGTAAGGCTCTGGCTCCAGTCCGGCTTCTACATGATCCTCTTCCTGGCGGCCCTCCAGAACATCCCGCCGGAGCTGTACGAGGCCGCCGCCATCGACGGCGCCAAGCCCGGCTGGCAGACCTTCCGTTACGTCACCCTGCCCCAGCTGCGGGCCACCTCGACGGCCGTGATCCTGCTCCTGCTCGTCGCCGCCTACCAGGCCTTCGACGAGTTCTTCAATCTGCTCGCCAAGACCACCTGGGGCCGCCCGCCCCTGGTCGAGCTGTACTACACGGCTCTCGGCGAGAACCAGGACTACGGCGCCGGCAGCGCGGGCGCGATGATCCTGACCCTGCTGATCTGCGTGGTCACCCTGGTCCAGGGCAAGCTCATGGGCTTCGGAAGGGGTGAGGAGACCAAGTGAAAACCAGACGAGCGTCCACCAGCACCGGCCTGTACCTCGCCACCGGCTTCGCCGCCTTCCTCTTCCTCGTCCCCTTCTATCTGATCGTCCGCAACGCCCTGTCCACGGACGCCGAGATCACCGGCGAGAACTGGAAGTTCTTCCCCACCGACATCCAGTGGGGCAACTTCACCGAGCTCTTCGACGACCCGACCGTGCCCTTCGGCCAGTCGCTGTGGAACTCCGCGGTCGTCGGCGTCCTGCACACCATCGGCACCCTGCTGGTGTGCTCGCTGGCCGGGTACGGCCTGGCCCGGATCCCCTACCGGCACGCCAACAAGATCTTCTACGCCGTCCTGGTGACCCTCATGGTGCCGACCGCGGTCACCTTCGTGCCCAGCTTCGTGCTGGTCTCCTCGCTGGGCTGGGTCTCCACCCTGCGCGGACTCGTCATCCCGGGCCTGTTCTCCGGTTTCACCTGCTTCCTGTTCCGGCAGTACTTCCTGGGGTTCCCCAAGGAGCTGGAGGAGGCGGCACGCGTGGACGGGCTCGGCTACTGGGGCGCGTACTGGCGGATCGTGGTGCCCAACTCGCTGAACTTCTTCGCTGCCATCGCGACGATCACCTTCATCAGCGGCTGGAACGCCTTCCTGTGGCCCCTGGTCATCGGCCAGGACCAGGAGGCGTGGACGGTCCAGGTGGCGCTCTCCTCGTACATGACCAACCAGACCGTCAACTTCCATCTGATCTTCATGGCCACCGCCGTGTCCATCCTGCCCCTGGTGTTCGTGTTCCTGTTCCTCCAGCGCTGGCTGGTGCAGGGCGTCGCGCAGACCGGCATCAAGGGCTGACGCCCAGCCCTTCGAGACCTTCCGAGACCCTCCGAGACCTTCCGAGACCTGGAGTCCGATGTCTTTCCGCACCACCACCTACGTCGAGGACGTCTCGCCGGGCCGCGGGGCCCTGCCGCCCCGCGCCTGGTACCCGTCCTCCGACGCGAAGTCCCTCTCCTTGAACGGCAGTTGGAGCTTCCGGCTGTCGGCGACGGCGGACGCCGAGGACGACTCCTTCGCCACCGAGGGGTACGACGCCACGGACTGGGCGTCGGTGACGGTCCCCGGCCACTGGGTCCTCCAGGGGCACGGTTCCCCCATCTACACCAACCACCTCTACCCCTTCCCGGTGGACCCGCCCCACGTCCCCACGGACAACCCCACCGGCGACCATCTGCGCCGCTTCGACCTGCCCGAGGACTGGCCCGCGGACGGGGAGGCGACGATCCGCTTCGACGGCGTCGAGTCCTGCGCCCGGGTCTGGCTCAACGGCACCGAGCTGGGCGAGTTCAAGGGCTCCCGGCTGCCGCACGAGTTCGCGGTCGGGCACCTGCTGCGGCCGGGCGGCAATGTGCTGGCCGTCCGGGTCCACCAGTGGTCCGCGGGCTCGTACCTGGAGGACCAGGACCAGTGGTGGCTGCCCGGCATCTTCCGTGACGTCACCCTGCTGCACCGCCCGACGGGCGCCGTCGGCGACTTCTTCGTGCACGCCTCCTACGACCATGTCACCGGCGAGGGCACGCTGCTGGTCGACTCCGAGGTCGCCGGGCGGGTGACCGTGCCGGAGCTGGGACTCGACCTGGCGACCGGCGAGCCGGTGGCGGTACCGGTCGAACCGTGGACCGCCGAGACGCCCCGGCTGTACGACGGTGTGCTGGCGACCAAGGGCGAGCAGGTCCCGCTCAGGATCGGCTTCCGTACGGTCGTGCTCGAAGACGGCCTGATCAAGGTCAACGGCAAGGCAGTCCTCTTCAAGGGCGTCAACCGGCACGAGTGGCACCCGGAGAACGGCCGCGCGCTGGACCTGGCGACCATGCGCGAGGACGTGCTGCTGATGAAGCGGCACAACCTCAACGCGGTCCGCACCTCCCACTACCCGCCGCACCCCGCCTTCCTGGACCTGTGCGACGAGCTGGGCCTGTGGGTCATCGACGAGTGCGATCTGGAGACCCACGGCTTCACCGAGCAGGGCTGGCGCGACAACCCCGTCGACGACGACCGCTGGACCCCGGCCCTGCTGGACCGCGCGGCCCTGATGGTCGAGCGGGACAAGAACCATCCGTCGGTGATCTTCTGGTCGCTGGGCAACGAGGCGGGCACCGGGCGCGGTCTGACCGCGATGGCCGAGTGGATCCACGGCCGCGACCCCGACCGCCTGGTGCACTACGAGGGCGACTTGGGCTGCCGGGACACGGATGTGTACTCGCGGATGTACGCCTTCCACGACGAGGTCGAGCAGATCGGGCGGGGCCTGGACGGCGGCACCCACAAACGGCGCGAACTCCCCTTCATCCTGTGCGAGTACGCCCACGCCATGGGCAACGGTCCGGGGGGACTCGCGGACTACCAGGAGCTGTTCGAGCGGTACGACCGGCTCCAGGGCGGTTTCGTCTGGGAGTGGATCGATCACGGCATCCGCCACCCCGAACTCGGCTATGCCTATGGCGGCGACTTCGGCGAGGAGTTGCACGACGGCAACTTCGTCTGCGACGGTCTTGTCTTCCCCGACCGGACGCCGTCCCCGGGTCTGGTCGAGTACAAGAAGGTCATCGAGCCGGTCCGTTTCGAGGGCGACGGCGCCGACGGCACCGTACGCCTGGTCAACCGGTACGACTTCGCCGATCTGTCGGGGCTCGCGCTGGAGTGGGCGTACCAGGTGGACGGCGAGACGGTGGAGGCGGGCACGCTGGCCATGCCTCGGCCGGCGCCGGGCTCCTCGGTCGATCTGAAGCTGCCCGAGCCGCCCGCCGACGGCCGGGGCGGCGAGGCGCAGTGGACCGTGCGGGCGGTGCTGGCCGAGGACACCGCCTGGGCGCCGCGGGGGCATGAGGTGGCCTGGGCCCAACTCCCGGTCACCGAGCGGGTGAAGCCCACGGTCGTCCCGGCCGCCGCACCCGTCTCGGGCGAGCGGATCGTCCGCCTCGGCCCCGGGACCTTCGACGCCCGCACCGGCGCGCTGCTGCGGGTCGGCGGGGTCGAGGTGAGCGGGCCCCGGCTGGATGTGTGGCGGGCGCCCACCGACAACGACGACGGCGCCGAGTGGCAGACGGACCTCCGCTACGGGCTGCTGTGGCGGAAGTTCGGCCTGCACCGCATGCAACACCGGTTGGACGGCGTCGAGTCGGGCACCGACGCGCTGACGGTACGGACCCGGGTGGCGCCCGCCGCCTGGGAGATCGGCCTGGACACGGTGTACCGCTGGACCACCGACGGCGACCGGCTGCGGCTGTCGGTGTCGGTGACCCCCCAGGGCGACTGGACGGTGCCGCTCCCCCGGCTCGGCGTCCGGTTCGCCCTGGCCCGGGCGGACGCGGTGCGCTGGTTCGGGGGCGGCCCGGGTGAGGCGTACCCCGACTCGAAGTCCGCGTCGAGGCTGGGCCGTTGGGACGCCACGGTGGACGGCCTCCAGACCCCGTACGTCCGCCCGCAGGAGAACGGAGCCCGCGCCGACGTGCGCTGGGTGGAGCTGGGCGGACTGCGGATCGAGGGCGACCCGGAGTTCTGGTTCACCGCCCGCCGCTGGACCACCGAGCAGCTCGAAGCCGCCCGGCACCTGACCGACCTCACGCCGGGCGACCGGGTCTGGGTCAACCTCGACCACGGCCAGCACGGCATCGGCTCCCAGTCCTGCGGCCCCGGCCCGCTGCCGCAATACTTCCTGCGGGCCGAGCCGGCGGAGTTCTCGTTCGTCTTCTCGGAGGTGCGTTGAGCGCCACCATCGAGGTCCGGGCCCTCACCCGGACCTTCCACACCACCATGCGGCGTCCCGGCCTGGCCGGGGCGCTGCGCTCCCTCGTAGCTCCGGAGCGGCAGGAGAAGCGCGCCGTGGTGGACGTGACGTTCGACGTGGCCGCGGGCGAACTCCTCGCGCTGCTCGGCCCGAACGGCGCCGGGAAGTCCACCACCATCAAGATGCTCACCGGCATTCTCACGCCCACCTCCGGCTCGGCCCGGGTGGCAGGGGTGGTGCCGTACCAGGAGCGGGAGCGCAACGCCAGGAACATCGGCGCGGTGTTCGGGCAGCGCACCCAGTTGTGGTGGGATCTGCCGGTGCGGGAGTCGTTCGCGATCCTGCGGGACATCTACGAGGTGCCGAAGTCCGAACACGCCGCCCGGCTGCGGGAGTTCGACGAGCTGCTGGACCTGTCGTCGTTCTGGGACACCCGGGTGCGGCATCTCTCCCTCGGCCAGCGGGTGCGCTGCGATCTGGCGGCGGCCCTGCTGCACGATCCGCCGGTGGTCTTCCTCGACGAGCCGACGATCGGCATGGACGTCGTGGTGAAGGAGCAGGTTCGGGAGTTCCTGCGGCACCAGGTGGAGCAGCGCGGCCGTACCGTCCTGCTGACCACGCACGACATGACGGAGGTCGAGCGGCTCGCCGAGCGGGTCGTGCTCATCAACCACGGGCGGCTGGTCCTGGACGGCACGCTGGACGAGATCCGCCGCAAGTTCGGCTCCACTTGGCAGGTGCGGGCGACCCTCGCCGATCCGGCCGCCGAGGTGAGGGCGCTGCCGGGTATCGCGGTGCTGCGGCGGGAGGGGTCGCAGGTGGTGTTCGGGCCCGACGGGCCCGCATCGCCCACCGTGCAGCAGGCGCTGAAGACCGTCATCGAGCGGTACGAGGTGACGGGGGTCGCCGTCGACGAAGCGGATCTGGAGGACGTGATGCGAGCCGCCTACGTCCATGCCGGGAGCGCATGATGGCCGTACTGCACGCCTGGCGCGCCGCCCGCGTCACCCCGCTCGGCGAACTGCACGCGCCGCCCAGGATGACCGCCGTGCTGGTCCGGCTGTCCGTCCAGGTGGTGCTGGTCGCCTCGCTCTGGCACGGCCTGTACTCGGCACAGTCGGGCACCACCGCGGGGCTCGGCGAAAGCCAGGCGGTGACCTTCGCGGTGCTGGCCGTCCTCGCCTCCCGGCTGCGGGAGCTGGACCAGTTCGCGGGCCGGGACACGGTCATCCAGCACATGCACTACGGCACGATCGTCTACTGGTACCTGCGCCCGCTGCCGCCCCGGCGCTACTACGCCCTGCGCGCCCTCGGCGAGCAGCTCTACGGGCTGGCGTGGGCGCTCGCGGGCTACGCGGTGTGTTTCGCCGCCGGGGTGGTGAAGCCGCCCGAATCGGCCGCCGTGGCCGGGGCGTTCGCGCTGAGCCTGCTGCTCGGGCAGTGGGTGCTGTACTACGTCGTGCTCGCCACCGACCAGTGGTGCTTCTGGGCGCTGCGCAACCACTCGGCGGTGATGATCCTGGTCTTCGCGCAGAACCTGATGTCGGGTGTGTACGCGCCCCTGTGGTTCTTCCCCGACTGGTTCCTGACGCTGAGCCGACTGCTGCCGTTCCAGGCGACGCTGAACGTGCCGCTGTCGATCTACATCGGCCGGATCCCGCTGTCGGAGGCGGCCGGGCAGCTGGCGCTCCAGGCGGCCTGGGTCGTGGCGCTCGGCCTGTTCACCCGGTTCCTGTGGCGGCGCGCCGCCCGCCGTGTCATCTCACAGGGAGGCTGACGCGGTGAACGCCGTCCGTATCGCGTGGCGCGTCACGCGGCTCAACTTCCGTGCGCAGCTTGAGTATCGCGCCGAGTTCCTGCTGAACATCCTGATCGGGGCGATCTGGCAGGTCTCGGTGATCGTGTTCGCGACCGTGCTGCTGGCCCGGTTCACCGGGATGGGCGGCTGGGACAGCTCCGAGGTGCTGCTGATCCCGGCGACCCGGATGCTCGCGCACGGGCTGTTCGTGCTGTTCCTGGGCCGGATGCACGGCCTCGGGCGGGACATCCAGGAAGGCAGGATCGACATCTATCTGGTGCGCCCGATGCCGGTGCACCGCCAGGTCCAGCTCGCCTACTTCCCGACCAACGCGATCGGCGACCTGACGGTGGCGATCGGCCTGATGGCCGGTGCGCTCAGCCGCAGCCAACTGGAGTGGACACCGGGCCGTATCGCATACCTGATCGCCGCGATCGTCGGCGGACTGCTGCTGGAGGCCGCCCTGTTCACGGCGGTCGCCTCCGCCTCCCTGCGCTTCCCGGCCGCCGACTACTGGGGCCGTTGGCTGGAGGAACTCCTCGGCACCTTCGGCAGCTACCCGCTGAACGTGCTGCCGAGAGCGGTGAGCGGCCTCCTGACGTACGGGCTTCCGCTCGCGTTCGTCGCCTACTTCCCGGCCGCCGTCCTCACCGGCCACGACACCGGTGTCCCGTACGCGCTGGCGGCGGCCTCGCCGCTGCTCGGGGTGGTGGCCTATCTGGGGGCGCGGCGGCTGTGGCGGTGGAGCCTGAAGCACTACACCGGGGTGAACGGCTGACCCGGGGGCGGGGTCAGGTCCGCCCAGTGGTCGGCGAGGTCCGGGACCGGCTGGGGTACGGGGCCGAGTCCGCCGTGGTGCGGGGTGTCGAGGTCGTGCACCGCGTCCTGGACCGCACGTTCGGACAGGGCCGGGGGCGGGGCGGGCAGGGTGTAGTGGACGGTGTGGCCGCCGTCGGTGTCGGCGTGGTGCGGGACGGGGGTGTAGCCGTTCCAGTCGATGCCGTTGAGGCTGCGTATCTGGTCGGCCCAGTGCTGGGCGTCGCGCAGCTCGCCGTGGCGCACATGGTGCAGGTACAGACAGAGCGCCGCGGTGACGCTGCCCGCGCCGGCGGCGTACTGCCACCAGAACTGGGCGCCCTCCTCCTGCCCCGCGAGATGGAGCAGACAGGCGAAGGGCAGGGCGCCGTCGGGGTCGCGGCTGGCGTCGAAGGCGGTGATGCGGCGGGCGGCACCGTCGTGGTGGACGGTGCCGCGGCACAGCAGACGCAGATCGCGCGCCGCCTGGTCGTGCAGTGCGGCGGGCGCCGAACGGTCCCGTCCGGCGCCGCTCGGCAGGGCGGAGAAGAACCGCACCCAGCGCAGCTCGTGCAGCTGACGGGCGAGGCCGTGCCGGGCGGACTCCAGGTCGGCATGGGTGTACTCGCCCCGGAAGACACGCGCGCGGCGCAAGGCCTCCTCGATGCTGCGCGGGGTGCGGCTCATGCGTGGGTCACTCCTTGTCGTCGTCGGCGGTGGCGTCGGACCGGTACCCCATGGCGGCGGCCAGCCGATGTTTGGCGGTACGGCGGGTGGAGCGGACGGTGGCCTCGCTGATGCCCATGATCAGGGCGGTGTCACGGGTGTCGAAGCCGAGGGCGTCCCGCAGCACGAGCACGTCGAACTGGCGCTCGCTGAGCCGGGTCATCCCCCGGTACAGTCCCATGCCCTCCTCCAACTCCGCGATCTCCTTGCCGTATTCGGCATGGAAGGTGGAGCGGAAGGCGCCGAGCAGGGGTGCGCTGGCGGCGCTGATGGCGCGGGCGAAGGCGAGCGTCTCGGTGGTGGCGGGGCTACGGCCCTGCGCGGCGAGTTCGCCGTGCACGCGCTGCTTGAACAGGGCCCAGGCGTATCCGCCCGGGTTGTCCATGACCTCCAGACGGCCCCAGATGGTGGCCAGATAGACGAAGGTGGTGTCCACCAGCCTGCGGGCGGCGGTGGCGTTGCCGAGGTGGATCCGGCCGTACTCCAGGCAGGCCCGGTCGTAGCGGGCCTGGAACGCCCAGAACTCGGGGGGCATGACGGAACGGTGGCTGCGGATCGCGGGACCTGCGGGGTCGGGGGCGGGACTGGTCATCGGCGGCCTCCGGGGGTCGGGGTGGCCGTGGTCACGGGGGGCTGGGGCTGATCGCTCAGGGCGGACGCCCCAATACGGACTCCGGCGCCGAGGAGGCGTCGCACTAAGAACCACACGTCGGGCGCGTAGGAGCGCGCCGCGGCGGCGATGGCCAGCACGAGGCCGGCTACGTCGTAGTTCACAGTGGATTTTTTCCTTCACTTTCCGACGGTGCCGTACCGCTCCGTCCCCCGTGTCGTTGCGGGCCGGACACCTGGAGCCTGGTTGCTCTGGAAAACAGATAAGCGGATCCCACCCGCCAAACGTGCAGCCCGCCGAGCAGATCTTCCTGACGGAAGGTGTCCCTCCGCCTACCGTCGGGTAGCCCCGCCTTTGCGCCCGCTCACCTCCCACACCCCCCGAGCTGGGGTTCCGTCGAATCCGATGAACTCCGACCGTCGTTTGCGCGAACGTGACACACCGGGACCCATTTTGACGGTGTGTCACAGATCACGTTTGGTCGTTGGTGATACCAATGCGCCGGTTCGGGCTCAGTGGTCCGCGCAGCACGGGGTCGGGTCCGGTACTTCGAAGGGGACCAGGGTTCCGCCCACCGCGGGCATCGCGGAGAGCACCAGGGAGCCGTCCTGCCAGTGCGGGCGGACGTGGTCGCGGGTCATGAGGCGGGTGTCCGGGCGCGGGGGCTCCGCGGCGCCCAGCACCGTCACGCGGTCGATCCCGGAGCGGTCGAGCAGCTCCGCGATCGTCAGCGTGCCGGTGAGCGCCGCGGAGCCGGGGTACGCCACGGCACGGCCGACGGCGTCGGGAACGCCGTCGCACACCTCGTAGCCCTGGCCGGTGAGCGCCTCCCGGGCGGTGCGCAGGAGGGGCTCGGTGGGCCAGGTGAAGGACAGCGCGACCCGCGGCCGGTCACCGCGCAGCAGGTGCGTGCAGCCGAACGCGCCGTCGGGGAGGGCGAGTTCGGCGGCGAGCCGCAGCAGCAGGTGATCGGCCGCGCGCAGGTCCCGCAGCTCCGGGTCGACGGTGAGGGCGTACCCCTTGGTCACGACGGCAGGACCCACACCGGGTTGGAGTAGAACCACAGGTCCACCCACGGGTCGGCGTCACCGACGACGTCGATCGCCGGGCCCGCCGGATCGACCGCGGCGCCCATCGCGCCGACCGCGGACCGGTTCCCGTCGGTGCCGCGCAGCCGGACGTACAACGGACGGTCCACGCGGCCCAGTTCGTAGGTGAGGCGGACGGTGCCGGACGCCTTGTCCACCTCGTAGGACTTGACGACCTTGGCGCTCGGCGCGGTGAGGGTGTCCTTGTCGGCCGCGGCACCGGTCATGTCGCCCTGGATGACGTCGACGCGCGCCAGCTTCGGCAGGAAGCCCGCCCAGTTGGGGCCGCCGGCCAGTGCGATGTCCACGCTCAGCGTGACCTTCGTGCCCTTCTTCACGTGCAGCGCGCCGCCCAGCGTGGCCCAGCGGCTGCCGCCGGCGACGCGGACGTCGAGGCCGCTGATCAACTGGCCGTGGTCGACCCAGATCCGCCCGGCCCGGATGCCGTCCATGACGGCGGCGTAGGAGAATCCGTCGGCGCCGACGTGCGTACGGCTGTACTGGCCGGGCCAGTAGTCACCCTGGGTGACGTCGATCCTGCCGCCGTAGACCGGGTCGTCGTAGCGGCCGTTGGCGTTGAAGTCACCGCCGCCGCGCGCCGCGGTGTCGGCGTAGACCTGGTGGGAGTCGGAGTTGGCGGTGATCCACCAGGGCTTGCCCTCGGCGAGGAGGCCGTCCCACAGGCCGCCGACGGTCGCCGTCATCCAGTCGAAGCCGCCCCAGGTGCGGTAGCTCTCCGGCGGGTAGCCCGCGAAGGAGTTGGCGCTCGGGTTGTTGTCGTAGATGCCGCGGGCGCGGGCCATGCCGAGCGGGGCCGGAAGACCCGCGGCCTGGTGGCCGGGCGCGCCCTCGAAGCCGACGGCGATCTGGCGGTTGGCGCCGTTGGCGTCACGCCAGCCGCGGATCTCGTGCGGGGAGTCGACACCACGCCGCGCCGGGTGGTTGGCGAGCATCAGAGCGTCCTTGACCTTGCGCCGCTGCACCTGCTCCGCGAGGAAGTTCAGGCCCGCGATGGCGAGGGCCTCGTTGGCGGGCGTGGAGTCGGAGGCGCCCTTGACGCTGCCGTCGTAGTCCGTCTCGAACTGCTTGAGGACGGAGACCTCGTTCTTGCCCGGGTGGACGAAGACGGTGCCGTGCTCGGCGGCCGGGATGTTCCACTCCAGGCCCTGGAAGACGAGGGTGTCCTCGTAGGCCGAACGGGCCTCCTGGATGTCCGGATTGACCTTCTCCACGCCGATCTTGGCGTGTGCGACGCTGCCGTGGTCGGTGATGACCAGCCAGTCCATGCCGTGCTTGGCACCCTGACGGACCTGGTCGACGACCCGGTACTTGCCGTCGCTGCTGTACTGGGTGTGGATGTGGTGGTCACCGGCCAGCCACAGGAAGCCCTTGCTCCGACGGGTGTGGTTGACACCGTTGTCAGCGGCGGCGGCCGGGGTCTGGCCGGCCAGCACGCTGCCGGCGGCGAGACCCGCGCCGAGCAGGCCGGCGCGGCGCAGCAGCGAACGGCGCGACTGCTGCTCGGGGGTGAGCGCCTCGTCCGGGACGTTCACGTCGAAGGCGGCGGGCAGCGGCGTCACCTCCGCGTGGTGGTGATCGTGGTCGTGGTCGTGCCCGTGGTGATGGTGGTGATGCCCGTGTCCCATGACGCCTCCGGTTGTCCGGTCCGCTGCGGCGCGCGACCACGCCGCGTGTGGAGGATCAAGGCAAAACATGAACGTTGAACGAGCGATGCGTGGACGGCGAGTGCCCCGCACACGGCGGAACGCCACCCCTCCCACAGGTTCCCCAACTGACCTTGCACGTCACGCCAGTTGACATCGAACCTGAACGATGTTCGCCTTTTCCGATGAAGGACACCCCCACCATGAGACGCATCCTCGGCACCCTCGCGGCCGCCACGCTGGCCCTCACCGGTCTCGCCGCCGCCCCCGCACAGGCCGCCCCCACCGGCTCCTTCAGCGTGCTGACCTACAACATCGCGGGCCTGCCCCTCGGCCTCGGCGACAGCGACCCGGAGACCAACACCCCGCTCATCGGTCAGCGCCTCGGCCCGTACGACCTGGTCAATGTGCAGGAGGACTTCAACTACCACGCCTCCCTGTACGCCAACGACACCCACCCCCACCGCACCGCCACCAGTGGCGGCGCGGGCTTCGGCGACGGCCTCAACACCCTGTCCGACCATGCCTTCGAGGATTTCGAGCGGGTCGACTGGAACGACTGCACCAACGCGGACTGTCTGACCCCGAAGGGCTTCACCCTGGCCCGGGTCCGGCTCGCCGAGGGCGTCTTCGTGGACCTGTACAACGTCCACACCAACGCCGACACCACGGACGCGGCCCTCGCCGCCCGCCGCGCCAACATCGAGCAGCTGTCGGACTTCATCCAGGCCAACTCGGCCGGGAACGCGGTGATCGTCATGGGCGACACCAACACCCGGTACACACGCGCGGGCGACAACATCCGCACCCTGCTGTCGGAGAACGGCCTCACCGACCCGTGGGTCGACCTGGTCAAGGGCGGTACGGCGCCCGCGCAGGGCAGCGAGGCGCTGGTCTGCGACTCGGCGGCGCCGACGAACGACTGCGAGGTCGTCGACAAGGTCCTGTACCGGGGCAGCGACCTCGTCTCGCTGAACGCCACCCGCTACAACAACGAGTGGGCGTCCTTCCTGCGCTCGGACGGCGAGCACCTCTCCGACCACTTCCCGCACACGGTCGACTTCTCCTACACCGTCGACTCCTCGCTGAGGGCGAGCGACTTCTTCGGCGGCCCGCACGGCACGGCCTTCAACGACGCGGACGATCTCCCCGCCACGGTCGCTCCCCGCACCCTCACCCTGCGCGGCGCCTCCCGCCTGGACGCGGTGGCGCTCACGCACGACGGCGGTACGACGCTGAGCCACGGCGGGACGGGCGGCACCGCGGCCTCGCTGACCCTCGCCGCCGGTGAGCACCTCACCTCGGTGAAGCTGACACGGGGTCAGAAGGACGGGCGTACCCGGATCTTCTCGGCCGCCTTCGGCACCGACAAGGGGCGGAGTGTGTCGGCCGGTACGGCGACGTCGGACACGAAGACCTTCACGGCGCCGACGGGGTGGCAGATAGTCGGCTTCACGGGACGCTCCGGCACCGAGATCGACAAGCTCGGGGTGCTCTACGCGCCGATCGGCTGAGCCGGGAGGGGGGCCGCGGGATCAGTCCGCGGCCCCCCCTCACTCGTTGCGCCGTACCTCACTCGTTGCGCAGTACCTCCGCCACCGTCAGCCGCCCCGCCCGCCGGGCCGGGACCAGCGCCCCCAGTACCGCGATGACGACCCCGGCGAGGGCCAGGCCGGCGAGCGCCGGGGCCTGCCAGACGTCCGTCATGTAGGCGGGCAGGGTGATGTCGACCGCGCCGGCCATGCGGGGGACGACGAGTTCGTAGGCCGCGATGCCCAGCGGGACGCCGAGCAGGGAGCCGGTCACGCCCAGTACCGCCATCGAGGTCACGGTCATCGCCGTGACCTGTCGCGGTGTCATCCCGATGGACTTGAGCATGCCCAAGTCCCTGCGGCGGTCGTGGGTGTTGAGGACCACCGTGTTGAAGACGCCGAGGGCGGAGACGACGGCGAGCATCAGGGTGAGCGCCGTGGCGGAGCCGATCACGGTCTGCGTCACGGTGTTGGCACCCTGCACCGCCGGGCTGACTCCCGGCTCGGCGTCCGCCGCCGCGCGCGCGTAGGCTGCCGGGTCCGTGCCGTCGCGCAACCGGACGTGGTAGGCGATGGGCTCCTCGCGCGGGGCCAGGGTCCCGAACGTCGACCAGTCGACGACCACGCTCCGGGGGTCGCTCTGCATGTACTCCCCGACGACACGGACCCGTTCGGCCCGGTCCCCCTTCTCCAGCCGGACGTACTCGCCGATCCGCACATCGTTGTGGCGCAGGAAGGCGGACCCGGCGACGATCTCACCGGCACCGCGCGTCCACCGCCCCTCGGTGAGCACACTGTCCAGCCGGAGCCGGTCACCCCGGCGGGCCTCGATCCACACCAGGTCCGCCGAGCCCGCCATTCGGACCTGGACATCGGCCCGTGCCGTCACCTCATCCGCACCGGGCAACCCGGCGAACAGGGCGTGCAGTTCGGCATCCGAGCGCTTTGGGCGGACCTCCTTGCCGTCCTTGTGCTGCCCCACGTACACCGTGACCTGATAGGCGTCGCGCCCCGCACTGCCGAACCGGTCCATCGTGGTCGCGAGGCCCGTCGCGAAGGTCACCGTGGTCACGCCCAGGACCACGGCGGCGAGGGTGAGCGCGCTGCGCCCCGGCCGGGCGAACGGCAGCCCCGTGCCCAGACTCACCGAGCGCGGCAACCGGCTGCCGGCCAGCCGCCGTTGAATTCCCAGGGCGCGCCCGGCGCGGGGCGCGCTGCCCGCGCTGATCGCCCGCACGGCCGACATACGGTGGGCGCGCACGGCCGGGGCGAGCGCTGCGAGGACGCAGAGCACTGGCATGCCGAGCAGCGTCACGGTGTTCACCCACGGCGGCACGGAGACGCTGCCGTGGAACACCCCCGCGTCCGGCCCGGAGAAGACGAACTCGAAGAACGGCCGGGCCAGCAGGTTTCCCAGGACGGTGCCGAGTGCGCAACCGAGCACCGCCGGCACGGAAATCATCGTGAGGTAGACGGCGACGACCTGTCCCGGGGTGAAGCCAAGTGCCTTGAGCACGCCGATGTGCCGCATTCCGGAGATCACCGCACCGCTGACCACGTTACCGATGATGAGCACCGCAACGGCGATGCCGAGGATGCCGAAGGTCATCAGATACGGGGTGTACGCGCGGGCCGAACCGCTCATCTGCTCCTTGAGCGTGAGGTACGACCGGGAGGCGGTGAGCGCGTCCGCCGGCAGCCCCTCGATCAACGTGGCCACCCCCGTGCGCAGTTCGTCCTGTGTCGCCGCGTCGTCGAAGCGGACGAGCAGTTGGGAGGTCCGAGGATTCAAGGCTCCGATCTGCTCGGGGGTCACCCAGGCGTCCGCGGTACGGCTCAGGTCGAAGGCGAACCCGACGACGGTGAGGGTCGGCCCCGAGGGGATCCGGAGCTTCTTGCCCAGGTCGTCCGACGTCCAGTCGGACTGCCGGTTCACCACGACCTCGCCGGGCCGGGTGGCCCAGCGGCCCGCCCACAGATCGAGTCGGTCCACCGGCCCGTCGGCGTCGGCGCGCCCGACGACGCTGATCTCACTGCCCAAGCCGAACTCCATCGCCCGGGTGGGCAGTTCGACCGAGGCCAGGGCGAACGGCCCGGCGATGGCCTCGACTCCGGGCTGCCGGGCCGCTCGCGCGAGTTCGCCGTCGGTCACGCGGTCGGCGTCGAACGCGGCCACGACATGCGGCCCGCGCTGCTTGTCGAAAGCCTTGTCGAACGGCCCCGACGCGGCGTCGACCAGGCCGAGGGCGACCACCATCGCCGCCGTGGAGGTCAGCGTGACCAGCGCGATCACCACCGTCTGGAGCCTGCGGCGCCGTACCGCCGCCCGCGCGGCCCGCCAGACCGCCCTCATGCGGACGGCTCCAGGGTGTGCTCCCCGATGACCCGGCCGTCGGCGAACTCGACGATCCGGCTCGCGCAGCGACGGGCCAGGTGGGCGTCGTGGGTGACCAGGACGAGGGTCTGGCCGATCTGGTTGAGGTCGATCAGCAGGTCCATCACCTGCTCGCCCGAGCGGCTGTCCAGGGCGCCGGTCGGCTCGTCGGCCAGCAGCAGGGCGGGGCGGTTCATCAACGCCCGTGCCACGGCGACGCGTTGCCGCTCGCCGCCGCTGAGCACCGCCGGGTAGGCGTTGCGCCGGTCGGCGATCCCGAGCTCCTCGAAGAGCTCCAGGGCGCGGCGGCGGGCCTGCCTGGCCGGGGTGCCGGTCAACTGGGCGGCGAGGGCGACGTTGTCGAGCGCCGAGAGGTCGTCGATGAGATTGAAGAACTGGAAGATCATGCCGATCCGGCGCCGCCGGTACAGGGCCAGCCCCTTCTCCGACAGTTCCCCCACGCTCTCCCCGTGCACGACGACCGACCCGGCGCTCGGCCGGTCGAGCCCCGCGATCATGTTGAGCAGCGTCGACTTGCCGCACCCCGAGGGCCCCATCACCGCCACGGCCTCCCCCGCCGCGATCCGTAGCGACACCCCGTCCAACGCCGTGGTCTCGCCGTACTCCTTGCGCACTCCGTCGAGTCGTACGACGACCCCGCTGTCCTCTGTGGCCATGCCAAGGACGCTACGGGGCACCGCGGTTGCGGGCATCCCTCCCCGGATGGCAGTCGGCGGCCCGCCTCATCCCCGGGATGCAGGTCCTGCATCTCCCGGCCGATGCGCCCCGGTTGGCCGTCTGCCAAGGTGAGGGCGTGTGGAAGTCAATGGTGCTGGTGGCGGCGGGTGTGGCCGTGCTGGGTCTGACCGTGGCGCTGATCCGGACGCGGCAGCGGTGGCAGGCCGCGGTCGGTGAGCGGGGCTGGCTGCTGGAGCGCGAGCGGGAGAGCGCGGCACGGGCCGCGGTCACGGCCGAACGGGACCGTATCGCACGGGAGTTGCACGACATCGTGAGTCATAACGTCAGCCTGATGGTGGTGCAGGCGAGCGCGGCCAGGGAGGTGCTCGGCACCATGCCGGACGAGGCGGCGACGGCACTGCGCGCGGTGGAGGACGCGGGGCGCGGGGCGATGACGGACCTACGGCATCTGCTCGGCGTGCTGGCGCCGTCGCCGGACGGGGAGGACGTCGAGGAGGGTGGGAGCGGTACAGCGGTCCAGGTCCCGCAGCCCGGGCTCGACCGGCTCGGCACCCTCGTCGACCGGGTCTCCTTCGCCGGGCTGCCGGTCGAGGTACGGATCTCCGGCGAGCCGCGCCCGCTGCCGCAGGGGGTGGACGTGACGGCGTACCGCATCGTCCAGGAGGCCCTGACCAACGCCCTCCGGCACGGCGACGGCGGCAAGGCCGAGGTCACCGTGCGGTACGCCGATCACGCCCTGCGCGTCGAGGTCCTCAACACCGGCCCCAGCGTCCTGACCGGCGAGGCGCCGCCCCGTGCGGCACGGCGAGGGCAGGGGACGGGGCGCGGGCTGCTGGGGCTGCGGGAGCGGGTCGCGGTGTACGGCGGTGACCTGGACGCCCGGCGCCGGCTCGGCGGCGGTTACCGGGTCCGGGCGCGCATCCCGCTGGACCGCCCGTGACGGGGCCCCGGGTCCTGGTCGTCGACGACCAGACGCTGATCCGCACCGGCTTCCGGCTGATCCTGACCGCCCGTGGCATCGAGGTGGCGGGCGAGGCCGCGGACGGCGCGGAGGCGGTGTCGCTGGCCCGCGAGCTGAAGCCGGACGTGGTCCTGATGGACATCCGGATGCCGACGATGGACGGCCTGGAGGCCACCCGCCGAGTTCTCCAACAGTCCCCGGACTGCCGGGTGTTGATGCTGACCACGTTCGACCTGGACCACTACGTCTACACGGCCCTGTCGATCGGGGCGAGCGGCTTCCTGCTCAAGGACGTCACGCCGGAACACCTGGCGGCCGCGGTACGCCTGGTCAACTCGGGCGACGCACTGCTCGCCCCGTCCATCACCCGTCGCTTGGTGGAACGCTTCGCGTCGGCGGCTCCCACTCCCGCACCCCCGACCTCCCTGTCGGCGCTCACACCACGGGAGCTGGAGGTCCTGACCCTGCTGGGCCGGGGCCTGTCCAACACGGAGCTGGCCGAGCACCTCACCCTCAGCGAGGCCACGGTGAAGTCCCATGTGGCCCGCATCTTCTCGAAGCTGGCGCTGCGGGACCGTGCGCAGGCGGTGGTGCTGGCGTACGAGACGGGTCTGGTGAAGCCGGGGACGACATGAGACCGATTCCTAGGAGGTCTAGGTCGTAAGCTAGTGCCCGCAGCAATGGAGGTCATGCCATGCCCCGAGCGGGTCTCACCGCCGACCGCATCACCGCGGCCGCCGCCGATCTGGCCGACGAGGTCGGCTTCGAGAAGGTCAGTCTGTCGGCGCTGGCGCGGCAGTTCGGCGTGAAGGACGCCAGTCTGTACTCGCATGTGCGCAACCTCCAGGACCTCCGGACGCGGATCGCGCTGCTCGCGGGCGGGGAGATGATCGACCGGATCGCCCTGGCAGTCGCGGGCCGTGCGGGCAAGGACGCGCTGGCGGCCTTCGCGGACGCCTACCGGGAGTACGCCCTGGAGCACCCGGGCAGATACGCGGCGACCCAGATCCGCGTCGACCAGACCCTGCTGACGGACTCCCCCGCGATGCGCCGCACCGCCGAGATCACCTACGGCATGCTCCGCGCCTACGGCCTGGAGGAACCCGATCTCACCGACGCGGTACGCCTGTTGCGCAGCACCTTCCACGGCTACTGCGCCCTGGAGTCCACCGGCGCCTTCGGCGCTCCCAGGGACGTACGCCGTTCCTGGGAGCGTGCGGTCGAGGCGCTGCATGTGGCCCTGGAGAACTGGCCGACGCTACCGCTGCATCACTAGCCCCTGCACATCGGCGTACGTCGGTGTCCCGCCGCGCGGAGTCCGGCCGGCCCGGATGTCGGTGGCCGTCTCCACCGCCGCGCCGAGCGCGCGTCGGTAGAGCAGCGAGCCGAGGCTGACGCGGCGGACGCCGAGGCCGGCGAGACGGGAGAGGGGCGGGCCGGTGGGTGAGTACAGGATGTTCAGCGGGGCGTGGAGCTGTCGGACCAGGGTGGCGATCCGCGCGGGGTCGTTCATCCCGGGGACGAACACGCAGTCGGCACCGGCCTCTTGGTAGGCGTCGAGCCGACGCAGCGTGTCCCGTTCGTCCCCCTCGCCCAGCCAGTACGTGTCGGTGCGCGCGTTGACGAAGAGGTCCGGTGCCGCCTTCTTCACGGCCGCGATCTTCGCCGCGTGCCCCGCGACGGCCCCCAGGCCGTCCTCCAGATTGATTCCCACCGCCCCCACCGCGGCCAGCTGCCGGGCGAACTCCCCTACCTCGTCCGGGTCCTGGCTGAAGCCGCCCTCCGCGTCGACGGAGAGCAGGAACGGCCCGCTGCCGAGCGTGAGGGCGAGCCGGAGGGTCTCGTCGCGCGTCACCGACGCCCCGTCCGGCAGCCCCGCCCCCGCGGCGACGGCCAGGCTCGTGGTGGCGACGGCCGGGAAGCCCTCGGCGGCCAGCGCCAGGGCGGACGCGTGGTCCCAGGCGTTGGGGAGGAGCAGCGGTTCCCCGGTGTGGTGGAGACGGGCGAAGGGGGTCATGACGGCACGGTAGGCCGGGATCGCTTCGGCCCCGGCCGAACGATGACCGGGGCCGAGCCTGTGAACGTCAGCTCGCCCGCTCCGCCGCACTCCGCAGCACACAGAACTCATTGCCCTCGGGATCCGCCAGGACCGCCCACCCCGTACCGTCCGGGTTGCGGCGGTCGGCGACCAGGGTGGCGCCGAGGGCGAGGACGCGGTGGATCTCCTCGTCGCGGGTGCGGTCCTCCGGCTGGAGGCAGAAGTGCAGCCGGTTCTTGACGGTCTTGGCCTCCGGCACGTTGATGAAGAGCACCTTCGCCTCCTCGATCAGCACCTCCTCGTCGCCGGGCTTGTCGTCCTCGTGCACGGGCAGGTCCAGGACCTTCGACCAGAACTGGGCGAGTCCGTAGGCGTCGGCGCTGTCGACGGTGGTGTGCCGGATCACAGAAGTCATGCGCGCGATTCTCATCCGTACCCGACACACCCGGCAAGGAGATAACGACTGGTGCAGCCACGGGGGTGGACCGTGAAGCCGAGGACCAGTACGCATCAGGTGGCGGTCGCCTTTCTGAAAAACCGAAATTCAGGCCCCGGAAAGGTCATTTACCGTTCAAATATCAAGGCCCTCGAACACCTGCAAACGGACTTGTTTCTTCATATGCGGAATGGGTTGAATGGCGCCCCGAATTCACCGCCTTCGAGAGCGCCGATTCGGCGCGGCGACGGAAATTTCGTAAATGAGGCCTTTTGGCGTGCTATCACTGCTGGGCAGTTCACGCACCTCGGGAGGACTTAGCAGTGACCGATTCCCTGCATGTATCCGTGCGGACAGGCAAGCGACGCAGACGCAGCGGGTCCGTGGCCTTCAGGACGGCGGCCACGGCCGTCCTGCTCGGCTGCGGACTGCTCTCGGCCAGTGTGGCGGCGGCACAGGCACCGCCGCCCAGCCTGACCGGCAGCGGTTTCGAGATCGACACCGACGCCAACCTCGTCGTCGACGACCCCAACAGCCCCGACGACTGGGACAGCGTCGCCGAGATCCGGGTACCGGACAACGCGATCGGCAACGACGACACCTCGTTCGGCCAGGGGGCCAAGGAGGACACCGCGGTTCCGTCGGTCGTCGACGGCGGTATCCCGCCGAACAAGAGCGATCTGCGCTTCTTCGGCGTCTACCAGGAGGGCGCCAGCACCACCGGCTTCCTCAACATGTTCTGGAGCCGGGTCCAGGAGCCGACCGGCACCACGAACATGGACTTCGAGTTCAACCAGTCCGAGACGGTCAGCGCCAACGGCGTCACCCCGGTACGGACCGCCGGCGACGTGCTGATCACCTACGACCTGTCGCAGGGCGGCACCCGGCCGGTCATCTCGATCCGGACCTGGACGGGCAGCGCGTGGGGGCCCGCCACCAATCTGACCACCCCGCCGGTCAGGGCCGCCGCCTCGATCAACACCAGCGCCATCGCGGACGCGGACAGCGACGGGCTCGGCGCCCTGGACCCCCGCACCTTCGGTGAGGCGCAGATCAGCCTGGCCGCGGTTCTCGGTGGCAACGGCACCACCTGCAAGTCCTTCGCGTCGGCCTACCTCAAGAGCCGCGCCTCGGACTCCTTCACCTCCGCGCTGAAGGACTTCATCCCCCCGCAGAGCGTCGACATCTCCAACTGCGGCAGCGTGCAGATCAACAAGACGGACGACCAGGACGAAGAACTCGACGGAGCCGAGTTCACGCTCTACAAGGACAACGCCCCGCTCAACGGCACGCGTGGTGCCGAAGACACCATCACGACCTTCAAGTGCACGACCGTGAACGGCACCTGCACCATCGACGACGTCCCGCAGGGCGAGTACTGGGTGCACGAGACGGTCGTCCCGTCGGGCCACGACCCGGCCCCCGACCAGCACGTCACCGTCGTCGCCAACGAGACGCAGACGCTGAACTTCTCCGACCCCCGCCAGATGGGCGCGATCCGCGTCACCAAGGTCCGCAAGCACGCGGCCAGCGGTCCCGGTGACCACGCCCACGAGGGGATCACCTTCACGCTGAGCAACGGCGCCACCGCGACGACCGACGCCAACGGCCAGGCCTGCTTCAACAACCTCCCGTTCGGCAGCTACACGGTGACCGAGGGCGACCACGCGGGCTACGCGGACAACGCGCCCAAGAACGTCACCGTCGACACCAAGGCGAACTGCAATGACAACCCGTACAACGGCGAGACGGTCTCCTTCCGCAACACGCCGCTGACGGACCTCACGCTCACCGCCACCCCCCAGGTGACCGGCGCGACCCAGTCCACGTTCGCCTGCAACGGCAAGACGGCCACCAACGTGACACCCACGTCGGCGACCTTCCCGAACCTGCCGCCCGGTACCTACACCTGCACGGTGGTCATCGACCCGTGACCTGACCGTCCTCAGGGTGCCCCGGCCGGGCCTGTCCCGGCCGGGGCACCCGCACGTCAAGGCCCGTCTCGGTGCCGTCGTCCCAGGTCACATGCAGTTCCGTGCCCGTCACGACGACCGACACCAGCTCCGCCAGCGGGCGGGGATCCGGCTCCGCGGTGAGCCGGGCCAGGGCGACGAAGAGGGTGGCGTCCGCTCCGGTGACTCCGGTGAGCGCGTCGTCGAGGCCGACGACCGGCCGCAGTTCGGCCCGTACGCCGTCCGGCGCCGCCCACCCGGTCACCCGCACCGGCGTCCCCGCCTCCGCCCCCGCCACCAGATACGCCCGCACCTCCACCGCGCCGCGCACCAGCACCGCGCTCGTCACGCTCGCGCCCGAGGAAACCGTGTGCCGTGAGGCCGCCCAGCCGTCGCCCACGCCCAGGGGTTCGATGCCGGTACGGCTCGGGTCGCCGGCGATGAAGATGCTGTTGTCGCACGAGGGTGACGGGGAGGGCCCCGTCGCCGTGGAGTACGCGAGCCGCGAGTAGTACGGGTCGTAGTCGACATGCTCGCTGCCGTGGTTGTGGAGGCGGACCAGGCCGTCGGAAGTCGTGGACTGGAGGAGCCAGTTGGGCGGGGTGATGGGGTACGCCCAGTCCGGGCCGTCCTCCGCAGGGCTCGGTTCCTCCCGTGCCGTCCAGACCTCGTGCTCCGGTGGGAGGAGCAGGCCCAGGAAGCCCTTGCTGGCCCAGTACGGCGACGCCGGGCCCGAATAGTCCTGGAGCACCGCGGAGTTCGGGCCGTGCCAGCCCAGGGTGAGCAGGCCACGGTCGTCCACCGCGCCGCGCTCCAGGAAGTAGCGCAGGGCTCCGGACGCCAGGCGTCGGGTCTGGCCCGGGGGAAGGGGAGAGTGGCCAGTCAGGGCGCCCAGCCAC
Organism: Streptomyces davaonensis JCM 4913; assembly: GCF_000349325.1. Classification (GTDB taxonomy): domain Bacteria; phylum Actinomycetota; class Actinomycetes; order Streptomycetales; family Streptomycetaceae; genus Streptomyces; species Streptomyces davaonensis. The sequence goes on from NC_020504.1 coordinate 2,468,498, forward strand.
AATGGGGCCGTGGTCGCGAAGCGGTACGTCAGGGAGCGGCCCTGGTGCATCGGGGCGCCGTCGGCGGCGAACAGGTGGGCGTAGTCCGTCAGATGGCGGGAGAGCCTGCCGCCGTACAGGTCCAGCAGCTCCGCATCCTCCGCCAGCCACGCGTGCAGCATCGGGTAGAGATGCATCGCCCAGCCGTTGTAGTAGTCGAACTTGCGGCCGTCGCCATCGGTGTACCAGCCGTCCCCCAGGTACCACTGCTCGATGCGTTCCAGGCCCCGGTCGATCGCCTTCGCCGACGCCTCCGGCTCATGGCCGATCGACTGGAGGAAGCCGCCCACCGTCACCGGGAACAACTCCCAGTTGCACGGCCAGGGTTCGGCCGTCAGCGCGTCAGCCAGCCACTGCGCCGCCCGCTGTTGCACGCCGTCGTCCAGGCGGTCCCACAGCAGGGGGCGCGTCAGGCGCAGGGCCAGGGCGACGGAGGCCGCCTCCACCAGGGGCTGGCTGCGGTGCTGGATCCGGGGCCAGGCGCCGGACGCACCTGCCGCCAGTCCGTCGGCGTAGCGCTCCAGCGCCGTCTCGTCCTTACGGAACGCGGCCAGCAGGAGCGTACGGGCGTAGCCCTCCAGGCCGTCGGAGAGGCGGCCGGAGAAGCTATGGCGGTCGCCGGGGAGGTGGTAGAGGGCGCGGTCGGGGGTGGCGTACGGCTCCACCGCGGCGAGCAGGGCGTCGGCGGCCGCCTCCCAGTGGGCGCGGGTGTAGCCGGTGGCCGGGCTCGGTCCACGGTCGTCAAGCGGCAGGTCCATCAGCGACAGTTCCTTCCGGCAGTGCAGTGGCCTGGGGCGCCCCGGTTCCGGTCGGGACGCCCCAGGAGTTCATCCCACCCGTACCAGGCCCTCCGGCACCAGACCCTGTGCGATTAGTTCGTCACGGACCAGTTCCGCGTACGCCGTCGCGCCGCGCACCGAGGTGTGGGTGCTGTCCCGTTTCTCGTTGTACAGGTACAGGGACTTGGAGCCCTCCACGCCGAGCGACTCGACCATCGCCTTCGTCCGGGCCGTCAGGTCGATCAGCGGGACCGACTTGTCGGCGGCGACCGAGCGGATGACCGCCGGGTGGTCCACGCCGAGGCCGTTGACCAGGAGCGCGGTGCCGTTGTTCAGGGTTCCGTCGGAGTTGAACCAGCGCCGCACGATCGGAGTGACGAGCACGGGCTCGCCGCCTCGCTCCCGCACCCCGGCCACCAGTGCCTCCAGGTTGGCGCGGTAGGTCGCCCCGTCCGTCGTCTTGTCGTTGTGGGCCAGCTGGATCAGTACGAGGTCACCTCGGCGGATCTGCGGCTGGACCGTGGCCCACAGTTGCGGGTTCGTGAGGTACGTGACCGTACTCTCGCCGGAGTCCGCGTAGTTGGCGACCGAGAGGCCCTTCCGCAGATACTGCGGCAGCTGCTGGCCCCAGCCGGTGTACGGGTCGCCCGGCTGGTCGCAGACCGTGGAGTCGCCGATCAGAAAGATCTGCCGGGCGTGCCGGGCGGGGGTCACCCGGATGTCGGCGAGCGCGGGCGCCGAGCCGCCGATCGTCAGGTCCAGGCCGGGAGTTCCGGCGGCGCCGGTCGGTTCGCCCTCGGGGGTGCGGACGTTCACGGTGAAGCTGCGGGCGACGCGCTCTCCGGCGGGAGTGGTCTTCTCGGGGAGCAGGGCGCGCCTCGTCTCGCCGGTCACGGACGTGCTCGACGCCGCGTCACCGCCCAGCAGCACCTTCACGTCGTACGTGCCGGGCGGGACGTCGAAGTGGCAGGCCTCGGCGGTGCAGTCGGCGAGGCCCCCGGCCGGTCCGGCGGCTGCCTGCGCGGGTGCGGCGCTCAAACCCGCGCCCAGCGTCACCGCCACCAGCACCCCGATAGTGAAACGTCTCACTCGCGCCTCCTCCGTCACGGCGACCAGTCCTGGCGCTGGACCGTACCGCTCTCCACAAGCGCTTTCTAGACCCTGGCCTGAATTCGCAGGTTCACCAACATCCAAGCGGCGAAAGCCCTTTCGCGAAATCGAGTCAACTGTCAACCTCGGTCACACCCGCACCCCCCACACCTCCCGAAGGAGGCACCCATGACTCCCCCCACCCCCATGCCCGCTCCCGGACCGGTCGGCCGCCGCGCCTTCGTCCTCGGCGCCGCGGCAGCGGCGGGAACCGCGGCCCTGGCCGGCACGGCCTCCGCCGCCGCCTTCGGCTGGAGAGACGACGGCTCGAACTACGTCATCGACACCGGGGCCAACCTGGTCTTCAAGGTCCGCAAGTCCAACGGCGACCTGTCCTCGCTGGTCTACCGGGGCGTGGAGTGCCAGGGCTACGGCGGCATGAACTCGCACATCGAGTCCGGCCTCGGCTCCTCCACCGTCACCATCACCCAGTCCGGCCCGACGATCCTGGTCTCCGTCACCTACGGCACGCTGAGGCACTACTACGCGGCCCGCAGCGGCGAGAACAACATCTACGTGTGGACCAACAAGGCCGACACGTCCGTGTCGGCGACCCGCTTCATCCTGCGCGTCAAGGCAGGGCTGTTCCTCAACGACGAGCCCGATTCCTACACTTACGCGCCCACCGCCATCGAGGCCTCCGACGTCTTCGCGAAGTCCGACGGCCAGACCCGCTCCAAGCACTACTCCAAGCTGCGGGTGATGGACTACGACTACGTCGGCTGGTCGGCCGGCGGTGTCGGGCTGTGGATCGTGCGCAGCAATCACGAGAAGGCCTCCGGCGGGCCCTTCTACCGCTCCCTCCTGCGCCACCAGAGCGCGGACGGCGGCGGCCTGTACGAGATCCTGTACTACGGACAGAACCAGACCGAGGCCCAGCGCTTCGGCCTCCAGGGCCCGTACGTCATCGCCCTCACCGACGGCGGCGCGCCCTCCTCCGCCCTCTTCCCGGGCACCCTCACCACCTCCTGGGCGGACTCGCTCGGCCTGTCGGGCTACGTCGGCGCGAGCGGCCGGGGCCGGGTCGCCGGGGTCGGCATCAGCGGGCGGAACACGGCGTACGCCTATACGGTGGGCCTCGCCAACTCGGCTGCCCAGTACTGGGGTTCGGCGCGCGCCTCGGACGGCTGGTTCTCCATCTCCGGAGTGCTGCCGGGGACGTACACGCTGACCGTCTTCAAGGACGAACTCGCCGTGCACACCGGCTCGGTGACGGTCACTGCGGGTGCGGCGACCACCCTGAACACGATCGCGATCCCCTCCTCCAACGACCCCTCCAACGCGAGCGCGATCTGGCGGATCGGCGACTGGAACGGCACGCCCAGAGGGTTCAAGAACGCCGATCTGATGACGTACGCCCATCCCTCCGACGTCCGGGCCGCCGCCTGGACAGGAAATGTGGTGATCGGCAGCGGGAGCGAGACCACCGCCTTCCCCTGCTACCTCTGGAAGGACGTCAACAGCGGGATCGTCGTGTACTTCCGGCTCACCGCCGCGCAGGCCGCCGCCGCGCACACCCTGCGCATCGGCGTGACGACGGCCTACGCCAACGGCCGCCCGCAGGTCGTCGTCAACGACACCTGGACGTCCGCCATCCCCTCCCCGCCCACCCAGCCGAACACCCGGTCGCTGACCAACGGCTCCTATCGCGGCAACAACCACACCTTCACCTACAGCGTCCCGGCGTCCGCCTGGCTGACGGACACCGGCGCCTACAACACCCTGCGGATCAACGTGGTGAGCGGTTCGGGGACGACGTCCTACCTCAGCGCCGGCACCTCGATCGACGCGATCGACCTGCTGTCCTCCTGAGCCCGATCCCGGGACGGGTCAACTCCCGCGCGTCCACTGCTGGTTCGTGCCTCCGTTGCACGTGTACGTGATGATCGCGGCGGCGTTGGCGGTGGACGCGCCGTTCACGTCGAGGCACTCGCCGCTCGCGCGGGAGACGACGTTGACGTAGGAGCCGGTGGTGGTCACCGACCACTGCTGGCTCGTGGCCGAGGCGCTGCACTTCTCCTGGGTGACCGTGCTCGCGTTCTCCTGGACGCACAGGGAGCTGTGCCGCGTCATCAGCTGGTAGTAGCCGCCGCTGACCGGCTTGAACCAGTACTTCTGGTTGTTGCCGCCGTTGCAGTCGTACTGCTTGATCTGGGCGCCCTGCCACTGCGACTGGCTGGTCACATCGGCGCACTTGGCGGAGTGCCGGGCGATCAGCGTGTTGTACGTGGCGCTGGTGCCGCTGACCGCTCCGGTGGCCGTGTCGATCGTGACCTCCGGTGTCCAGGACATGGACATCGTGGTGGAGCTGGGGAAGGTCAGCGGCAGCCACACATAGCGGGAGTCGTTGACGGTGCCGCCGAAGGAGTTGCCCCAGCGGTCGCCGAGGTAGAGGTAGGAGGTGGCCGAACTCCCCTGCACGGGAAGGACGTACGCGGTCTGGGAGCCGTAGGTCGTGGAGTCGCCGATGTTGGTCATGGCGGTCCAGGGGCCGGCGAGGGAGGTCGCGGTGGCGTACTGCTGCTGGTTGGGGTTCCAGCCGGTGGCGCCCGAGGTGAGCATGAAGTAGACGCCGCCCCGCTTGAACAGCGCGGGTGCCTCGCGGTGGCCGCCGTGCCAGGGGTCGGCGACCAGGGCGGCGATGCCGGTGTAGTCGGCGGTCAGCCGGTAGATGTGCAGGTCGTAGTTCTCGCGGGCGGCCGAGACCATGTAGCCGGTGCCGTCGGTGTCGACGTAGACCGTGATGTCCCGGGACATGTGCTGGCCGAGCGGGCGGAAGCTGCCCTGCCAGGTGTAGTCGCCGTCCACGGTGTCGGAGACGGCGACCGCGGCGCGCGCCTCGCTGTAGTCGACGCCGTTCTCCTTGTGCATCCACATCACGAACTTGCCGGTGGCCGCGTTGTACATGACCTTGGGCCGCTCGATGTTGGCGGTGGCCAGCTCCGGATCGCCGGCCTCGGTCAGGACGTGGTTGCGGAACTCCCAGTTCTTCAGGTCGGTGGAGCGGTAGGCGTCGACGTACCGGAAGGTGTTGTCGGCGTTGCGGTTCTCGCCGAACCAGTAGTAGTAGGCGCCGACCTTGATGACTCCGCCGCCGTGCGCGTGCACGGGGTTGCCCGAAGTGTCCGTGAACTGGGTGCCGTTGGTGACGGTCTGGGGCGCCGCCTGTGCGGGCCCGGCGGTGACCAGGGCGCCGGCCAGCGCCAGGCAGAGGGCGAGCAGGATCGCGTACGCACGTCTCATCTCACGCACTCTCCTTGACGGTGTCGGCCACCGGGACGCCGAAGTCGGGCGTGCCGTCGGGGTTCCAGCCGAGGGTCTGGACACGGGTGTGCCGGTTGGGGTCGTTCAGCGGGTCGCCGACTATCTCCTTGTACGGGCGGGCGTGGTAGACGAGGACGTCGGTACGGCCGTCCTCGGCGACGGTGAAGCTGTTGTGGCCGGGGCCGTACTGCCGGGTGGTGTCGTTGCTGGTGAAGACCGGGGCCGGGGACTTGGTCCAGTTCGCCGGGTTCATCAGGTCGGCGTCGGCGTCGATGGTGAGCAGGCCCATGCAGTAGTGCCAGTCCGTGGCGCTGGCCGAGTACGACATGAACAGCCGTCCGTTGCGGGCGATGACCGAGGGCCCTTCGTTGACCTTGTAGCCGATGCACTCCCAGTCGAACTCCGGCGTGGACAGCCGGACTTGGGGGCCGGTCAGGGTCCACGGGTTGGCCATCCTCGACAGCCACAGCGCGGTGTTGTTGGCCATGCCGGGCTCGTGCTGCGCCCAGGCGAGATAGCGCGTGCCGCGGTGGGTGAAGGTGGTGGCGTCCAGGGAGAAGGTCTCCCACTGCGTCCTGAGCTGACCGCGCTCCACCCAAGTGCCCTTGAAGGGGTCGGGGTTGGCGTTCTCCAGCACCCAGATCCGGATGGCCCACACGTCCTCGGCGGGCGCCGCGGCGAAGTAGATGTACCACTTGCCGCCGATGCGGTGGATCTCCGGCGCCCAGATGTGGGCTCCCATGTTCCCGGTGGCGTGCTTGCGCCAGATGACGGACTCGGCGGCGGTGGCGAGGCCACCGAGGGTGCGGGAGCGGCGCAGGATGATGCGGTCGTACTCCGGCGCGGTGGCGGTGAAGTAGTAAGTGCCGTCGGAGTGGCGGTGGATGTGCGGGTCGGCACGGTTGAGGACGAGCGGATTCACGTACGCGGCTGCCTTCTCGGGGCTCGGGGCGGCACTGGCCACGGTGTGGGTCGCGGCGAGGGCGCCGGCGGCCACGGCGCCCTTCAGCATCAGCCGGCGACTCGGGATGTGGGGCAGGTCGTCGTCTTCGCGGCTCATTCGGACTGCCTCTCGGGGTGGGGGTGACCTCGGGACACTCACGGATCGTTCGAAATCCCGAACTATATCTGTCATTCCGAACGCCGAAAAGGTAAGGGTGTGTTACGGGGAGGTCAACGGGTCCGGCGGGACCAAACGCCCGCCGGACGGGCGGGCCGCCTCACTCGAACGGCCATCTGCGGGCGCAGAGCGGACGGACCGCGTGATCGGCTGGGAGCACCGTCAACCCCGACCACAAGAAGGTGAGTCCCTTGAGACCAGCCCCGTTCCGGGCCGCCCTGGTGTCCGTCGCCCTGGCGGCGGCCACCTTGGCCGGTGCCACGACGGCCCAGGCGGTTCCACCGCCGGAACACGACTGCACGTTCGAGGGTCTGCCCCTCAACGAGATCCTCGACATCCGGGAGAGGATCATCGGCCCGCCGCCCTGCCGCGAGGCGCTGGCCGGTGAGCGCTGGGTGCGGGTCGGCCCGAGCTGGGAGACGGCGACCGGACCGGGGGACGCCGTGTATCCGGACGGGTATGTCCCCGACGAGGAGGCTCCGAGCGAGGACTTCGCGGCGAAGTTCCGGGGCGCCCGCTACGTCGTGGACCGCGGCACCCGCCAGGAGCGGACCTACGTCTTCGGCCGGGAGGTGCTGCGCACCGGCTTCGTCGGGCCGAACGGCCGCCCGTTCTCCCTCCCCGCCTCGCCCGCCTTCGCCCCGCTCAGCGTCGGCGAACACACCGTGATCACCTTCCTCAGGCTGAGCGAGGAGCACTGCGACGGCCTCGACACGGACCCCGAGCAGAACTGCCTGCCCGAGGGTGAGTTCGCGTGGACCGGCGACACGCCGTTCGAGGTCTTCCCGCGCAGCGGCTGAGAACCGGGGACCAGGGGACCAGCTGAGGACCGGGGGCCGGATTTCTGTTATCGGCCCCCGCCCTCGCCCGTCCCCAAGACGTGCGCAGCCTCACCCACAAGACCGCGGCGGCCGCCGGAGCCCTGGCCGCCCTCATCGTCGCCACGCCCCCTTCACAGGCCGCGGGCGGCGTCCGTGACGTCACCGCCGACGTACTCGCCGACCGGGACGTGACCCTCACCGGGGACACCGTCGTCACCGTGCCGCGCGGCACGACGACATACGACGGCGTCCTCCGCGGCGAGGGCACCCTCACCGTGCGCGGCACGGGGACGCTGATCCTCACCAAGGACAGCGACTTCACGCTCCCGAAGGCCCGGCAGCGGCAGCAGGTGACCGTCCAGGGCGGCAACCACCCCTACGTCACCACGACCGAGCCCGACCCGCCCGCCGTCACGGTCGAGCGCGGCGCGACACTCCAGTACGGCGACGGCGGCACCACCGGCCTGATCGGCCATTTCCCTTACGGGACACCGGCGTTCCGGCTCAACCAGGACAACATCCGGGTCGACGGCACCCTCCGGCTGTCCCTGAGCAGCGCCTACAACCTCGGCACGATCAGCGGCTCCGGACTGATCACGCAGCCCCGGTTCCTGTGGGGCACCTGGGACCTGTCCGGCGCCCACGCCTTCTCCGGAGTGATCGACAACGGCACTCAGGTCAACGCCGGACGGCCGGAGTTCGCGACCGCGCTGCCGAACGTCCGCAAGGTCCTCAACCAGGGCACCTGGACCGTGGACACCCCGCTCGGGCAGACCGTCACCATGGGCATGGACTTCTACCAGCGCGAGTACGGCAGCGACATCAACATCCAGTCCCGGCCCGGCGGCAAGGTCGTCCTCACCGGCCAGTACAGCTGGTCCGACCTGGGCGGCGACACCGCTCCCTCGCTCAGCGACCCGTCCCTGAACTGGACGCCCGCACGCAAGAGCATCAACAAGCGGGGCACCAACATCAAGGGCGCCGACGTCCAGTGGGGCGACGGGACGACGGACCGCATCTTCATGCCGGGCACCGCCGAGACCGTCTACATCAACCTCCTGGCCGCACGCTCCCGTTCCCGGCTCACCTTCGCCTACGACGGCCCCGTCACCCTGGGCGCTCCCATCGGCGGCGGACGCTTCCACGACACCCTGTCCGCGCCGGGCGCCGGGGACGTCGTGATCAAGGGGACGAAGGGCAATGACGTCACCTTCGCGGCCGTGCAGTACTACGACGGCTCGACGACCGTCGAGAAGGGCGCCGTACTGCGGCTCGGCAGCGGCCGACCCGGCGGCGACGGCGGGCTCCACACCGGCGGCGCGCACTACCGCGTCGTCAACGACGGCTCGCTGGTCCTGCGCAACACCGCCCGCGCCCTCACCCTGTCCCGGATCAGCGGCTCCGGCTCGCTCGTGCAGTCCGGTGCGGCGCGCACGACGCTGACCGGCACGGCGGTGACGTACACGGGCCCGACGACGGTCCGCACCGGCACGCTCGCACTGCGGTCGGGGGCGACCCTCACCCGCAGCAGGGCCGTCCGGCTCACCTCCGAGGGCGCCCGGCTGGACGCCGGGACGGCCGGGCTGCGGGTGACGAAGACGCTCTCCGGCAAGGGGACGGTGCGGGGCGCCGTGACCAACGAGGGTGCGGTCGCCGGGAGTCTGACCGTCGAGGGCGACTACACACAGCGCGCGGACGGCCAACTCATCGCAGGAAAGGGGAGACTGAAGGTCACCGGCGCCGTCCGGCTGGCCGGAGACCTCGACCTGGTGTCCGTCGCGACCGGACCGGCGGTGCCCGAGATCACCGTACTGGAGCACTCGGGCCGGGCCCGCACGACCGGCGCCTTCGAGGGCCTGAAGGAGGGCTCCCGCGTCAAGCTCGGCGAGACCACCTACCGGATCAGCTACCACGGCGGCGACGGCAACGACGTCGTCCTGACCGCGCACTCCGCGACCGGCCCCGCCCCGAGCGCCGACCCACGTACGGCGGCGGGCGCCGACCCGGCCGACACCCGCACCGCGAGCGCGACGGGTGACGCCTTCGGCTGGTGGCCGTACGCTCTGGGGCTCGGGATGCTGGGCGGGCTGATGGTCCCGGCGACCCGGCGCGCCCGGGGCGGACGGGGACGGCGCACAGGTGGGCGGCACGCGGCTTAGGGCCTGCGGTTGGCCCGGCCTGCCCATTGCGGCCGAACTCAACGAATGATGAGATCTGTCTCATGACGGATCAGACGGATCAGAACGTCGTCGTGGACGACGAGGTCGAGGTGTTGGTCGTCGGCGGTGGGCCGGTCGGGCTCACCGCTCGTGCGTTGCTGGAGCGTTGGGGCGTCAGCGTCCTGCTGGTCGAGAAGTACCGCGAACTGTCCCCGTACCCGCGGTCCCGGCTGGTCAACGTGCGGTCGATGGAGATCATGCGCGGGCTGGAGCTGGACGAGAAGGTCGCGGGCACCTCCTTCCGCCCGGAGTTCGGCACCATCCGTTTCCGGGAGACCCTCGACAACCCCGACTACGCCAAGGCGGACTGGGTCGGGGCCAAGACGCCGATCCCCGAGAGCCCGGTGCTGAGCGCGATCACCACGCAGGACCGGCTCGAACCCCATCTGCTGGGCGCGGCCGCCTCGCCGGTGCGGTTCGGCTCCGAACTCGTCGACGTGACCGAGGAGTCCGACGGCGTCGTGGCCGGGATCCTCGACCATGTGCGGGGCGTCCGGACCCACGTCCGCGCCCGCTACGTGATCGCCGCCGACGGCGCGACCTCCACCGTCCGGCGCCTGCTGGACATCGGCACCGAGGGCCCCGGAGCCATCGCCAACCTCACCACCGTGGTGTTCGACGCCGACCTCGACCGCTGGTGCGCCGAGCACCCGGCCGGGGTCTACTTCCTCGCCCACGGTTCCCTCATCCCGCTGTACCCCGAGGGCGGTTGGGCCTGGATCGGCCCCGTCCCCGAGGCCACGGAGGACACCGACTGGCAGGCGTACGTCACCGGCCTGCTCGACACACCCGACGACGTGCCGGTGAACGTACTGCGCGTGCAGCACTGGGAGATGAAGGCGTTCGTCGCCGAACGCTTCGGGCACGGCAGGATCCTGCTGGCCGGCGACGCGGCACACGCCGTCCCCGTCACCGGCGGCCTGGGCATGAACGCCGGGATCGCCGACGTGCACAACCTGTGCTGGAAACTGGCGGGCGTGCTCCGGGGCTGGGCCGCGCCGGGCCTGCTGGACACCTACGAGCCGGAACGACGCCCCGTCGGCGAGCGGACACTGCGCCAAGCCGTCGCCAACGCCCAGCTGATGTTCCAGGTTCAGGCCCGGCGCCGGGACCAGCTGGGCTCCGGGGCGGCACCCTCGGAACAGATCGAACTGCCGTGGTCCGAGCGCTACTTCGCGCAGATTGGACTGATACTCGGTGTCGCCTACGACTCGGCCGCGGTGATCCCGGACGGCAGCGCCCCGCCCGAGCCGGAGGACCCGGGGACGGACTACCTCCCCACGGCGCGGCCCGGCCACCGCATGCCGCACTTCTGGCTGGGCCCGGACCGCTCCTCGCTCGACACCCTGGGCGAGTGGTTCACCCTGCTCACGCCGGACCCCGACGCCTGGGCAGGGCAGGCGGCCCCGCCCTGCCCGCTGCACGTCGAGCCGCTGCCCGCCGAGCACACCGACGCCTGCGGCCTCGGCCCGCGAGGAGCGGTGCTCATCCGCCCCGACGGCCATGTCGGCGCCCGCTGGCCCGACGGCCCGCCGGACGACCACGCGGTGAGCGAGGCCCTGGCGGTGATCACAGGCCACTGATCCCACATGCCGGACAGGCCGATCGCACCCTGGACGCCAGCGGCCGTCCGGCCCCCCTTGGACTAACGTCATGACATGACCACCGGCACCACCCTCGCCCAGGCCCTCGCAGCCGGTCCCGTCGTCCTCGACGGCGGGATGTCCAACCAACTGGAGTCCGCCGGGCACGACCTCGGCGACGAGCTGTGGTCGGCACGGCTGCTCGCCGAGCGGCCCGAGGCGATCACCGAGGCGCACCTCGCCTACTTCGAGGCCGGCGCGGACGTGGCGATCACCGCCAGTTACCAGGCCACCTTCGAGGGGTTCGCGGGGCGCGGGATCGGACGGGACCAGGCGGCCGAACTGCTCGCGCTGAGCGTGGAACTGGCCCGCGAGGCGGCCCGCCGGGCCAAGGCGGACCGCCCCTTGTGGGTGGCGGCGTCCGTCGGCCCGTACGGGGCGATGCTCGCCGACGGCTCCGAGTACCGCGGCCGCTACGGCCTCGGCGTCGACGAACTGGAGCGCTTCCACCGGCCCCGGCTGGAGGTGCTGGCGCAGGCGGCACCCGACGTCCTCGCGCTGGAGACCGTCCCGGACGCCGACGAGGCCCGGGCCCTGCTGCGCGCGGTGCGCGGACTCGGCGTCCCGGCCTGGCTGTCGTACTCCGTGTCCGGCGACCGCACTCGCGCGGGCCAGCCGCTTCAGGACGCCTTCGCGCTCGCCGCCGACGCGGACGAGATCATCGCGGTCGGCGTCAACTGCTGCGCGCCGGAGGATGTGGCCGGGGCGATCAGGACGGCGGCGCGGATCACCGGCAAGCCGGTCGTCGTCTACCCCAACAGCGGCGAGTCCTGGGACGCCGACTCCCGTACCTGGCACGGCGATTCCCGCTTCACTCCGGCACGGGTCCGCGCCTGGCACGACAGCGGGGCCCGGCTGATCGGCGGCTGCTGCCGGGTGGGGCCGGAGGTGATCTCGGGGATCTCGGGGGTGCTGCGGGGATAGGAGAAGGCGCCGGTTCAGTCGGCGCGCAAGACCTTCAGCCACCCCTCGGCGGCATCCGCGCCGAGCGCGGCGAAGTCCCGGTCACCGTCGGGCAGCCATGGCTGTGCCGGTTCGCCGTCAGGGTCGAGGCCGTGGAAGGAGAGTCGGCCCGCCCGTTCGGGGTCCCCGGCCTCCTCCCAGAGATGAGCGAGCGTGTACAGCGCCGAGAGCTCGCCCGCGTCGACCGCCCGTCGGAACAGGCGTTCCGCCTCGGCGACATCCCCGGTTGCCTTACGGAGGTGCGCGAGTGACACCAGCGCCGGTGCGTAGCCACCCGCTGTCGCGCGCTCGTAGCGGGTCACGGCCCCGGCGTGATCGCCGGAGTCCCACGCCCGCAGCGCCAGCCACGCCAGCACGTGCAGGTCACCCTCCTCGGCCGCCGTGAGCAGCAACGCCTCGCCCGCCCCGGGACCGTCGGTGGCCTCCGCATGGTCCGCGAGGACGGCGAGGCTCTGCTGCCGGACCGTGTTCTCCCAGTCGGACAGACGCACCGTATGAGAGGCACTGATCCCCCCGAGATCCGCGGCCTCCCGCGCCATGCGCAGACCCTCGGCAGGATCACTGCCGATGACGAGCTGGGCCATGATTCCCAAGGTGAAGTAGTCCCCCAGCTCGGCCGCTCGCCGGGCGGCGGCCACGACACCGGGCACGTCCTTGTCCGATGTCCATCGCAGCCGGGCCAGTTCGAAGGCACCCCCTGGGTCGCCGTCGGCCATGGCCCGGCGGAAGAGGTCCTCCGCCGCGCCATGGTCGCCGCCCAGCAACCGCCGACGCCCGAGAAAGGTCAGCGCCTGCGCCCAGCCCAGCTCGGCGGCAATCCGCGCGAGCCGCTCCACTTCGGCGTCGCTGTCATGCAGTTGCTCTTCCTCCGCCAGGGACAACAGCGCTCGGGGATGCCCGGTCGCCTCGATCTCCGGGACCAGCCGCCGAGCGGCCTCCGGTTCCTCGTCCTCCAGATACCAGTGCGCAAGACTGTTCAGCGCGTCCGCGTCCCCGGCGGCATGCCCCTTCCAGCAGAACTCGACCGCTTCCTCACGGCAGCCGCGGTCTCTGCGCAGGTACGCCCGCTCGGTCCAGGCCGAGGCGTCCCCCCGCTCCGCCGCCCGAGCGTAGAGGGCGTCAGCGACGGCGAAACGGCCCCGGAAATGCGCCGAGTTCGCCAGCTGAAGCAGATCCGAGGCGCTCCCCGCGAACCGCTCCGCCGCCGCCCAGAACGGCGCGCCGGGACAGACGTAGGACCGTGCCGTACGTCCGTGGTGGTCGAGATAGTCGGCGAGCCGCCGCACCCCCGGCCGTGCCCCCATCCCGCCCGCCGCGACGACGTCCCCGAGGGGAGCGACGACCCCCATGACCTTCGTCCGCGCATGCCGCAGCGCGTTGGCGAACCAGTCCGCCCCGGCGTCGGCGCGGACGGCCTCGCCGAGGTAGGCCGGGGCGGCCGACTCAAGGAGGGCGTCCGGGAGTTCGGGGCCGTGGCCGAGTCGACGCGCGTCCATCGCGGCGGTGATGACCGCCTGGCCGTAGCAGTCCGGCGCGCCGTCGGCGGACTCGTAGAAGGCGACCAGCTCGGGACCGGCCGCCAGCGTCTGGGTCAGGGCGCCTTCACGGCTGGTCATTCGGGCCGTGGCCACCGCACGGTCGCCGATCGCACGGACTTGGTCGCGCTCCTCGCGGGAGAAGGCGACGGGGACTCGGACATCCGTCGCCTGCCCGAGCAGGGCGCGGGCCTGCGCGTGCGGATCGCGGGCCTGGGCGTCCGGCCGGGCGGTGAGGGTCCGATGGTGCTGGTGCCACATGGTCATCAGCACCAGGAGCGGACCTGGCCGCTCCAGCAGCCTGCGCAGCCCGGCGGCGGCCGACGCTCCCCGTTCGCCCAGGAGACAGTCCTGTCCCTCGTCCAGCCAGAGCACGGTCCGCGGGCCCAGCGCGTCCGCCTCCAACAGCTTCAGCAGACTGTCCGGGTCCTTGGGGAAGGCCAGTTCCCACTCCGGCAGACAGGCACGCACCGCCTCGTACGCCGTCCGCGTCTTGCCGGTGCAGGACTCTCCCCGGACGAGCACGAAGGCGGCATCCGGCCCGGCCGCGATCCGCTCCAAGGACTCCCGCAGCCGCCGGTCGTGCTCACGCGGGACGTACTCCGGCAGGACGAAGCCGGTCTCGCCGGACGCACCCGAGATCGAGGGATGCACCCCGAGAGCACGCGGATGCCACTCACCCAAGGGCCTTGGCCGGTCCGGCAGTTCCGCGAGCCGCCGCTCCTCCAGCGCCCGTGCCGCCAGCCCGCCCCGGACCGCGGCCCCCGTCGCCCGGCCCCGCGCTCCGGCCAGGTCCGCATGGAGCCGACGCCACTCCTCCGCGTCCAGCAAGGCCCGCCATTCATCAGGGAGTTCACCCCGCAGCCGCACCGCTTCGGCGCGCAACACCGCGACCACGCACAGCAGTTGCTCCGGGTCCTGGGGCATCCGGCCGCCGCTCAGCCACTCCCGGACCGTCTCCCGGGACCGCACACCCGCCGCCCGCGCCAGCACGGCCAGACTCACCCGCTCGCCCAACTCCGCGCGCCGCAACTCCCCGAGCCGACGCAGCCGCGCGAAGAAGGCGGCCTCCTCGGCGCCTGCGTTCGTCACTCGCCCCCCGCTGTCCAGCCGTCCAGTGCGCACGACTGGACACCGGCGAGTCTAGGCGCACCACCAGGCGCGTCACCGAAACGGTGTCCAACCCTCCACGGACGGTCGCGGGACAGGGCGCCGGACAGGGAGCTTGGGCGCCAATTCCTCAGTTCGATCAAGGAGTTCCCATGACGACCAACGGGCTCAGTGCCGCCGCACGGCGCCCGGGATCCGGAGCCGCCGTACCACCGACCGGAGTTCCGTGCCGCGCAGGGGTGAACCGTCGGCCGGGGCCGATGCGGGTGCGGGTTCCTCGGGGGTGGGATCGGCGGCCCACAGGGCCAGTTCGCGGTCGCGGGGGCCGTACTCGGTGTGCGGCTCGCCCTCGCCGAAGATCCGCACCGGGTGGGTGTCGTCCCAGTGCTGCCAGCCGGGGTTCCCGTCCTCGGCGAACCGCACCCAGGCGCCGTGCATCGCCGCGGAGAGCTCGGGCGGGGCGCCCTCGCCGGCAAGTTTCGCGGATTCGCGGGCCTGTCCGGTGTCGAAGACGAAGCCCAGCTCCAGCGCGTGACAGGAGCCGAGGTCCGGCCGGTTGGACGGCCAGGCGAACTCGTAGACGTGGGTGGTGTCGGGGCGGGCGTCGGCCAGCCGGTGCAGCGGGATCCGCAGCAGGTGGTCGGTGACCATCTGGCCGACGATCTCGGCGGTGCCGGCCTCGGGGTGCAGCGTGCGATAGCCGCGGGCCACCTCGTGTCCGCAGCGGCAACGTGCCATGGCGCCGGCCAGCGCGACCGGCCCGAGCCGGTCGACCCGCTCCAGCAGCCCGCCCGGCACCAGCCACAGCCGGTACTCGTCGCGGGTCCACCCGGTCATCAGCTCGACCCCGCGGGCGGCCCCGCCCTCGACCAGCGCCCGGAGCGGATCGCCGGGCACGAGATCGCCGTCCTCGACGATCCCGAAGGCGGGCCCGCCGAGCACCGGGCTGCTCAGCCTGCCCACCTCGGCCTGGGTGCGCAGCAGCAGCTGCCGGTCCACCTCGGCGAAGGCCGCGGCGGTGGCGGGCACCTTCAGCCGGGTGGCCATACGGCGCACCATCCGCCGTACCTTGTCCCGCTCGGCGGTCTCCGGCGGCCCGCTCTGAAGAATGGCCCGTCGTACGAGCCCCTGCGCCTGCGGGGCGGCGAGCAGCGCGCCGATGCTGATGGCGCCGGCGGACTGCCCGAACAGCGTGATCCGCTCGGGGTCACCCCCGAAGGCGCCGATCGAGGCACGCACCCACTCCAGGGCGGCGAGTTGGTCCCGCAGCCCGGGGTTGGCGGGGGCGTCGGGAAACAGCCCGTACCCCTCGACGCCCAGCCGGTAGTTCACCGAGACGAGCACGATCCCGTCCCGGGCGAAATGCCGCCCGTCGTACACCGGCACACCGGAGGATCCGCGGGTCAGCGCACCCCCGTGCAGCCACACCATGACCGGCAGCCGCGCACCCGGGCCGGGCTCGGGCGTCCACACATTGAGGTTGAGACAGTCGTCCCCCGCCACCACCGGGTCGGACAGATACTGCGCGAAGGCTTCGGAGTACGGCGGTTTCGGCGCGGTGGGCCCGAAGGCACCGGCGTCCCGTACGCCCTCCCAGGGCTCGGGGGGCAGCGGCGGCCGGAACCGGCGGGGTCCGAAGGGGGGCGCCGCGTACGGGATGCCCCGGAAGACCGCGACATCCTGTTCGTATCTGCCACGCACAGCCCCGTAAGGGGTGCTGACCACGGGTTCCGTCCGGTTCGCCGCCATGCGCCCACCAGCCCTTCGCCACGCTCCTGCACCGTTCTCATCAGAGCATCACATCGCCCGGATGTATTCCGGTGCGGAACCGTCTGGCATTGACCACTGTTTTCCCCCGGATCTACGGTAGAAGGCGCTTTCTGAAACTGTTTCCATCAGCCTCCAGGAGAGCCATGCCGCCCAGGGCCGTACTCGCCATGGACCCCGTACACGTCCCCCGGCTGTTTCCCCCGGCCCTGCTGACCAGGCTGAGGCAGGCAGGTGAGATCGACCCCGAACTGGTCGTCACCGACTTCACCGCGCGACCGGCGGCGGCAGCCCTGTCCCGCGCGGAAGTCCTGATCACGGGCTGGGGCGCCCCCCACCTGGACGCCGACCTCCTGAGGGCGGCCCCTCGGCTGCACACGGTCCTGCACGCCGCGGGCTCGGTGCGCGACCTCATCGGCGAGGACGTGTGGCGACGCGGCATCACCGTCTCCAGCGCGGTCGCGGCCAACGCCCTGCCCGTCGCCGAGTACACGCTGGCCATGATTCTGCTGGCGGGCAAGGACACCTTCGCCCACCGCGACCGCTACCGCACGACCCACACCCTGCCCACGCACGCGGAGACCGCGAACACCGGCAACATGGGCCGGCGCATCGGCGTGATCGGCGCGTCCCGGGTGGGCCGACGCCTGCTGGACCTGCTGCGCCCCTTCGACTTCACGGTCTGCCTGTACGACCCCTACGTCACCTCCGCCGAGGCGGCAGCACTGGGAGCCGAACACCTCCCCCTGGAGGACCTGCTGCGCCGCAGCGACATCGTCACCCTGCACGCCCCCGACATCCCCGAGACCTACCGCATGCTCGACGCCCCCCGGCTGGCCCTGATGCGGGACGGCGCGGTCCTGATCAACACGTCCAGAGGAGCCCTGATCGATCCGGCGGCGCTGACCGCCGAACTGGTCTCGGGCCGCCTCACGGCCGTCCTCGATGTGACGGAGCCCGAGCCGCTGCCCCCGGACTCCCCTCTCTACCGCCTGCCCAACGTCCTGCTGACCCCGCACATCGCGGGTTCCCTGGGCAACGAGCTGGAGCGGCTGGGCCGTACGGTCGTGGAGGAACTGGAGCGCCTGACCACCGGCCGTCCCCCACTGCACGAGGTGCGGCACACGGACCTGACGCGGGTGGCATGACCGGCGGCCCGGCCGTGCCTGCGGAATACCGGCCCCTTCCCCACGCCGTGCCGCGAACCTAGGGTAGGAAGCGCTTACTATTTCGCGCTGGTAACTTTTCATGGCCCTCGGGCGGGCCGGAGAGGTGGTTCCCGATGGTCCGTACGGGGAGTGCGAACGTGGCGGCCGGGCCGACCCTGGCGGTCGTCGCCCGGGAGGCGGGGGTGTCGGTGCCGACGGCCTCCAAGGTCGTCAACGGGCGCGAGGACGTGGCGCCCGAGACCCGGCGACGCGTCACCGAGGCGCTGGACCGGCTCGGTTATGTCCGCAGACCGCGCTTCGACGCCTTCCGGACGCCCGGTCTGATCGACCTGGTGGTGGACTCGCTGGACACCTCCTGGTCCGGCACGGTCCTGCACGGGGTGGAGGCCGCGGCGCATGACGCCGGTCTCGAGGTGGTCGTCTCGGCCGGGCTGCCCCGGGCGACGAGCGGCCGTCCGGAGCGCGGCTGGCAGGACAAGCTGACGGCGCGCGGCTCCGCCGGGGTGCTGTTCCATCTGCCCGACCTCACCGCCGCCCAGTACGGCTGGCTGGAGCAGCACCGCATTCCGTTCGTGATGATCGACCCGCTGCTGGAACCGCCGCCGGGGGTGGTGTCGGTGGGCGCGGCGAACTGGCAGGGCGGGGTCACGGCGACCGAGCGGCTGCTGGCGCTCGGCCATCAGCGGATCGCCGTGGTCGCCGGTCAGCAGCGCACGATGGCCGGTGACGCCCGGGTGGCCGGCTACCGTTCGGCGCTCGCCTCGGCGGGCCTGCGGCACCGGCCGGAGTACCTCCGGCACACCGGCTCCGATCACCGGCTCGCCCACCGCCGCACCCTGGAGCTGCTGGATCTGCCCGAGCCCCCGACAGCGCTCTTCGTCTGCTCGGACCGCATGGCGCACGGGGTCTACTCGGCCCTGGCCGAACGGGAGTTGAGCGTCCCGGACGACATCAGCGTCGTGGGCTTCGACGATCTGCCCGAATCCCGCTGGATCACTCCGGCGCTCACCACCGTCCGCCAGCCCCTGTCGGAGATGGCGGCGACAGCCCTGCGGCTGCTGGTGCGCACGATGGACGGGGACCGCCCGGAGAGCACCCGCACGGAGCTGTCGACACGGCTGGTGGAGCGGGCGAGCACGACAGCGCCGCGGATGTCGTGGTCCACAAGTCCTGGCTAGACGCTCAGGGTTCAAGCCCTGCCGCCCAGGCGATCCCGCCCCGGAGGTGAGCGCGGAAGCGGGGGTCGTCGTAAGCCTCGACCGTGTGACCGAGGGCGGTGTAGAAAACGCGCCCGGCGCCCTGTTCACGGCACCAGGCGAGAGGGTGGTCCGCCCCCATGCCGCCGCCCTCGTACGACGACTCGTCGGCGCACATCAACACCCGTACGGCGACAGCGGTCCGCGGGTTGGTGGTGAAGTCGTACCACTCGTCCGTGAAGTCCCAGGCGGACGGCAGATGGCGGGTCGCCGGATGGCCGGGGTCCTCGATCAGGGCACGGCCCGGCTGGAGGCGCGGGTGGCGGGCGAAGCGGGCGCCCAACAGCTCGCCGTAGTAAGGCCATTCGTACTCGGTGCAGGCCGCCGCGTGCACCCCGGCGAAGCCGCCGCCCGCCTCGACGTACCCGGCCAGCCGCTCCCGTCCGGCCGGGGTCAGCACCTCACCGCTGGTGGAGAGGAACACGACGGCGCCGTACGCCTCCAAAGGCTCGCTGAACGCGCCCGGATCATCGGTGTGGTCGACCTCGAACTCCCCGAGTGCGCGCAGACAGTCGACGCCGGCCGGGATGGAGTCGTGCCGGTAGTCGGTCGTACGGGTGTATACGAGCACACGTGGTGGACCCATCGGACGAGCCTAGCCCCTGGGCGCCAACGGGCCTCGCGGTTGGGTCGGTTCGCCTTCCGCTCCCCGTGGGCCCCACGACAATGCGTGCATGACGGATGACTGGCGGCAACGCATCGACGCGCTCCAGGAGGAGCTGATCCGCCGAGACGACCCGGCCGCCTGGGTACGGGAGGCCGACGCGGTGGACGCGTCGCTGCGCTATCCCCATCTCGCCCTGCGTGGACCGGTGTTCGGGGTGGCCGTGCAGGACCCGGCCGCCGGACCGTGGTGGCGGCTGCTGAAGCCGGTGGTGGATCCCATGCCGCAGGTGGCCCGGGACAGCCTGAACTCCCATCTGTGGTTCGCGGCGAAGGACGGCCCCGACGATCCGGCCGTACGGCGTGAACTGCTGGCGGCGGTCGCGGTGCTGGACGAGGAGCCGGTGAACGAGGTGACGGCGTGCGGGGTCCGCTACCGGGTGGTGCGCGCCGACGAGTTCGCGCGCGGTGACGGCGAGTACCTGGAGCCGCCGAGGCCCACGGACCCGCAGCCGACCGCACCCTCCTGGGAGCGGCCCCGCCGGTATCCGCCCGGCCCGGACGTCGGCTTCGTCCTGGACCCGGGGCACGACGAGGGCCCGATGGCCGGGGCCACCCGGCTGGGGCTGCGGGACTTCTGCTACGTCGGCGCCCGCGTCCCCGACCAGGTGCGCGCCGATTCCGAACGGGCCGTCGACTCCCACCCGGACATCGTGCTGCTGCCGGTCTCCTTCGGCGTCGTCGAGCGCGGCCCGGGCGGCTGGGAGCCCTCCGGCGGGCTCGCGGCGACCCCGCACGAGGCCCGGCGTCAGCTGTACGACGGGATGGCCGAGGTGTGGGCCGTGCTGTACCGCTACGACGACGCGACGCGGGCGGTGTACGCGACGGCGGCCGAGGAGTTCCGGGCGCTCGGCCGCGCCGACGAGGTGTCGGTGGCGGACCGCCACTTCCGGCTGTGCCGGGTGGAGCGCATGCTCCGTATGAGCCCGGACGGCCCCGAGCCCGCGCGCCCCTCGGACCGTGACGAGTACGGGCCCATACGGCTGCATCCGGCGATGGACGAGAACGGCAAGATCGCCGAGGAGTGAGGGCGGCTCAGCCAGTGGCGTTCTGCTCGTTGTCCGGCGCCCCGTCACCGGCCGGGGGCAGATCGCCCCGCTCCACACCGCCGCCGCTCGCGCCGCCTTCCGCAGCGGCGGCCGGGAGCAAGTCGTCCAACTCGGCTTCCGACGGGCGGTGTACGGCCTGGGCGGCCTCGCGGAGCACGTCCTCGGGGATTCCGTCGCCCTTGACCCGGACCACATGGCCCTTCTTCGGTATGGCGTACTCCTGGCCGCCGTGCCAGGCGTCACCGTCACGCTCGCAGGTGGTGCTGGTCTCCTCGGCGCAGATGGCGGCGGTCATCGTGCCGCGGTCGACTGAGAGTTGGAGCTGGGCACCGTTCTCCTGGGACACGTACACGGCGCCGAAACCGTCCGCGCCGATCACGCCCACGGATTGCTGGGCGAGAGTGAAGCCGGGCGCCTCGGTTACGTAGACGTGTTCCGGTGCGATGCCCAACGCCGAGGCCCGGGAGGCGAGTTCGGCCGGGTCGGCGGCCGTGTCGGCGGACTTCTCGGAGCCGCAGGCGGTGAGCAGGAGGGAGGAGAGAAGCAGTGTGGTCAGGACACCCCGTTGATGGATCATGCCCCTCATCCTGCCGCACACCTGTTCCATCGGGACCGGGAATCCGCATAGCCTCGGCGTCGATGAACACCATTCCCGCACTGTTGGACCACCTCGTCCTCGCCACCCCCGATCTGGCCGCGACGGTCGCCGACTTCACCCGGCGCACCGGTGTGAAGCCCGCTCCCGGCGGTGCCCATGTCGGCCTGGGCACGCGGAACCACCTGGTGGGCCTGGGCGGCGTCAGCTATCTGGAGATCATCGGCCCCGACCCGGAGCAGTGCGAGCCGGGCGCCCCGGGCCCCTTCGGCGTGGACGCCCTGACCGGTCCGCGCACGATCACCTGGGCGATCAGCCCGCCCGACCTGGACGCGGCGATCGCCGAGGCCCGCGCCCACGGCTACGACCCGGGCCCGGCGCGCCCGATGAGCCGTCGCCGCCCCGACGGCACCCTCCTGCGGTGGCGGCTGACCGACGGCGCCACCGCCCATCCGTCCGGTCTGGTGCCGTTCCTGATCGACTGGAGCGAGTCGGTGCATCCGACGGCCTCGGGTCTGCCGACGGTGCCGTTGCTGTCGATGTCCGCGAGCTCCCCCGCGCCGGAGGAGATCCGGCCCCTGCTCGCCCTACTGGGCACGGGACTCGAACTCACCGAAGGCCCGGCCGGGATCACGTTCACGCTGGACTCCCCGAACGGGCCCGTGACCTTCCACTGAGCCCGCCCCGCCATGTCCGTTTCCTTCAAGACCCACCGCCCGGCCACTGCCTACGGTGGCCGCATGACTCCACGTATCGACGCCATCGGGCTGGTGGTCTCCGACATGGCCGCCGCCGTCACCTTCTACCGCCGCCTCGGCTTCGCCTTCCCCGAGGGTGCCGAGACCGAGCCGCACGCCGAGGCTCCGCTGCCCGGCGGCCTGCGGCTGATGCTGGACACCGAGGAGATGGTCCGCTCCCTCACCCCCGGCTGGCAGCCACCCTCCGGCACCCGGCACTCGCTGGCCCTGCGGTGCGACGACCCGGCCGAGGTGGACACCGTCTACGAGGAACTCGTCGGCGCCGGCTACCACGGTGAGCACAAGCCGTGGGACGCCTTCTGGGGCCAGCGGTACGCGGTCGTGCACGACCCGGACGGCCACGGCGTCGACCTGTTCGCTCCGCTAGGAGCGGCCGAGTAGCACCCCCAGCGGCACCCCGGCCAACTCCTTGACGTCCCGGGCCAGATGGGCCTGGTCGGCGAATCCGGTGCGCGCCGCCGCCTCGGCGAACGGCACCTCGGTGCGGGCCAGTTCGAGCGCGCGCCCGAAGCGCAGGATGCGGGCCAGCGTCTTGGGTCCGTAGCCGAAGGCGTCCAGGGCGCGCCGGTGCAACTGGCGTGCGCCGACCCCGAGTTCATCGGCGGTCGCGGCGACGGGCCGCCCGGCGTCGAGGGCCGCCACAAGCCGTCGTACGAGTGGCTCGGGTGCCTCGGCGCGTTCCAGGACCACCTCTTCGAGCGCGGTCGGGAGGTCGGCGGCGCCCGCGATCCGGCCGTGCAGCCGTCGTACCTCCGCGGCGGGCCAGAGGTCGGCGAGGTCGACGCGCCGGTCGCGCAGTTCGTGCGCGGGCACGCCCAGGAAGGCGGGCGCACCGCCGGGGCGGAAGCGCAGCCCGTACCAGGCGCCACCCTCCTCCCCTGTGAGGTGGGCCCGGGTGTCGGCCCCCGCGACGATCAGCCGCCCCTCGTGCCAGAGCAGGTCCATGCAGCCGTCGGGCAGGACCCGTCCGCCGCCCCCGGTCGGGGTGTTCGTCCAGACGACGGCGCCGGAAAGCTTGGACGGCCGTTCCCGGTACATGGCTACGCCCCCCGCACCCGATGCTCCTGCGGGCTCACCCCGTACACCCGCTTGAAGGCGCTGGACAGGGCGAACGCGCTGCCGTAGCCGACCCGGCGGGCGATCGCGTCGAGGGTGTCGCCGGTGTCCCGGAGCGCGTCCGCAGCCAGGGCCAGCCGCCAGCCGGTGAGGTAGGTCATCGGCGGTTCGCCGACCAGCTCGGTGAACCGGCGGGCGAGCGCGGCCCGGGACACGCCCGCCTTGGCCGCCAGCGACGCCACCGTCCAGGGGTGCCCCGGGTCGTCCTGCACCAGCCGCAGCACCCGGCCGACCACCGGGTCCGCCATCGCCTTGTACCAGGCGGGGGCCGCCGCCTCGGGCCGGGAGAACCAGGCCCGCAGCGCGGCGATGACCAGCAGGTCGAGCAGCCGGTCCAGGACCACCTCCTGGCCGGGTTCGTCGCGGACGACCTCCTCCATCAGATACGGCGTGAGCGGGCAGTCCCACACCTCCGCGGTGAGCGAGAGCAGCGGCGGCAGGGCGTCCAGCAGCCGTCCGCTGACCTCGCCCTGCCACAGATAGGTGCCGATCAGCATCACGGTCGACCCGTCGAGCCGGTCGCCCCAGGTGCGCACCCCGAGGTCCATGGAGCCGTTGAGGGGGCGGCCGTCGGGGTAGTGGCACTCGGCGCCGGGCAGGATCACGGCCTGCGGCGCCGTGGCGGGGTCGTCGGCGCAGGTGTACGGGTCGGGGCCGCGGGCGATGGCGAGGTCGCCGGGGCCTAGCCGCACCCGCTCTCCCGTGTCCGGCGTGATCCACGCCTCGCCGCGCACCATGAGCATGACGGTCAGCGGGGCGCGGTCCTCGATCCGCACGGCCCAGGGCGGCTCGAAGCACGCGCGGATCATGAAGGCGCCACGCGCGCGTGGTCCGTCGAGGAGACCTGCAAGGGCGTCCATGGCGCCAGCGTAGACGCGCGCGCATGGGAATGAGGCGTTCGGCGATGGGCTGTTGGCGCCCGCGGCCGTTGACTGGACGCATGACGACGAACACGCAGAACACGCAGAACACGCAGAACACGACAGTGATGGTGACCGGCGCCTCGGGCCGTACCGGCAGCCGGGTGGCCCAGGCACTCAAGGCGGCCGGTCTCGACGTGAGAGAGGCGACGCGGTCCCGTGGCTTCGACTGGGAGGACCCGACGACCTGGGCGGAGACCCTGCGCGGCTGCGCTGCCGCCTATCTGATGTACCCGTCCGACGTGGGTTCCCCGGCCGCCGCCGAGGGCGTCGGGGCGCTGGCCCGGGAGGCGGTCGGGCTCGGCGTGCGGCGGCTGGTGCTGCTGTCGGCGCGGGGGGAGGACCAGGCGCTGCCGACCGAGGAGGCGCTGAAGTCGTCGGGCGCGGACTGGACGGTCGTACGGGCCGCGTGGTTCGCCCAGAACTTCAGCGAGGGCCCGCTCGCGGACGGGCTGCGCGAGGGCGGGGAGCTGGTCTTCCCGGCGGGCGAGGTCGAGGAGCCGTTCCTCGACGTACGGGACATCGGGGACGTGGTGGCGGCCGTGCTGACGTCCGGGGACCGGTACGTGGGCCGGAGTCTGGAACTCACCGGCCCGCGCCTGCTCTCCTTCCGCGGGGCGGTCGCGGAGGTGGCGGCGGCTTCGGAGGCCGAGCTGACCTACACGCCGGTTCCGGCGGCGGCGTACGGCGAGGCGCTGACCGGCTTCGGCATCCCGCAGGAGGAGGCGGATCTCCTGATCGAGGTCTTCGAGACCCTCCTCGACGGCCGCAACGCGCATCTGACGGACACCGTCCACGACGTGCTGGGCCGGGCTCCCCGCGACTTCGCGGACTTCGCCCGGGAGGCCGCGGCGGCGGGTGCCTGGAAGGCGTGACGGTCAGAGCCTGTGTCACATCCCCGGCCGGATCAGCGAGCGGCGGCGATGGGGGTGCCCCCACGCGAGTCGGCGAAGCCATTCGAGCGTGGGGGAGCGTGCGATCGCAAGGCACTGGAGCGCCCTCGTGGCGGAGCCACGTGGGCGGTTCGGCAACGCGGCGAGCGTGCGTGCCAGGCGTCGCGCGCCCGGCCGGGGATGTGACACAGGCTCTCAGGGGGCGTCCGGCTTGTGCGGGGGGTGGGTGCTCCTGACGTGGGTGCGCAGCCGGGAGGTCACGTCCTCGTGGGGCAGGAAGCGGGACCAGCGCTCGGGGAACTCCGAGGGCATGTCGGGGTCGTCCGGGTCCTCCTGGACGGCCTCGCGGTGGGCGGCGGCGCGGGCCACGTACTCCGCGACCTGGGCCTGGCGCAGCCGCTCGTTGGCGTCGCGGGCCGCGGCCGTCGCGGCGGCCGGCCAGACCCGGTCGATCGCGGCGTTGACGGCGGCCCCGACGAGCACCGCGAACGCGGACACGCCGATCCACAGCAGGACCGCGACCGCGGCGGCGAGCGAGCCGTAGATCGTGGCGCCCTCGACGGTGTTGGTGAGGTAGATCCGCAGCAGGAAGCTGCCGAGGACCCACATGCCGAGGGCGACCAGGGCGCCGGGTACGTCCTCGATCCAGGGGGAGCGGACGGGCACGGAGACGTGGTACAGCGTGGTGAGGAAGGCGACCGACAGCAGGATGACCACCGGCCAGTACAGCACTTGGACGAGGGTCTCCGACCACGGCAGGACGTTGAGAACCGCGTCCGGGCCCGCCACCATCAGCGGCAGCGCGATCGAGCCGATCACCAGGGCGACCAGGAACAGCACGAAGGCGACCAGCCGGGTCTTGACGATGCCGCGGACGCCGTCGAGGCCGTACATGACGGTGATGGTGTCTATGAAGACGTTCACCGCGCGGGAGCCCGACCACAGCGCGAACAGGAAGCCGATGGAGATGACGTCGGGGCGGCCGCCCTTCATCACGTCGTCGAGGATCGGCTGGGCGATCTGCCGCACGCCCTTGTCGGACAGGACCGTGCGGGAGGCCTCGATGAGGTTGGCCTCCAGGCTGGTGATGGTGTCAGTGCCGGTCCAGTCGTCGACGTAGCCGAGCAGTCCGATCATGCTCAGCAGCAGCGGGGGGACGGACAGCAGCGTGAAGAAGGCCGCCTCCGCGGCGAGACCGAGGATGCGGTACTCGATGCACGAGTTGACCGTGTCCTTGAGCAACAGCCAGGCGGTCCTGCGCTTGGAGACGTCCCGGTAGAGGGCACGTGC
The DNA here is from genome assembly GCF_000349325.1 of Streptomyces davaonensis JCM 4913. Classification (GTDB taxonomy): domain Bacteria; phylum Actinomycetota; class Actinomycetes; order Streptomycetales; family Streptomycetaceae; genus Streptomyces; species Streptomyces davaonensis. Next base: position 2,494,616 of record NC_020504.1, read on the forward strand.
CCGGTGGAGTCGGCCGGACGGCCTCTGGGGGGATTCACTTGCTGGCTGCACGACCTAACGGTATCCGCCGTCAGAGCCTGCCCCGTCCCGCCCGGGGGACTCGCGTCGGTGAGATGACCGGCTCGATACGGAACGGTAGGTTCGCACCATGGACGGCACCACCCACACCGTGACGAACCAGCCCCCGCCCCTGGTCGGGTACGACGTCTACGGCACGGACCGGGCACTCACCGAGGCCGTCGAGCGGCATCTCGCGCCGGAACTGCTCGACGAGGCGAGCGAGGACCTGTCGGCGCTCGGCCGGTCGGCCGGTTCGGCGCAGCTCCAGCAGTGGGCGGCACAGGCCAACGAGAACCCGCCGCGGCTGCGCACCCACGACCGCTACGGCAACCGCGTCGACGAGGTCGACTTCCATCCGGCGTGGCACCGGTTGCTCGGCAAGGGCGTGGCGGCGGGGCTGACGTCGGCCTGGAACCGGCCGGGCGGGCATGTCCGGCGGGCGGCCGGGTTCCTGGTGTGGACGCAGGTCGAGGCGGGCAACGGCTGTCCGCTGTCGATGACGCACGCCGCGGTGCCCGCGCTGCGCACCGACCCGGACCTGGCGGCCGAGTGGGAGCCGAGGCTGACGTCGCCAGTCTACGAGCGCGAGCTGCGGCCGGCCCGGCTGAAGGCCGGGGCGCTGTTCGGGATGGCGATGACGGAGAAGCAGGGCGGCAGCGACGTGCGGGCGAGCACGACGGCCGCGCGCCCGCTGCCCGACGGCGAGTCCTACGAGCTGACCGGGCACAAGTGGTTCTGCTCGGCGCCGATGTCCGACGGGTTCCTGGTGCTCGCCCAGGCGCCGGGGGGCCTGACCTGTTTCCTGGTCCCGCGGGTCCTGGAGGACTGCACCCGCAACACCTTCCGTCTCCAGCGGCTCAAGGACAAGCTCGGCAACCGGTCCAACGCCTCCGCGGAGGTCGAGTTCGCCGGGACCTGGGCGCGCCGGGTCGGTGACGAGGGGCGCGGGGTGCGCACCATCATCGGGATGGTGGCGGCGACCCGGCTGGACTGTGTGCTCGGGTCCGCGGGGCTGATGCGGCAGGCCGTGGCGCAGGCGATCCACCACTGCGACCACCGGGTGGCGTTCGGCGGGAAGCTCGTCGACAAGCCGCTGATGCGCAATGTCCTGGCCGATCTGGCGCTGGAATCGGAGGCGGCGACCGCGCTGGGGCTGCGGCTCGCGGCGGCCTACGACGACGGGGGCGAGCAGGAGCGGGCGCTGCTGCGGATCGCGGTGCCGGCCGCCAAGTACTGGGTGACCAAGCGCTGTACGCCGGTGACGGTGGAGGCGGCCGAGTGTCTGGGCGGCAACGGCTATGTCGAGGAGTCCGGACTGCCCCGGCTGGTCCGGGAGTCTCCGCTCAACTCGGTGTGGGAGGGCGCGGGGAACGTGCAGGCGCTGGATGTGCTGCGGGCGCTGCGCCGGGAGCCGGAGTCGCTGAACGCCTACCTCCAGGAGATCGGGCAGGCGCGGGGTGCCGATCACCGGCTGGACGGCGCGATCAAGGGCCTGCTGACGGAACTCGCCGATCTGGAGGGCGTGGAGGGACGGGCCCGGCGGCTGGCGGAGCGGCTGGCGCTGGTGCTCCAGGGGTCGCTGCTCGTGCGGTTCGCGCCATCGGAGGTCGCCGACGCGTTCTGTGCGGCGCGGCTGGGCGGGGACGCGGGGACGGCCTTCGGGACGCTGCCGCCGACTCTGCCGCTCGGTGCCGTGGTCGACCGGGCCCGCGCTCTCGGACCCGTATGACCTGCGGGGATGTCATGGAGGGGGTGGTGCTGCGCCGACACGGCACCACCCCCTCGCAGGCCCGTTCGAGGCCACGAACGCCGCTCGGGACGGCGTTGCTCAAGTTTCAATCAGGCCATGCCGGACCACCAGGGTTGCAAGGGGTTGCAACTTATCGGCCGCTGTGGGCGGACTGCGTCCCTCCGCGGAGGATGAGAGTCACTATGAGACAACCGGTCAGGAATCGGCACCATCCCGGGGAGGACCAGTGGCGCTGTCACCGATGGACGTGACGCAGCTGGCGGCCGTCGACACGGCGCGCGCGGCGCGGGTGCTGAACGACGTACGCAACGCCACGCTCTCCGGACAGCGCGCGCCCGTCGCGCCGCGCCCGGTGATCGAGCAGTCCTGGGGCCGGATGCTGCGCAGCGGGGTCGACCCGGACCACGACTTCCGCTCCGGACTGCTCTCCCGCGAGGAGGTGCAGCGGCGCCGGGAGTCCTCCACGCTGCGGCATGTGCTGCCGGTGCTGCGCGAGGGGCTGCTGTCGGTCGCGGACGTCGCCCACCACATCATGGTCGTCGCCGACGAAGACGGGCGGGTGCTGTGGCGGGAGGGCAGCTCGCCGGTGCTGCGCAAGGCCGACGGGCTCGGCTTCGAGCTGGGCGCCGACTGGCGGGAGGACGTCGTCGGCACCAACGGCGTGGGCACCCCGGCCGTGGTGCGCCGCCCGGTGCAGGTCTTCGCCGCCGAGCACTTCGTGCGCACGCACGCCACCTGGACCTGTGCCGGTGCCCCGATCACGGATCCGCGGGACGGTCGGCTGATCGGCGTGGTGGACGTCAGCGGACCGCTGGAAACCATGCATCCGGCGACCCTGGCCTGGGTGGACACGGTCGCCAAGCTCGCCGAGGCCCGGCTGCGGGAGCTGCATCTGACCTCGCTGGAGCAACTGCGGGCGGTGGCGGCCCCGGTGCTGGCCCGGCTGGCGGGGCGGGCGCTGGTGGTGGACCGGGACGGCTGGTGCGCGGCGGTGACGGGGATGCCGTACGTCAGCCGGATCGCGTTGCCCAAGTCGCTGACGGGGGGCCGCCGGTGGCTGCCGCCGCTCGGGCTGTGCGCGGTGGAGCCGCTGGCGGGCGGCTGGCTGCTGCGGCCCGCGGACGAGCCGGTGCCGAGCGGGGGCACGCGGATCGTGCTGGATCTGTCGCAGCCGCGCCGCTGGTCGATGACGGTGACCGGCACCGCGGGCACCTGGAGCCATGAACTGAGTCCCCGGCACGCCGAGTTGCTGTATCTGCTGGCCCTGCACCGGGGCGGTCGCAGCGCGGCGGAGCTGGCCGAGGACATGTTCGGCGACGCGGGCCGCACGGTCACGGTCCGGGCCGAGATGTCCCGCGTACGGCGCTATCTGGGCGGGCTACTGGAACATCGGCCGTATCGTTTCTGCGAGGAGGCCGACGTCGAGGTCCTGCTCCCCGAGAACCCCCATGACCTGCTGCCGCACTCGACGGCGCCGGGGGTGGCGCAGGGCCGTACCGCCTGAAGTGCTCAAGGCGGCATCTTTCGCATATTTGCGGGGTCTTCGTCCGCCGCACCTCTCCCCTGCCGTAGCATCCCCTACGGGTCACCCCACCTGCTCCTGAATCAACGCACGGACCGTCAGGCGCAGTTGGCTCGCCCTCGGGAGGACGTCATGACCAGGCATCGCGGCAGACACCGTCGGCGCAAGCGGGGCCGTGCGCTGCGCGGAGTGCTGGCGGGGACCGCGCTGGCGCTCACCGCGGCCGCCACCATGATCAGCGCCTCCCAGGCCACGGTCGACGACGACCCCGGGGCGCTGAAGCCCCTCACCTCCCGCGCCGAGCTGAACACCCTCAGGCTGAGCGAGGACCTGGTGCCCGAGCGGTCCCTGGACCGGCTCGCCACTCGACTGGGCCGTCCCGTGGGGGTCGACGCGGTGCTCGCCGACGCCGACCGCACCCTGCGCGAACCAGCCGACTGCACGACCGCCGAGCGCGCGGCGCTGCCGGTGGCGCCCGAGGCCACCCGCTCCTACTGCTGGGACGCCGCCGACACCCGCGGCTGGCGCTCGGGACCGGTCACCACCTCCGGGGACGCCGACGACGACGGCCGCTGGGGCGAGCGGCGCGTACTGCTGTCCGCCTGGTCCGACGGCAGCGCCTCCCGGGTCGCGTTCGTCGACGCCACCGAACTGGACCGCCTCCGCTACACCTGGGTGCGGCTCACGGTCCCGACGGACGACGGCCGTGTCCACCGCCCGCTGCGCTCGGCGGTCTCCGGCATGGTCTGGTACCAGGACAAGCTCCTGGTCACCGCGCGGGACGACCTGTACGTCTACGACATGCACCGCGTCCAGCGCGCGACCGGGGCGGACGGCTCGCGGTTCGTCCTGCCCGCCGTCGGCGTGTACCGGTCGACCGGGGCGAGTCCCGTCGGCCTCTCCCTGGACCGCACCACCTCCCCGGACAGCCTAGTGGCGCGCGGCGGCGACCGGCTGTGGCGGTACGCCTTCAGCGCCGACCCGGACCGCACCGGGCTGCTCGCCACCGGAAGGGCGACCGAGGCGTTCCGCTCGGGGACGGACGGGCCCGGCGGGGTGCTGTCGTACCGCTCCCGCTGGTATGTGGCGCAGGCCGGTGAGGAGCACGGCACGCTGTGGCGGCAGGGCACGGGCGGGGCTCTGACCACGCAGTGCGGGGCCCATGACAGCCACCGCTGCTGGAGCGGGTCGACGCCCTCCCTGTCCTACTGGCAGGAGACCGGGGAGGTCTGGTCGCAGTCGGGGCGGACCCTGTTCGCACTGCCGCTGAGCTCGATCGACAGATCGCTGGAATAGATGGTTCCCTGGGCGGCATGCCCAACATTCCCGTGACCACCTGGTCCCTGGAGCAGACGGACCCCTCCGACCTGCTGTCGGCCGCCGCCCCCGAGGGTGATGTGCGGATCGTCCGCTCCGAGGTCCCCTCCCCCGAGTTCAGCCGCTTCCTGTACGCCTCGGTCGGCGGCGACATCCGCTGGATCGACCGGCTCGGCTGGAGCCACGCCCAGTGGCGGGAGCATCTGGACCGCGCCGGAGTGGAGACCTGGGTCGCCTACGACCGGGGCACACCCGCCGGATATGTGGAGCTGACCCCGCGGGACGACGGAGTGGTGGAGATCGAGTACTTCGGGCTGCTCCCCGCCTTCCGGGGCCGCCGGATCGGCGGCCACCTGCTCTCCTACGGCGCCGCCCGCGCCTGGGACCTCGCCGAGCGCTGGCCCGGACTGCCCGGGACCAAGCGGGTGTGGCTGCACACATGCAGCCTCGACGGCGAGCACGCCATGGACAATTACCAGCGCCGCGGCTTCAAGCTGTTCGACACCAAGGTCGAGGAGCAGCCGGAGGTGTCCGCACCGGACCCCTGGCCGGGGGCATACCCCGCCTGACCTGCACTGGGCGGCACCTGCCCGCCATGTGACCAAGGACACCCTTGTCTCGCTCTTCGGGACAAGGGTGTCCGCATAGTGGACGAAGCTGGACTGTGTCCAGAACGCCGTGACACGCTTCCGTCATGTCTGGAACTGGAATTGCCTTGGTGAGTCGGCGGCACGTCGACCTCGGCCGCATGTCCAGCGCCATCTGTCCGGCGCGCTGAGAGCACGTTCAGCACCGCCCGAGACATCCCCCTTTATCTGCATTTCCTGCGCAAGGACGCGCACGTCTGCCGTGCGCCCACGCGCAGGTCAGAGCCGCTTTCCCGCCTGTCCCGAAGGACGTATCAACCATGGCCGCCACCCCTGAGAACCCCGCCGCCGCGACCCCCCGCCGCAAGGCGAGCCGTCACCGCGGCGAGGGCCAGTGGGCCGCGGGGCACTTCACCCCGCTGAACGGCAACGAGCAGTTCAAGAAGGACGACGACGGTCTCAATGTGCGGACACGCATTGAGACGATCTACTCCAAGCGCGGCTTCGACTCGATCGACCCCAACGACCTGCGCGGCCGGATGCGCTGGTGGGGCCTGTACACCCAGCGCCGCCAGGGCATCGACGGCGGCAAGACCGCCGTGCTGGAGCCGGAGGAGCTGGACGACGAGTACTTCATGCTGCGCGTCCGCATCGACGGCGGCCGGCTGACCACGCAGCAGCTCCGCGTCATCGGTGAGATCTCGCAGGAGTTCGCGCGCGGCACCGCCGACATCACCGACCGGCAGAACGTCCAGTACCACTGGATCCGGATCGAGGACGTGCCGGAGATCTGGAACCGCCTGGAGGCGGTCGGCCTGTCCACCACCGAGGCCTGCGGTGACACGCCGCGAGTGATCCTCGGCTCGCCGGTCGCCGGGATCGCGGCCGACGAGATCATCGACGGAACCCCCGCCATCGACGAGATCCAGCGCCGGATCATCGGCAACCAGGCGTTCTCGAACCTGCCCCGCAAGTTCAAGTCCGCGATCTCCGGCTCGCCGCTGCTGGACGTGGCGCACGAGATCAACGACATCGCGTTCGTCGGTGTGAACCACCCTGAGCACGGCCCCGGCTTCGACCTGTGGGTCGGCGGCGGTCTGTCCACCAACCCGAAGATCGGCCAGCGCCTCGGCGCCTGGGTCCCCCTGGACGAGGTCCCGGACGTCTACGAGGGCGTCATCTCGATCTTCCGTGACTACGGCTACCGGCGGCTGCGCACCCGCGCCCGCCTGAAGTTCCTGCTCGCCGACTGGGGCGTGGAAAAGTTCCGCCAGGTCCTTGAGGACGAGTACCTGAAGCGCAAGCTGACCGACGGCCCGGCCCCGGCCCAGCCCGTCGAGCGCTGGCGCGACCACGTCGGCGTGCACCCGCAGAAGGACGGCCGCTTCTACGTCGGTTTCGCCCCGCGCGTGGGCCGCGTCGACGGCACCACCCTGACGAAGATCGCCGAGCTGGCCGAGGCACACGGCTCGGGCCGGGTCCGCACCACCGCCGAGCAGAAGATGCTCGTGCTGGATGTCGAGCAGGGCCAGGTCGACTCGCTCGTCGAGGGCCTGGAAGCACTGGACCTCACCGTCCACCCCTCGCCGTTCCGGCGCGGCACCATGGCCTGCACGGGCATCGAGTACTGCAAGCTCGCCATCGTCGAGACCAAGGCGCGCGGCTCCTTGCTGATCGACGAACTGGAGCGCCGGATCCCGGAGTTCGACGAGCCGCTCACCATCAACATCAACGGCTGCCCGAACGCCTGCGCCCGTATCCAGGTCGCGGACATCGGTCTCAAGGGCCAGCTGGTCCTCGACGACGACGGTCAGCAGGTCGAGGGCTACCAGGTGCACCTGGGCGGCGCGCTCGGCCTGGAGGCCGGGTTCGGCCGCAAGGTGCGTGGTCTGAAGGTGACGGCCGAGGAACTGCCCGACTACGTCGAGCGGGTCCTGAAGCGGTTCCAGGCCGAACGCGAGGACGGCGAGCGGTTCGCCGCCTGGGCCGCGCGCGCCTCCGAGGAGGCCCTCTCATGAGCGAGCGGGCCGCCCCCTTCTACTGCCCCTACTGCGGTGACGAGGACTTGCGTCCGAGCGAGCAGGGCCACGGCGCGTGGGAATGCGCGGCGTGCAACCGGGCCTTCCAGCTGAAGTTCCTCGGGCTGCTGGCCCGGGGCCTTCAGCAGAACGAAGCAGGGGGAGACGAGATATGACGACCACTCAGGAAGACCGCGCCACCGAGGACTTGAAGGCGCTCGCCGAGCAGGCGGGCCGTGATCTGGAGGACGCCTCCGCGCTGGAGATCCTCCAGTGGGCGGCGGACACCTTCGGCCGGCAGTTCTGCGTCACCTCTTCGATGGAGGACGCGGTGGTCGCCCATCTCGCCTCCCGCGCGTTGCCTGGTGTTGACGTGGTGTTTCTGGACACCGGCTATCACTTTCCCGAAACCATTGGTACACGTGATGCGGTCGAGGCGGTGATGGACGTCAACGTCATCACGCTCACCCCGCGTCAGTCGGTCGCCGAGCAGGACGCGGAGTACGGCCCCAAGCTGCACGACCGCGACCCGGACCTGTGCTGCAAGCTGCGCAAGGTCCAGCCGTTGGAGGAGGGCCTCAAGGGCTACCGGGCGTGGGCGACGGGCCTGCGCCGCGACGAGTCCCCGACCCGGGCGAACACCCCGGTCGTCGGCTGGGACGAGAAGCGGCAGAAGGTCAAGATCTCGCCGATCGCCAAGTGGACCCAGGAGGACGTGGACGCCTACGTCACCGAGCACGGCGTCCTCACCAACCCGCTGCTGATGGACGGCTACACCTCCGTCGGCTGCGCCCCCTGCACCCGGCGTGTCCTGGAGGGCGAGGACGCGCGCGCCGGCCGCTGGGCGGGCCGCGCCAAGACCGAGTGCGGACTGCACCTGTGACCACGACCCCGTTTCCGGAGACCGCGCCGGAGAACAAGGAGAACCACGTGACGACCGGAGCCACCGTCTGGCTCACGGGTCTGCCGTCCGCCGGCAAGACCACCATCGCGTACGAGCTGGCCGGCCGGCTGCGCGAGGAGGGCCACCGTGTCGAGGTGCTCGACGGCGACGAGATCCGCGAGTTCATCTCCGCGGGCCTCGGCTTCACCCGCGAGGACCGGCACACCAACGTCCAGCGCATCGGCTTCCTCGCCGATCTGCTCGCCCGTAACGGCGTCAAGGCGCTGGTGCCGGTGATCGCGCCGTACACCGACAGCCGCGAGGCGGTGCGCAAGCGCCACCAGGAGAGCGGGGCGGCGTACCTGGAGATCCACGTGGCCACTCCGGTCGAGGTGTGCTCCGTACGCGATGTGAAGGGCCTGTACGCCAAGCAGGCGGCGGGCGAGCTGTCCGGGCTCACCGGGGTCGACGACCCGTACGAGGAGCCCGAGTCGCCCGATCTGCGGATCGAGTCGCAGAACCAGTCCGTGCAGGAGTCCGCGGCGGCCGTGTACGCCCTGCTCAGCGAAAGGGGCCTGGCATGACGACGACCGTCTCCTCGGTCGAGGAGGGCACGCGCACCCCGTACGCCCTCTCCCACCTGGACTCGCTGGAGTCCGAGGCGGTGCACATCTTCCGCGAGGTGGCGGGCGAGTTCGAGCGGCCGGTGATCCTCTTCTCCGGCGGCAAGGACTCCATCGTCATGCTGCACCTGGCGCTGAAGGCGTTCGCGCCCGCGCCGGTGCCGTTCTCGCTGCTGCATGTGGACACCGGGCACAACTTCCCCGAGGTGCTGGAGTACCGCGACCGCGCGGTGGCCAAGCACGGGCTGCGGCTCCATGTCGCCTCCGTGCAGGACTACATCGACCGCGGCGTCCTCAAGGAGCGTGCCGACGGCACCCGTAACCCGCTCCAGACGCTGCCGCTCACGGAGAAGATCCAGAGCGAGAAGTTCGACGCGGTGTTCGGCGGCGGTCGCCGTGACGAGGAGAAGGCGCGCGCCAAGGAGCGGGTGTTCTCGCTGCGCGACGAGTTCTCGCAGTGGGACCCGCGCCGTCAGCGCCCCGAGCTGTGGAACCTCTACAACGGCCGGCACGCTCCCGGTGAGCATGTGCGGGTCTTCCCGCTCAGCAACTGGACCGAGCTGGACGTCTGGCAGTACATCGCCCGCGAGGGCATCGAGCTGCCGGAGATCTACTTCGCGCACGAGCGTGAGGTGTTCGCCCGCAGCGGGATGTGGCTGACGGCCGGTGAGTGGGGCGGCCCGAAGGACGGCGAGACCGTCGAGAAGCGGCTCATCCGCTACCGCACGGTCGGCGACATGTCCTGCACCGGTGCCGTCGACTCGGACGCGACCACGCTGGACGCGGTCATCGCCGAGATCGCCGCGTCCCGGCTCACCGAGCGGGGCGCGACCCGCGCCGACGACAAGCTGTCCGAGGCCGCGATGGAAGACCGTAAGCGCGAGGGGTACTTCTAAGCATGAGCACCACCACGGAACTCTCCGAGACGACCCTGCTGCGGTTCGCCACGGCCGGTTCGGTCGACGACGGCAAGTCCACGCTCGTCGGCCGGCTGCTGCACGACTCCAAGTCGGTGCTGGCCGACCAGCTGGAGGCCGTCGAGCACGCCTCCCGCAACCGCGGCCAGGACGCCCCCGACCTGGCGCTGCTCACCGACGGCCTGCGCGCCGAGCGCGAGCAGGGCATCACCATCGATGTCGCCTACCGCTACTTCGCCACCCCGCGCAGGCGGTTCATCCTCGCCGACACCCCGGGCCACGTGCAGTACACCCGGAACATGGTCACCGGCGCCTCCACCGCCGAGCTGACGGTGATCCTCATCGACGCCCGCAACGGCGTCGTCGAGCAGACCCGCCGACATGCCGCGCTGGCCGCGCTGCTGCGCGTCCCGCACGTGGTCCTCGCCGTCAACAAGATGGACCTCGTGGACTACCAGGAGTCCGTGTTCGCCGCCATCGCCGAGGAGTTCACGGCGTACGCGACCGAGCTGGGCGTCCCGGAGATCACCGCGATCCCGATCTCGGCGCTCGCCGGTGACAACGTGGTGGAGCCGTCCGCGAACATGGACTGGTACGGCGGCCCGACGGTGCTGGAGCACCTGGAGACCGTGCCCGTCACCCACGACCTGAGCCACTGCCACGCGCGCCTTCCGGTGCAGTACGTGATCCGGCCGCAGACCGCCGAGCACCCCGACTACCGCGGCTACGCGGGCCAGATCGCGGCGGGCTCCTTCCGGGTCGGCGAGCAGGTCACCGTGCTGCCGTCGGGCCGCGCCACGAAGATCTCCGGCATCGACGTGCTCGGCGAGCCGGTCGACGTCGCCTGGACCACCCAGTCGGTGACCCTCCTGCTGGAGGACGACATCGACATCTCGCGCGGCGACCTGATCGTGCCCAGCAAGGACGCGCCGCCGACCACCCAGGACATCGAGGCGACCGTCTGCCATGTCGCCGACGCCGCGCTCACCGTCGGCCACCGGGTGCTGCTCAAGCACGGCACCCGCACGGTCAAGGCGATCGTGAAGGACATCCCGTCCCGGCTCACGCTGGACGACCTGTCCCTGCACCCGCACCCGGGACAGCTCGTCGCCAACGACATCGGCCGGGTGAAGATCCGTACCGCCGAGCCGCTGCCGGTCGACTCCTACGCCGACTCGCGGCGCACGGGTTCGTTCATCCTGATCGACCCCAGCGACGGCACCACGCTGACCGCCGGCATGGTCGGCGAGTCCTTCGCCTCCCCGGAGCCCGTCAAGGACGAGGCCGAGGACGACGGCTGGGACTTCTGATCATGTACCCGAACGCACCGGGCGGGGTGCCGCGTTGACCCCGTACCCGAACATCCGCCGTACCCTCGCGGTACTGGCCGTGCTGCCGCTGCTCGCGCTCGCGGCCGCCTGCGGCTACGGCTCCCAGGCCGTGGAGAACACCGAGCAGGCCATCCCGGGGGCGGCGAAGGTCGACGGCCTGGACTCGGTGCGGATCGGCTACTTCGGGAACCTCACCCACGCGACCGCCCTGGTGGGGCGGCACGAGGGCATCTTCCAGAAGCAGTTGGGCGGTACGACGGCCGAGTACGCGGCGTTCAACGCCGGTCCGTCGGAGATCGAGGCGCTGAACTCGGGGTCCATCGACATCGGGTGGATCGGGCCGTCGCCCGCGATCAACGGCTACACCAAGGCGGACGGTTCGAACCTGCGGATCATCTCCGGGTCCGCTTCCGGCGGCGTCAAGCTGGTGGTGAACCCGGAGAAGGTCCCGTCCCTGAAGGACGTCAAGGGCAAGCGGATCGCCACTCCGCAGCTCGGCAACACGCAGGACGTGGCGTTCCTCAACTGGATCGCCGAGCAGGGCTGGAAGGTCGACGCGCAGAGCGGCAAGGGTGACGTCTCCGTCGTCCGCTCGGACAACAAGGTGACGCCCGACCTCTACCGGTCCGGCTCGATCGACGGCGCCTGGGTGCCGGAGCCGACCGCCTCGAAGCTGGTCGCCGAGGGCGGGAAGGTGCTGCTGGACGAGGCCGATCTGTGGCCCGGCAAGGAGTTCGTGATCACGAACGTGATCGTGTCGCAGAGCTTCCTCAAGGAGCACCCCAAGGCCGTGGAGGCGGTGCTGAAGGCCTCCGTCGAGGCCAACCGGTGGATCAACGCCAACCCGGAGAAGGCGAAGGCCGCGGCCAACGCGCAGCTGGCGGTGGACACCGGCAAGGCGCTGCCCGCCGATGTCGTCGACCGGGCCTGGCCGTCCATCGGGTTCACCGACGATCCGCTGGCCGCCACGCTCGACGCGCAGGCGGAGCACGCCGTCAAGGCAGGTCTGCTGGAGCGGTCGGACCTGACCGGCATCTACGACCTGACACCGCTGAACAGGGTCCTCAGAGCCGAGGGCGAACCCGAGGCCGACGACGCCGGTCTCGGCGTCAAGTAGCGGATCCGACGATTTCCCAGGAGGTGACGACCATGGCAACCGCCCTCGCCAAGGCTGTCGACACGGACGCGTCCGTGGAGCACGCCGCGCGCATCGCCCACGTCTCGAAGTCCTTCGGCGGCCCCGCCGGGCAGCAGCTCGTCCTGGACGACATCACCCTCGATGTCGCGCCCGGCGAGTTCGTCACTCTCCTCGGCGCCTCCGGCTGCGGCAAGTCGACCCTCCTCAACCTGGTCGCGGGACTGGACAAGCCGTCCGCGGGCGAGATCACCACCGACGGCCGCCCGGCGCTCATGTTCCAGGAGCACGCCCTGTTCCCGTGGCTGACCGCGGGCAAGAACATCGAGCTCGCGCTGAAACTGCGAGGTGTTCCGAAGGCCGAACGGCACGGCCGGGCCGAGGAGCTGCTGGAGCTGGTCCGCCTGGGCGGGGCGTACGGCAAGCGGGTCCACGAGCTGTCCGGCGGTATGCGCCAGCGCGTCGCCCTGGCGCGGGCGCTGGCCCAGGACAGCAAGCTGCTCCTGATGGACGAGCCGTTCGCGGCGCTCGACGCCATCACCCGGGACGTGCTGCACGACGAGCTGACCCGGATCTGGCGCGAGACAGGCCTGTCGGTCCTCTTCGTCACCCACAACGTCCGCGAGGCCGTCCGCCTCGCCCAGCGCGTGGTGCTCCTGTCCTCCCGCCCCGGCCGCATCGCCCGGGAATGGACCGTCTCCATCCCGCACCCGCGCCGCATCGAGGACAGCGAGGTCGCCGAACTGTCCGTCGAGATCACCGAAGAACTGCGTGGGGAGATCCGCCGCCATGGCCAGCACTGACACCACCGCCAAGGACGGCAACGACCTCGCCGGACTCGAAGCGGGTCTGGACGCCCTCGACACCGTCCAGACCACCCGCACCCCCCTGCGCGAGACCTTGGTCCGCAAGGTGCTGCCGCCGGTCACGGCGGTCGCACTGGTCCTGGTGGTGTGGCAGCTGCTGGTCTGGGCCGAGATAGCCCCCGCCTACAAGCTCCCCGCGCCGTCCGCCGTATGGGACGAGGTCCGGACGGCCTGGCTCCAGGGCACCCTGCTCGACTACATCTGGACGAGCGTCTCGCGCGGCCTGCTCGGTTTCCTCTTCGCCCTGGCCATCGGCACCCCGCTCGGCCTGCTGGTCGCCCGCGTGAAGTTCGTCCGCGCGGCCATCGGCCCGATCCTCTCCGGCCTCCAGTCCCTGCCCTCGGTCGCCTGGGTGCCGCCGGCCGTGCTGTGGCTGGGTCTGAACAACTCGATGATGTACGCCGTCATCCTGCTCGGCGCGGTCCCCTCCATCGCCAACGGCCTGGTAGCGGGCATCGACCAGATCCCCCCGCTGTTCCTGCGCGCCGGACGCACCCTCGGCGCGACCGGTCTGAAGGGCGCCTGGCACATCGTGATGCCGGGCGCGCTGCCCGGCTATCTGGCGGGACTGAAGCAGGGCTGGGCGTTCTCCTGGCGTTCGCTCATGGCCGCCGAGATCATCGCCTCCTCCCCCGATCTCGGCGTCGGGCTCGGCCAGTTGCTGGAGAACGGCCGCAACAACGCCAGCATGTCCCAGGTCTTCCTGGCCATCTTCCTGATCCTGCTCGTCGGCATCGCCATCGACCTGCTGATCTTCAGCCCGCTGGAGCGCCGGGTGCTGCGCAGCCGCGGTCTGCTGGCGAGGAGCTGAAGTCCCATGCGCCGCACTCCGGTTCTTCTCGTCATCGCCCACGGCAGCCGCGACCCGCGGCACGCCGCGACCGTGGACGCCCTGGTACGGCGCGTGCGCTCGCTGCGCCCCGGGCTGCGCGTGGAGACCGGCTACCTGGACTTCAACATCCCCTCCGTGCAGGGCGTACTGGAGTCCCTGGCGGCCGAGGGCGTGCGGGACGTGGTCGCGCTGCCCCTGCTGCTGACCCGTGCCTTCCACGCGAAGGCGGACATCCCCGTCGTACTGCGGGACGCGCCGCAGCAACTGCGCATCCGGCAGGCGGAGGTGCTCGGGCCGTCCCCGCTGCTGCTGACGGCGCTGGAGCGGCGGCTGTACGAGGCGGGGCTGACCCCCGCCGACAAGTCCTCGACCGGGGTCGTGCTGGCCTCGGCGGGGTCCACCGACCCGGAGGCGAGCGCGGTGATCGCAGCAATCGCGCGGGAGTGGCGGCACACCGGTTGGTGCGCCGTGCGACCCGCGTTCGCCTCCGCATCCCTGCCCCGCACCGAGGACGCGGTCCGCGAACTCCGCGCCCTCGGCTGCGCCCGCGTGGCCGTCGCCCCGTACGTCCTGGCCCCCGGCTTCCTCCCGGACCGCATCGCCCGCGGCGCCGCCGACGCGGACGTCCTGGCCGATGTCCTGGGCCCGGCGCCGGAGGTGGCGCGACTGTTGCTGGAGCGCTACGACGAGGCCCGCGTGCCGGTGTTGGCGGCCGTGGGCGCCTGATCTCATCCCTGCCCGGTCGGATTCGGCAAAAGGCGCCTCCCTTGCCCTGGCTGTCTGCTGGGATGGTCCCTCGTAGACAAGCGGGGGAGAGCAGTTCGCGTGGCGGGTCGTGAGTTCGGGCATCACTTGGGCCTGCCTCAGGCTCTGTCCGGGCTGCCGCTGAGCCCCTTGGTCGTCGGCTACGGCGAACTCGCCGCGGCCCAGCACGGGGCAGGGTTACGGCACATCGGCGAAGCACTGGCTCCCGCGGGCGACTTACGTGTCCTGGACGGCTTGTACGTCCCCGCCGGCGGCCCACGCGCCCGACGCCGGGTCGACGCGGCCTTGCTGGACGACCTCTCCGGCTCCGCCACCCCCACCGCCCGGGTGGCGGAGCTGCTGGCAGGGCTGTACCGGCGTGATCCGCAGGGACCGCGCCGGGTCGTGCTGTATCAGCTGATCTGCCTGCTCCAGGAGTCCTGTTCGGTCGAGGACCTGGGCGTGCATCCCGACGAAAGGGCCGGTCTGGTGGCGGCGGCCAGACTGCGGCCCACGCTGGACCGGCGACAGCGGGACGCGGCCGAGTCGGTGGCCGACGCCTGGGAGCGGCGGCGGCTGCACCGCGTGCGCGGACTGGTCGAACGGTTACCGCAGGGCGACCCGGGACTGGAGCGGTTGCGCACCTCGCTGACCGCCCGGCTGGCGAATGTCGAGGCGGCCCTCGCGGCGGCGCGCTGCGCCGAGAAGGACGGCGCGCCGGACTCCGCGAGCGAACGGTATCTGCGCGCGCTGGACCTGGCGGCCGACGACCGACGGGCGCTGCGGGGCCTCGTACGGGTGCACCGGCCCGGATCCCGATCCCCGTTGCGCACCGAACTCGCCCTGGATCACATCGAGTTGGACTGGGACCGCGCCGACTGCGACTGGCGGCTGCTGTGTCTGTACCGCACGGAGCGGGGCGAGCCCCGGGTGCGCGAGGTGCCCGCCGCCCGGGACCCGGCCGTACCCCTCGGCACCGCGGTCCGTTACGCCGCGTTCCCTCTGGCGGACGGGCGGGTGGCCGGGCCCCCGCTGGTCTCGCGCCGGGTGCTGTTCGCGCCCGAGGTGGCCGGGCTGTCGCTGACCGACGGACGGGAGCGGATCGCCGGGACCTGGCGACGACCGCCGGGTGCCACGGAGGTGACCGTAGAGCTGGCCGCGGGGGCGCGGCCGGCCGTCCGCGCCGACGGTTTCACCGCGACCGGACTGCCGGTCGGCCGCCATGCCCTCCGGGTCGTGTGCCACTACCGCGCGCCGGACGGACGCCTCGTCCCCTCCCCCGGCGTCCGCGCCACCCGTACGGTCCACCGCTGGCCCGAGCCCGTCCGCACCCTCACCGCCACGCCCGACGGCGACACCGTACGGTTCGACTGGACCGGAGGTGCGGGCGCCGAGGTCCGGCTGGTGGCGTGGCCGGGCCAACCACCGGCGCCCGGCGCGGAGTTGCGGACGTCCGAGCTGCCGCCCGCCGTCACCTCACCGGCTGCCGGGCACACCCGGGTCGCGGCCGTCTCCGTACTGGGCGAACGGGCGCTGGCCGGGCCCGTGGTCGATGTCGAGGTGCTCCAGCCGGTGACCGGGCTCACCGCCCGGCGGCTGCCGGACGGGACGGTCTCGATTCTCCTGGACTGGCCCGAAGCCACGAACCAGCTCGTGGTCCGATGGGACGGGCCCGACGGCGAAGGCGAGCGGACCGTCACCGCGCACGCCTACCGGCACGGCGGGCTGCGGCTGCCCCTGGGGCCGCGGGAGGTGCGG
Organism: Streptomyces davaonensis JCM 4913; assembly: GCF_000349325.1. GTDB lineage: Bacteria > Actinomycetota > Actinomycetes > Streptomycetales > Streptomycetaceae > Streptomyces > Streptomyces davaonensis. The sequence goes on from NC_020504.1 coordinate 2,510,959, forward strand.
CTGCGCGCCACGGCCGTGCCGCAGGCGCCGGAGGGGGTGGTGGTGACCGCGGCCGGTGCCGAGTACGTGCTGCCGCCGGACGCCTCCATCGGCTATCAACTCGTGCGCGACCGGCGGCGGTTCCTCGGCAAGGGCCGTACCCTGCTGAGGGTCACCCTGTCCTCCCTCGGTGGTGCGGGTGGCCCGGAGGTCCCCGAGTTCGTGTGTGTCGCCCGCAGCGGGACGCTCCGGCCGCGCAGCGCCGCCGACGGCACGACCGTTCTGCGTATCCCCGGTACCGAACTGACCCGGCACGGCACGGTCGAGCAGGAACTGCCGGCCGCGCCGCTTCCGACCCCGTACACCTTGCGCGGCTTCCTGCTGGGCGAGCACGCGGCCGCCGTACGACTGGAAGAACCTTCCCCCGCGACCCTGGTGGTGCGCCGACCATGACGACCGTGATCTGCCCCTACTGCTTCGCCCGCTCCTCCGCGGCCAAGCTGCCCTACCGCTGTCTGATGACGCCGACCGGCGTGCGCGGCGGCGGGCCCTGCGGGCCCGAACGCGACGACGTCTGGGCCGGGTTCATGGGTCCGGGGGTGCCGCCGGGCGCCCGGATGCGCGGGCCGGTGTTCGCGCCGCCCCGCAAGGCCACTTGGCGGGTCGGCACGGGCAGCAGTGTGCCGTGCCCGGGGTGCGGGGTGGGCACCACGACCCGGGTGTGCGGGTCCTGCCACAACGACCTGCCGAGCGACTACTGCGACCACGACAGCCGGATCATCGCCCTGGTCGGGGCGAAGGCGTCGGGCAAGAGCACGTATGTCTCGGTGCTGGTCAACGAGTTGAACCACCGGGTGGGGCAGGCCTACCACGCCACGCTGGCCGCGATGGGGCAGAGCACACAGATGCGGGACCGGGAGATGGCCGAGGACCTGTACGAGCGGCTACGGCTGCCGGACGCCACCAGACCGGCGGCCCTCGGTTTCAACGACCCGCTGCTGTACCGCCTCAGCCTGCCCCGGCGCGGCCGTCTCGGTTCCGGGACCCGGCACACCGCGCTCGTCTTCTTCGACGCGGCGGGCGAGGATCTCGCGGACGCCGAGGCGATGGACCGCTACACCCGCTACCTCAGTGCCGCTGACGGCATCGTCCTGCTCGTTGACCCGCTCCAACTCGGTTCCGTCCGGCACCGGTTGCCGGTCCACGACGGTCCGCCGCTGCCCGTGGTGGAGACCCCGCCGCAGCAGATCGTCGCCGACCTCGCCCGCCGGCTGCACGCCCACGGCAAGGGCGGCTCCCGGGGCCGGGTGGCCACACCGATCGCGGTGGCGGTGACCAAGACCGACATGCTCAGACCGCTCCTCGACCCGCACTCCCCCGTGCTGCGCAACGCCCCGCACCCGGACGGCGCGCTCGACGACGACGACCGGCTCGGCGTGCACGAGGAGATCCGCTCCCTGCTCACCGACTGGGAGTCGGGCAGGCTGGTCCGGCAACTGGAGCTGGATTTCGCCGAGTTCGCCCTGTTCGGGCTGTCGGCGCTGGGCGCTCCACCGCCCGCCGAGGCACCGGCGGACGTGCCCAAGTCCGGTCCGCAGCCGATCCGGGTGGAGGATCCGCTGTTGTGGCTGCTGGCCCGGCGGGGACTGCTGCCGGTGCACCGTTCGACGGGGAAGGAGCGGGTCAAGTGACCCTGGCCCAGCTGCACTACACGTCCGCGCCGCCGGGCCCGGACGGTTCCGGCTTCCGGTTCACCGCGGTCAGCGCGGGCGTGCCGCAGGGGCTGCTGCGGGAGGCGGAGCAGTTCATCGGCTACGAGCCGCCGCGCGACTGTCCGGCCCGCCCGGACGCGGAGCAGCTGAAGAGCTTCCCGAAGGCCTTCTCCTTCTCCGAACTGTCCGACGGCGGACGCCTGTTGAGCCGCTCCGTCTACACCGGAGCCGACTACACGGGGCGCTGGGGCAACTTCCACGCCCACGCACTGCATCTGCCCCCGGGTGCGCGGCTGCCGGACGGAGCGCTGCCCATCACGGCCTGGGAGTCGCCCCGTTGGGCCGACACCACTCCTGCGGACGGGCGGCCCGGGTCCGTCGACCGGTTCGAGCCGTCCGGACTGCTGCGCCGGGAGGGGCTGGTCGCCTTCGCGGCGTCCCGGGCCGCCTGGCTGGCGCCGTTCTTCGCCGATCTGCGGGCGGTGGCGCAGGATCCGGGCGCCGGTCAGATCGTGCTCGTGGAGCACGACAGCGCGGACGTCGCCCAGTGGATCGCGCTCGCCTGCACGGTCCTGCCGCGGGAGCAGGCGCACCGGCTGACGTTCACGACGTACACCCGTCGTCCGCAGCAGGCTCGTCAGCAGATCGTGGGGGCGGTGCCGTCGTCGGAGCGGATCGTCCAGGATCACCGGTACCGGGTGCACGACTGCACCGGGCGGCCGCCGTCGGAGCCGGTGGCCGACACCTGGGCGGAGGTGTGTGCCCGGATCTGGACCGCAGGGCGGCCCGATCTGTTCCGCGACTCGGGGGACGGCCTGGGGCCGCTCGCGGTGGCGGCGCTGGCGGCCGGCGTCGGCCTGCGGTCCGACGCCCGGGCGGCCGCGGCTCGATGGGCCGCCGGGCAGGTACTGCCCGAGGCCACGCTGAGCGCGCTGGTCGCGGGGCTGTGCCAGGTCGGGGCGGACGACGACGAACCGGCCGCGCTCGCCACCCTGTTGGAGCGGCTGGACGGACAGGTACCCACCGCCGTCTCGGCCCCGCTCGCCGCCCAGGTGCTGGCGAGTGCCGTACTCGGCGGCGGCCCGGTGCCCGCGCTGCGCCCCGGGTCGCTGACCCCGCAGGCCCATGCCGAGCTGGCCCGTCGGCTCGCGCCCGCGCTGCGCTCCGGCATCGCGGACGCCGGGCAGCCCTCCGACGGACGTCCGCTCGCCCTGCTGCGGATCGCGGATCTGCTCGATGTCGACTGCCAGGATCTGCTTCCCGAGCTGGCGGGGCGGCTCGCGCGCGCTCTGGTGGACGTGGCCCCGGACGAACGGTCGGCCGTGACCGAGGAGCATCCCGTGGGGCATCCCGCCCGGCGGGCGCCGGAAACCGTCGAGGCGCCCCCGCCCCGGTTCGAGACCGCGGCGCTGCTCGACGCCGTGCGCGAACACCCCGCTCTGCGGATCGCGCTGTTCGGCTCGCTGGACGCGCTGGCGGCCGCCGATCCACCCGGTGCGGCGCGGGCACTGGCCGGATCGGGGCTGCCGGTGGGGCTTCAGACCGGATTCCCCCATCTGCGGATGTGCGTGGCGGCGGAGCCCGGGGGCGACCGGCTCGCCCGGTTCCACGGGATGCTGCGCACGGCCGGGGTGTCCCCGCACGCCGACACCGCCGTACTGCGCACCGCGCTGCATCTGGTGTGGGCGGGGGTCCTGCCGACCGGGCAGGAGGCGAGCCTGCTCCTGAACGAGCTCGGGTCGGATCTGCATCAGGCCGCCGGTACCCGGGACGTGCTGATCGAGGCCGCCCTCGCCGCGCCGCCCGACGATCCCGACGTCCCGGACCTCGCCGTCGATCTGCTGCGCAGCTTCAGCACGGAACTGCGGCCCGCCGAGCGCCCGGCACTGCTCCTGCTGGAGTTCGCGGGACTGCTGGGCACCTCCGGCGAGGGCGAGAACTGGGTCGCCCATGTGCTGACGTTGCGCGACGGCACGACCGAGCCGGTGCCGGACACGGTGATGCAGCGCGTCTGCGACGCCCTCGCGGAGCGGCTGCTGGACACCTCGACGCCGGAGAGCGAGCTGTACGCCCTGGCCAGGTCCGGCGAGCCACGACTGCTGGCCGCGTACGAACGCGCCGCGCGCTCCTCCCGGGTGGGCGACCGGCTGCGGGTCGTCCCGTCCTACGTCGCCGCCTGTTACTGCGCGTGGAGCGCCTACTCCGGCACCCATCCCGCCTGGGACGAGACGAGTTCCGCGCTGCTCACCAAGGTGCTGCGGCCGATCGTGAAGGCGCTGCCCGCCGAGGACGTGGCCGCGGTGGAGGCGGCGCTCGGGCGGGCCGGGCGGGGCAAGCTCGACGCGTTCCGGGGCTGGAACCGGCCCGGCGCGCTCGGGCGGCTCGCGGGGCGGCTGTCCGGGCGCGGCAAGCGCGTGGAGCCGGGCACCGCCTGGCCCGGGGACCTGGAGCCACCGTACCGGGGAGGCCGCTGATGACCGCCATGACGGTGGTGTGGGGCTACTTGGCGTGGTGCGGTGTGATCGCCGTCGGCGTCGGCATGGGCCGGGTGATGTGGGAGTTCCTCGGGATCGGGGTGCGCGGGATCTGGCAGGGCCTCGGGCCCTGGCGTTCGGGCCGCCCCGACCAGCGGATCCCGGCCGTCGGCGGCGACGAACCCGCCCCGCTCGCCTACTGGTGGCGGCAGATGTGGGTCGACGGGCTGAGCGCCGCGAGCTACGGCTTCGTGATCGTGTGGACCGAGCTGGCCGACCCGTGGCTGGAGCGGATCAGCAAGAACCTGTTCCGCGGCCGGCTGCCCTCGGGGGCGCGCGCCGCCTCCCCGGCGGGCGCGGTGCTGCTGGTCGTGTTCGTGGCCCCTGGCACGGCGGCGGGCGCGCTCGTGGGCACCGCCCTCGCCACCCTGCTGCTCGGTCTGTTCCTCGTGGTGTTCGCCCTGCTGCTGGCCCTGATCTGGCTGGGCTGCGCGGCGGCCGTGCCGGTGCTGCGGGGCGCCGAGCGGGCGTGGGCGCTGGCCCGGGGCGTGCGCGTCAAGTGCCCCTACCCGCTCTGCTATCGGCCCGTACCGCTGGCCGTGCACCGCTGCCCCGGCTGCGACGCCGAACACGCCTCGCTCCAGCCCGGTCGCTACGGCCTGCTGTGGCACCGGTGCACCTGCGGGCGCCGGCTGCCGACGACCCGGTTCGCCGAACGCGGGGCACTGACGACCCAGTGCCCGCACTGCGCCAAGCGGTTGCCGCAGGTCACCGGCTCCACCCGGGTGGTGCACACGCCGCTGATCGGCGGCACCTCCTCCGGCAAGACGATGCTGATGGCGGCGATGGTGGAGGGTCTGCACGCGTTCGCGCGGCGCGGCGAGCTCACCGTCGAGTACGCCTCGGCCGACGACCGGACCGCCGCGAACGACCTCGACCAGGAGCTCCAGCGGACCGGTTGGGCCCGCGCCACCACCGGCGGCCAGCCGCGCCCCCTGATGCTGACGGTCACCCGGGGGCGCCGCCGACGGCTGCTGTATCTCTACGACCCGATGGGCGAGTCGGTCAGCGAGGCCGACCGGGTGCGCGCCCAGCCCTACCTCCAGCACTCCGACGGAGTCGTCCTCGTCGCGGACGTCCTGGCCGACCCCAAGGTGCGCGGCAGGCTCGGCGCGGATGACCTCGCGCGGGCCAAGGCGGCCCGCCCCTCGTCGCAGGGGCCGTGGGACACCTACCAGCGGCTGGCGGGCGAACTCCAGGCGCTGACCGGGCGACGGAAGCGGCTGTCCGTGGCCACGGTCGTCACCAAGCGGGACGTCCTGGACCAGCTGACCTCCCTGGCCGTGCCGGGCGCGGAGGTCGACGACTGGCTGACCAGGATCGGGCTCGATCCACTGGTCCGGATTCTCCGGAGCGACTTCCGGGCGGCTCGCTACTGGGCGGTCAGCGCCCGTGCCGCCACCGGCGCCGGGGCTCTGGAGAGCGAGCAGCGCCGGGCGGCCGAGCCGGTGCTGTGGCTGCTCGCCGCCTCGGGACTGCGCACCGGAGCGCTGGTCGGGCCGGGCGGCACCGCTGGACCCAAGGAGCGCAGGATCCGGCTGCGCGGCATCCGTGACCGCGAGAGGACCCCGGCATGACCCAGGTGACACCGTCCATCGGGCGCTGGCGGCGGGCCGTGGCAAGCGTGTTCGTCGCCTCCATCGTGCTGACAGTGCTCGGCCTGGTGGGGCTGGCGCAGTGGCTGCTGGCCCGACTGTGACGACTCAAGGAGAGGAAACGGCGTGAGCGACATTCCCGGCGGGGCCATGGCCAACCGGCCGGTCCACTTCATCTGGCTGCTCGACTGCTCGTACTCGATGCAGGGCGAGAAGATCGGCCAGCTCAACTACGCGATCAGAGAAGCGATCCCGGAGATGCGGGCGGTGGCGCACGACAACCCGGCCGCCCAACTCCTGCTGCGCACCGTCAAGTTCTCCACGACGGCGCAGTGGCACCATCAGACCCCGGTCCCGGTCGACGACTTCACCTGGCAGGACGTCCAGGTGGACGGCACGACCAACCTCGGCGAGGCGCTCACCCTGGTCTCCCGGGAGCTCCAGAGCCCGCCGATGCCGCAGCGAGCCTTGAAGCCGGTGCTGGCGCTGGTGTCGGACGGGGTGCCCACGGACGACTGGAAGGCCGGTCTGAAGGCGATCGACGCGACGCCGTGGGGCCGTAAGGCGGTCCGGGTCGCCATCGCGATCGGCGCCGACGCCGACCGCGCGGTCCTCCAGGAGTTCCTCGGCAATCCCGAGCTCCAGCCGCTGGACGCCAACAGCCCCAAGCAGCTCGCGGCGGCGATCCGCTGGGCCTCCACGGCGGCCGTGAAGGCGGCCTCGCAGCCGGTGGCGGGCGCGGCCGACCCGCTGGCGAAGCAGCCGTACGCGCCGCCGGTGCTGGACGACGATGACGATGACGACGTGTGGTGACGCTCGGGGTGCGGCGCTGGGACACGATGGGCGACAGCGTGCAGGGCGTCGGCAAGCGGTGCAACCAGGACTGGTGGGCCTGTGAGGGCACCGGCGCCGGGGACGAGCCGCTGGTGCTGGCGGTGGCCGACGGGCACGGCTCGGCGGTGCACGCCCGCAGCGAGCTGGGGGCGCGGTTCGCCGTGGACCGGTTCGTGGGACTGGCGGCGGCCTTCGGACGGGCGGCCCGGGACTGCCATGAACCGGGGCGGCTCGCCCGGCTGATGGCCTACGCCCGCGACGACTTCCCGCGTGCCCTGGTGCACGAGTGGCGGTCGGCGGCGCTCGGTCACTGGGACCGGCACCGCTCGGTCGCCGACGGCGACGCGCCCGAGCCGGAGGCGGGCGAGAAGCTGCTGCTGTACGGCACCACCCTGATCGGCGCCGTGCTGACGCCGTGGCTGTTCGTGGCGTGGCAGATCGGTGACGGCGATCTCGCGGTGGTCGAGCACGACGGTGAGCTGCTGCGGCCGCTGGCCCCGGCCGAGGAGGACCTGGGCGACGAGACGGAGTCGCTGTGCGGCGCCCAGGCCTGGCGTGCGGTGCGCACGCACTGGGCACCCCTGTTCGACGAGGCGCGCGGGCCGCGTCTCGTCGTGCTGTCGACGGACGGTCTGTCGAAGAGTTTCGCCTCGGCGGACGGGTACCGGGAGTTCGTCGTGGGTCTGGACGACCGGCTGACGGACGAGGGCGCGGACGGGGTGCGGGCCGTGCTGCCCGAGTGGCTGCGGCATGCCTCGCGGTATTCCGGGGACGACACGACGCTGGTGGCCGCGCTGCGGCCGGAACACCTGGCACTGGAAACGGAACAGAAGACGGAGAGTTGAGCGATGAGCGGCATGCTCGACAGCGGGACACGGCTGGCCGTGGACAACGGCGACGAGGTCGAGATCATCGGGATGCTGGGCGCCGGTGGCCAGGGCGAGGTGTACCGGGTGCGCACGGCGGCCGGGGACAAGGCCCTGAAGTGGTACTACCCGACGTGTGCGACACCGCAGCAGGAGGCGATCGTCCAGGAGCTGGTGGAGCGGGACTTCGACGACGACCGGTTCCTGTGGCCCGAGGCGTATGTGCCCGCGCAGGGGAGTTCGTTCGGCTATCTGATGGGACTGCGACCGGAGCGCTTCAAGGGACTGCCCGATCTGTTCCGCCGCCAACTGCGCACCAGCACCCGGGCGTTGCTGACGGCCTGTCTCTACACGGTGGAGGCGTATCAGGCGCTGCACTCACGCGGCATCGCCTACCGGGACATCTCCTGGGGCAATGTCTTCCTCGATCCGGCCACCGGTGACGTACTGATCTGCGACAACGACAACGCCGTGGTGGAGGGCGACGCGAGCGGGATCTCGGGGACGATGAAGTTCATGGCCCCGGAGCTGGTGTGCGCCGAGCCGGGCGCCCACCCGGGCACCCAGTCCGATCTGCACTCGCTGGCCGTGCTGCTGTTCATGCTGCTGATGAACCATCATCCGCTGGAGGGCAGGCGGGAGTTGGGCATCCACTGCCTGGACGATGCGGCGGAGAAGCGGCTGTACGGCAAGAGCCCGCTGTTCGTGTTCGATCCGGCGGACGACTCCAACGCGCCCGACCCGATGGAGCACGCGACGGTGCTGGCGACCTGGGACGCGGCCGTCGGCACCCTCCAGGACCTCTTCGTCCGCAGCTTCACCACCGGCCTGCGGGACCCCGCGGCCCGGGTGCGCGAGACGGAGTGGCGCAACGCGCTGCGGGCGGTGCTGGACTCGGTGGTGGAGTGCGCCTCCTGCGGGCGCCAGAACATGACCGAGCCGGGCGAGAAACCGCCGCCGCGGGCCTGTTGGGGGTGCGGGACGCGGCTGATGCTGCCGCCGCGGCTGACGGTGACGACCCCGCCGCCGCGCGCCGAGCATCACATCCGGCTGCGCCGCTCGGCCCGGGTGCAGGCCCACCATCTCCAGCCGGAACCGGCCCGGCACGACTGCTCGGACCAGAGCCTGGTGGCGGAGCTGGTCGAGCACCCGGCCAAGCCGGGGCGGTTCGGCATCGCCAACCGCTCGCAGGAGACCTGGACGGGCACCCGCACGGACGGTACGTCCCAGCAGGTCGCCCCCGGCCAGACCGTACCGCTGCGCTCGGGTCTGGAGCTGGACCTCGGGGGCGGGGTACGGGCAGTGGTGCGCGCCAAGTAGCTCACAGGCCCAGGACGCGTCCGATCTCCTGGGCCAGCGCGAGCCCGCCGCTGCCCGCCGCGACCCCGATGCCGATGGTCTCCAGGGCCGCCCGGATCCGCCCCCGGTCGGCCGTACGGCCGTCCTGCCCGGATCCGGCCAGCTCGCCCTGGATGACCTGGGCCTGCGGGACCAGCGCGGGGCTCTCCACCCGCAGCCGCTCGACCAGCTGGTCGGCCAGCCGCAGCAGGGTCGCGGCGTCGGTGCCGTTGTTGATCTCCATACGGCCGTTGTCACCGAAGATGGCCGGGCCGTTGACGTTGTTGATGTGGTAGTTGCTGCCCATGTACCGGCTCCTGTTCCGTTCCCGAGTCAGGGCTTCGCCGACGGTTTCCCGCCGCCCCCGCCCCCGCTCCCGCCCTGCGGCCCGCCGCCCTGGGGGCCGTTGTTGTGCTGCGTGCCGCCGGCGCCGAAGATGGCGGGCCCGTTGACGTTGTTGACGTGGTAGTTCTGCGTGATGATCTTCTGCGCGTTGTCGAAGGAACTCGTGTCGACGTTGTGGTCCTTCAGGAAGCGCTCGGTCGCGGTCAGCACGCCCTGCTGAAGGCGGACCAGGTAGTCCAGCGCGTCCATGCGCTCCGCGTAGCCCGCCTGCTCCCAGTCGCCGTGCAGCTCGCGCAGGCTGGTGGCGGCGCCGTAGTCGACGATGAGGTGCTGGTTCCTGACCTTGCGGCGCAGCTTGCGCAGTGCGCGCTCGTTCTTGTACAGCCAGCGTGAGCGCTCCACCATACGGCTCGGGGCGCCGCTCAGTTCGGGCCAGGTGTGGGTGGTGGCGTACTTGAAAAGGCTCCACCAGCGGTCGAAGCGGGCCAGCGGGAGGGTGCCGACCTCGTAGAAGCGGGCTTCGAGCGGCGGAATCGCGTAGGCGGCCACTTCCCAGCTGAGGCTGGGCTTGGCGAGTATCGCCCGCAGATACATGGAGACAATGAGCCGTCCGCCCTCGCCGACGCGCTCCAGACAGAGGTGGGTGCGCATGCCCGCACCGCGCTTTTCCAGACCGGCCTGGACCAGCAGCTTGGAGACGTGCGCGTTCGGGCGCTTGGTCCGGTCGGGGACCAGCTCCGGGAGCAGGTAGGCGTTGCTGCCGACGACGTAGAGCCGGTTCCTGGTGCGCAGTCCGTCCAGGCCGGAGATGCTCTCCATCTGCCGGGCGACGTAGGTGTGCAGATCGATGGCGTCGAAGTCGGCGATGGCGAGCTTGGTGCCGCCCGGGCCCTCGGCAGGCTCGCTGACGTCGATGGGCCCCCAGATGATCTCCCTCTCCTGGAGCCGCGTGCCGCTGCCGACGAACGGATTGACGAACGCCGTCTCGTCGGCGTAAGGCAGCACGTTGGAACGCTTCAGCTCGTGCAGTCGCGCCTCGGCGTCCTGTTCGACGGGCGGGGCGAGCGTCTCCGACTTCTCGGCGCCGTGGTACACCTGCTGAGCCGCGCCCCTGGCCCGGGCCTGCGTGTGCCGGACGAGGCCCCAGGTGACGACGAGGACGCCCGCGGGGCCGTAGACCGCGACCATGACCAGGGAGCCGTGACCGGCGAGCAGGGACCACAGGGCCACCAGCAGCGAGCCGACGAACAGGGCGCCCAGCACGGCGAGTTGGCGGTCGAGCACCTTCCGGCGCCGTACCGCCGCCCGCGCATGCCGGGCCACGGCCACGAAGTTGATGCCGAGCGTGAGTCCGATCGCGGTGAGCCGGTCGCCGGTGAGGTCGCGGTCGATGTCACGGGCGAGGTCGTCGTACAGGTGGACCGTGGCGCAGAACCGGCGCGTCACGCCGTCCTTTCGGTACTGCGGCAACACGGGTAAGACTCTGCCCGCCACGCTGACCCGCCCCCCTGTTGCCGAAGTCCCGCGGCTCTCACTTTAGGGACAACGAGGGCCATTTGTCGTGGAGTTGGCCATCCCGATCAGCTCTTCCAACGGCATCGAACCGGGTGCGCGTCCCTCCCGCGCGAACGTGTTCGCGAGCTGCTGGAGCAGTTCGTTCAGCGGGGTCGGTATGCCGTGCAGGCGGCCGAGGAGATTGATCTCCCCGTTGAGGTAGTCGGCCTCGATCGTGCCCGTTCCCCGGGCCAGCGACTGCCAGGAGGAGCCGCCGCGGCGCGTGGCGCCGCCCAGTGGCACCGGAGTGACCTTGCCGTCCCGGACCGCCTGCTGCTCCTCGGCGCTCGCGTACGCGATGCCGGCCGCGTCGAGGACGGCCACGGCCTCCGCCCGCACCCTGCGGTTGAAGGCGATCGCCTCGTCGCTCGCCACCGGGCCGGTGACGGCCTCCAGCATGTTGCCGAGGTTGAGCAGCAGCTTGGCGTACTGCCAGCGGGCCACGTCCGGCACCACCGGCGCCTCGAAGTGGGCCTTCTCCAGGTCGGCGGAAATGCTGTGGAGGGTGTCGTCGGTGCCGTGCGGGTAGCGGCCGAGGTGCAGGATCCCGGTGAGCGGAATGCAGGGTGCGGAGATCACGCCGGGTTCCAGGAAGGTGGCGGGCAGCCACACGCAGACGCCGTACACCTGGCGGAAGACCCGCAGGGCCAGGCGTGGGCCCTCCACGCCGTTCTGCGCGCACAGCACGGGCAGTCGCTCGGCGGCCGTGCCGCCGCCCTCGACGGGGGCCGCTCCCCAGGTCCGGAGCGCGGCCGCGCCGTCCTGGGTCTTCACGGCGAGGAAGAGCACGTCGTCGGGGCGCAGCGGGCCGAGTTCGGCCGGGTCCTCGACGGCCGGGAGCCGGTGGACGTACTCGCCGTCCGGCACGGTGAGCCGCAGCCCGTGCTCTCTCAGCGCTGCCAGGTGTGCGCCGCGCGCCACCAGTACGACCTCGTGCCCCGCCCCCGCGAGCCGGCCGCCGATGGCCCCGCCGACGGCCCCTGCTCCGATGATGATGTATCGCATGGGACGAGCCTCGCACGGCCGACCGGGCTAACTGCCGGTCATCTCCATGAGTTTGACCACCGTGTTCCAGTTGCGGCTGGTGGCGGTCAGTCCTTTGGTCACCCGGGGTTTGGCGAGCTGCTCGGCCAGCTTGGAGCGGCCGAGGCCGTCCGGGGCGTAGAGGTAGAGGCAGCGGTCGCCGAGGCGGAACTCCTCCGGCAGGAAGGCGGACCGGTCGATCCCGGCGAAGCGCTCCTCGTCGACCGGCGCGGAGAAGTACGTGACGTGCAGCTGCTTGCCCTCCAGCTCGGCGGCCGGGAAGGGGCAGGCGTCGACGACGGCCGCGAGGTAGGCGTGGTCACGGACGATGACGTCGACCGTGAACCCGAAGTGCTGCTCGATCGCCTCCGTGATCCTCGCGGTCCAGGACCGCGCGTCGCCCTGGCCGGCGGCGAAGACGGCCTGGCCGCTCTGGAGGTACGTGCGCACGTCGGCGAGGCCGAGGCCGGTCAGCAGGGTCCGCAGTTCGGCCATCGGGACCTTCTTGGCGCCGCCCACGTTGATCCCCCGCAGCAGCGCCGCATACGTCGTCGTCATGCGCACACCCTAGGTGGCCGTCGTGCCCCGTGGGGGCGGGCACGACGGCCGGGTCCGCAGCGGCGGACTGCGCTGAACTCTGGCGGATCCAGGGGGTTTCGATCAACCACTACACGCGCCTGTGACTTACACAACAAGCTTTCGTAAACACAAAGAGTCCCCAAATAGATGTAAGGGGCCGCCTCCTCCCCAGTGGGGAGAGAACGGGGTCCAGGGGGATGATTCCCGCCACGGTCACTTCACCGAGCAGCACGATGAGATGCCTTTATCCGCCCCATACCTTCGAACGGAAAGGTGGCGGCGCCGGGCTGCCACCGCGCACGAGGGGGCAAGCCCATCATGGGGAACGGAGACATACGGGTGCGGGGTCTCGCCGCCAGGGCAGGCGGCTGGAGTGCCCGGCACCGATGGGCTGCCGTCGGCATCTGGGTGCTGTTCGTCGTCCTGGCGATGGGGCTCGGTTCGGCGGCCGGCCGGGTGGACGTCAAGGACAGCGACCAACTGAAGGGCGAGACACACACCGCCGCCAAGATCGTCGAGGACGCGGGGATCGAGGAGCCGGCCGGTGAGACCGTCCTGATCCAGGCGAAGGACGGTTCGCTCAAGGCCACCGACGAAGAGTTCCGCAGCGCCGTCGCCGCCGTCATCGAGGCGGTCGAGGGCACCGGCAAGGTGACCGACGTGACCTCGCCGTACGACACGGAGACGATCTCCGAGAACGGCCGCAGCGCGCTGGTGCAGTTCGACATGCGCGGTGACTCCGACACCGCGGGTGAGCGCGTCGAGCCGGTGCTCAAGGCGGTCGAGAACGTCCAGAAGGACCATGAGTCGCTGCGGATCGAGGAGATCGGCGGCGCGAGCATGATGAAGACGTTCGACGACGCGTTCGGGGACGACTTCCAGAAGGCCGAGTACTCCGCGGTGCCGGTGGCGCTCGGCATTCTGCTCATCGCCTTCGGTGCCCTGGTGGCGGCGCTTCTGCCGGTGCTGCTGGCGGTCACCGCGATCATGGCGACGATGGGCCTGATGGGCGTCGTCAGCCATGTCATGCCGATGAGCGACACCGCCAACTCCGTGATGCTGCTGGTCGGTCTGGCTGTCGGCGTCGACTACTGCCTGTTCTATCTGCGCCGGGAGCGCGAGGAGCGCCTTGCCGGCCGGGACTCCCGGACCGCGCTGATGGTCGCCGCCGCCACCAGTGGCCGCGCGATCATCGTCTCCGGTGTCACGGTGTGCGTGGCGATGGCGGGCATGCTGTTCACCGGGCTCGCCGAGTTCGAGGCGATGGGCCTGGCCTCGCTGATGGTCGTGGCGGTCGCCATGGTCGGTTCGGTGACCGTGCTGCCGGCGCTGCTGTCCCTGCTGGGCGAGCGGGTCGAGAAGGGCAAGATCCCCTTCCTGCACCCGGAGAGCAAGCTCCGCCGCAAGCGGGGCAACGCCAACCGCGACAGCCGGTTCTGGACGGCCGTCCTCAAGGCCGTGCTCGCGCGGCCGGTCATCTCGGTCGTCGTCGCGGCCGGTGCGCTGCTGGCCATCGCCGCTCCCGCGCTCGGCATGAAGACCCAGAACCTCACGCTGGACCAGGAGTTCGGCGACTCGCTGCCGATCGTGCAGACGTACAACAGGGTCAACGAGGCCTTCCCGGGCGGTTCCGAGCCGGCCGAGGTGGTCGTCAAGGCGGACGACATCAACTCCGCCGAGGTGCAGGGCGCCCTGGCCGACTTCCGCGAGCTGGCGATCAGTTCGGGCGCCTCGCGCGGGCCGGTCGAGATCAAGCTGCACGACGCACAGAACATCGCCTTCGTCTACGTCCCGCTGGTCGGCGGCTCCGACCTCGACAAGGCGGAAGAGAGCCTGGACAAGCTGCGCGACGACGTACGGCCCGCCACCCTCGGCAAGGTGGACGGCGTCGAGGCGCCGATCAGCGGACAGGTGGCCGGTTCGGCGGACTTCAACGACCAGTTGGCGGGCGCGGTGGTCCCGGTCTTCGCCTTCGTCGTGGTCTTCGCCTTCGGGCTGATGCTGCTGTCCTTCCGCTCGCTGACCATCGCGATCACCTCGATCGCGCTGAACCTCCTGTCGGTGGGCGCGGCCTACGGCATCCTGGTCGCCGTCTTCCAGCACGGCTGGGGCGCGTCCCTGGTGGGCGCGGAGGGCGTCGGCGCCATCATCACCTGGCTGCCGTTGTTCCTCTTCGTGATCCTGTTCGGCCTGTCCATGGACTACCACGTGTTCGTGGTCTCGCGGATCCGCGAGGCGCGGATGAAGGGCCGTTCGACCAACGAGGCGATCAAGCACGGCGTGGTCACCACGGCGGGTGTCGTCACCAGCGCAGCGGTCATCATGGTCGCCGTGTTCGCGATCTTCGGCACGCTGTCCATGCAGTCGATGAAGCAGATGGGTGTCGGCCTCGCGGCCGCGGTGCTGATCGACGCGACGATCATCCGGGGTGTGCTGCTCCCGGCGGTCATGGCGCTGCTGGGCGAGCGCAACTGGTACCTGCCCAAGTGGATGAACCGGCTGCCGGACCTCACCCACGACGAGTCGCCCGAGGTGGTCACCCGGCAGGCGCGGGACGACGAGGGGGAGCGCGTCCCGGTCTGATCGTGACCCGGTAAAGGGCTGAGGGCCCGTCGACTCTCGGGGGAGTCGACGGGCCCTCGGTCATGTTCAGCGCGTGGGCAGTTCGGCCTCGATGAGGTCGGCCGCGCGGCGCGTGCCGCCCTCCTCGGCCATCTGCGCCTGGATCTCCTTCAGGCGCCGGGCCACCTCGGGGTCCTCCACGAGGGCGAGCGCGGTCTCCCGCAGCGCCTCGGCGGTGACCTCCTCGGTCGGCAACTGCCGGGCGACACCGAGCGCCTGGAGCATGTCCGCGTTCCCGAACTGGTCCACGGCCTGCGGTACGGCGATCATCGGGGTGGCGGTGGCCATGCCCTCCTGGCTGCCGCCGGCGCCGGCGTGGGTGACGAACAGGTCGGCCTGCTTCAGTACGGCCAACTGCGGCACCCACGACGCCACTTCGACGTTCGCCGGTACGTCTCCCAGCTCGGCCGGGTCGACATGGCGGCCGATCTGGAGTACCAGGTGCCAGCCCGGCAGCTCCCCGAAGGCCTTGACGCACTCCCGGTAGAAGCCGGGCTGCTTGGTGAAGGCCGAGCCGAGCGAGACGAGGACGACCTTCTCGGCCCCGGCGGGCCGCTGCCACTCCCCCTCGGCGGTGCGGTCGCCCTGGCAGGCGCCGACGAACGAGTACACGCTCTCGTCGACCCGGTCGGCGTTGGGCTGAAGCGCCTTCGGGATCAGCACCAGAGAGCGGTCGGGGCGGCCAGCGAACCGGTCCGGGTCGAGGGTGACGCCGTTCCCCTCCAGCCAGGCGCCGAAGCGGGCGTAGTAGGCCCGCCCGCGCTCGGTCTTCCTCGGCTCCGCCCACATCGGCTCGGCGATCTCCTTCTCGTAGCCCTCCCAGGCGACGAGGTTCGGCGACAGCGAGATACAGGGCACGCCCCAGCGGTGGGCGAGGACCCGGGCCGGGTAGGAGGTGATGTCGTGCAGGACGAGGTCCGGTTCGTCGCCCTCGTAGGCCGCAATGAGCTGAGGCAGCGCCTGGATCGCGTCGGCCAGGAACGGCTCGACGTTGTCCAGCAGGGTGCTGCCCCAGGCCTCCGGGTCGGCGTCCGGTCCGGGCAGGGTGGAGTTCCACGGCTTCGGCTCGGCGCCGGCCTCGGCGACCTTGTCGGCGAACGCGGGCGGGATCGCGTAGGTGACCCGGTGCCCGCGCGCGACGAGCTCACGGATCACTTCGAGGCTCGGGTTCACGTGGCCGTGAGCGGCGATGGAGAACATGGCGATGTGTGCGGGTGAGGTCATGGGGACAAGGCTAAACGAGACGAGACGTCTCGTACAACTCATTCAGTGATCGATGCAGTCGCAGCCACCGCTCCGGCGGCACCTCCCCCACCAGGACCCGCCGGTCCAGCCCCGCCGCGCGGAACGCCGCGTCCACCCGGCGCCCTGGATGGGCCCCGCGCAGCGAGGCGTGCAGGGAGCCGCCCACCCCTGAGAAGCCCAGCTCGACAAGGTGCCGCCAGCTCGTCCGCTCGGCGGGTCCGAGCAGCGGGGTGGCGCGCCGCTCGATGCGCAGGATCCCGGCGTCCACCCGGGGCGCGGGCCGGAACCGGGTCCGGGCGACGCGTCCGACCAGCCGCCACTCGTGGCTCGGCCAGCTCCGCACGGTCAGCAGGGTCCAGCTCCCGTAGTCGCCGGTGCGTCTGCGCGCGTACTCCAGCTGGGTGATCAGGGTGGCGTCGGTGAGGGCTGGGGCGCGCAGACACCAGTCGACGATGGCGGCGGTCCGTGAGAAGGGGACGTTCCCGGCGACCGCGAAGGGGGTGCGCGGGGGCCGGGCGGCGAGGAAGTCGCCGCCGATGACGTGCACTTGGGGTGTCGCGGAGAAGCGGGTGCGCAGTCCCGGAAGGAGCCGGGGGTCGATCTCGTAGGCGTGCAGCTCGTGGCAGCGGGGGGCGAGTACGGCGGTCAACGCGCCTTTTCCGGCGCCCACTTCGAGCAACAGTCGGGGGCGGTGGCCGGGCGGGACGGCGATGCGGGCGAAGCGGTCGGCGGTGGCGCGGTCGGTGAGGAAGTTCTGCGAGAGCGCGCGGGAAACACGCGTGGGGCGGGCCATGGCCTGCGGTCCTTGTCTTCCGGGAGAAGGGAGATGGGCAGCCGAAGGCCCTGACCGGAAGACAGAGAAAAGGAATGCGGGGGCGGTCGCTGGATCAGCGGGTGAGGCTCCCCGGGCCGGTCAGGGCTCCGAGGCCGCGGCGCATCCGGATGGAGTGCGTGCAGCCCCGGCCGAGACCGGAGATGAAGATCGCGTTGAAGGCTCCCACGGACGGCACGCTAGGCGGGCGGGGTCCGGGCCGACAACCGAATTACGTCAGCGCTGATAGCGGGCGAGCACCAGGTTCCCGTCCTCCTCCAGCCGCTCGCGCAGCTCACCGAGGTCGATCGCGCCGCTGTAGTACTCCTGGAGTGCGGGGGTGGCCACCTTGTCCTTCCACTCCGGGTAGCCCCGTACGGCCTGGGCGGGTGCCGGGTGCAGGTGGTCGGCGAGGGCCGTGCCGGTGGCCCAGTCGTGCTTCTCGGTGTGCAGGGCCGGGTCCTTCAGGGCCGCGGTGCCGGTGGGCAGCATCCAGTCGCCGAGGGCCAGCCGGACCATGTTCTCGGGCCGGAGCAGGAAGTCGACGAACTCGGCCGCCTCCCGCTGGTGCGGGCTGTCCTCGGCGATGGAGAGGGTCTGCGGGCTGACGCCCTGGGTGAGCCCGTCCGCGCCCGCCGGGGCGGGCAGCACCTGCCAGTCGAAGCCCTCCGGGGCCTGCTGCACGATCTGCTGGCGGTAGGAGAAGCCGAGCGGAACCATCGCGTACCGGCCGCCGAAGAAGCCGGGCAGGGTGTCCGAACCGCCGCTGCCGAGCGTCGTGGGTGAGGCGCTGCGGTCGGTGTTGACCTGGTCGTGGACGGTCCGCGGCAACACCTCGTCGGCGGCCTCGAAGCGGACGGTGACCTTTCCGTCGGCGCCGCGGTGGAACAACTGCCCGCCGGTGGACAGCGAGAGGTTGAGGGTGGCGGAGACGGGGTCCTTCAGCGGCCAGGCGACGCCGTACTTCCCGCCCCCGCTCAGCTCCTCGCTGATCTGTTGGAACTCCGGCCAGCTCCACGGCCGTTCGGGTGTGGGGATCCGTACGCCGGACTCCATCAGCCAGGTCGCGTTGGCGACGATGACCCGGGGTTCCTGGAGGAAGGGCACGCCGTAGACGCCCTCCCCGAAGGTCGCCGTCTGCCAACTGCGCTGCGGAATATCGGACTTGAGCCGCTCGGGCAGCAGGTCGGTCAGGTCGGCGAGATAGCCGCCGTAGGCGAAGTCCGCGAGGTCGTCGGAGGCGTCGTGGATGATGTCCGGCGCCTCGCCGCCCTCGAAGGCGGTCAGCAGCTGGTCGTGGACGCTGTCCCAACTGCCCTGGACATACTCGACCTTGACGTCCGGATGACTGGCGTTCCACTCCTTGACCAGCTCCTGGTTGACCGCGACGGACTCCTCCTGCCAGGCGAGGGACTGGAAGCGCAGGGTCACCGGGCCGTCCGCGGATTCGCCGCCGCTCGTGCAGCCCGCGAGGAGAAGAAGGAGGACGACGAGCCAGCGGGCGCGCATCAGTTCTTCACCGCCCCGGCAAGCATGCCACCGGTGATCCGGCGCTGGATGACCGCGAAGATCAGCAGCGAGGGCAGGGTCGCGAGGAAGGCCGCCGCGGCCAGCGGGCCGAGGTCGGCGACGCCCTCGGCGCCGATGAAGTGGGTGAGGATCACCGGAAGGGTCTGTTTCTCGGGGGTCTTCAGCAGGACCAGCGCGAAGAAGAACTCGTTCCAGGCGGTGACGAAGGCGAACAGGGCGGTCGCCGTGATCCCCGGCGCGAGCAGCGGCGCGACGACCGAGACGAGGGTGCGCAGCCGCCCGGCCCCGTCGACGGCGGCCGCCTCCTCCAACTCGGTCGGCACGGCCCGGACGTACCCCACGAGCATCCACAGCGCGAAGGGCAGCGCCCAGACGACGTAGACGAGGATCAGCCCGAACAGGGAGTTGATCAGGCGGAGTTCCTTCAGCACCAGGAACAGCGGGATGATCACCAGGACCAGCGGGAAGGCCTGGCTGACCACGACCCAGCCGGTCGCGGCGCGGGCGAGCGGGGTGCGGTGCCGGGCGATGACATAGGCCATGGGGGTCGCGATCAGTACGGCGATCAGCGCGGCGGAGAACGCGGCGATCAGGGAGTTCGACGCGGCTTCCAGGAGGGGCTGCTCGTCGAAGGCCTGGCGGAAGTTGTCGAGGGTGGGGTGCTCGGGGATCCAGGTGGGGTGCAGGCTGCCGAGTTCGCGGGGCGGCTTGAACGCGGTGGAGATCAGCCAGAGGAAGGGGAAGGCGAGGAACAGGAGATACGCGAGGAGTGCCGCGTACTGGCCGACCCGGGCCGTGGTGCTCGTCCTCATGACTCGTCTCCTCCTCGCAGTCGGCCCACCAGGAACAGGGCCAGCAGGATCGAGATCAGGGCGACCATCACACAGCCCATCGCCGCCGCGTAGCCGAACTGGCCGTAGCGGAAGGCCTCTTCGTAGGCGAAGAGCATCGGCAGCCGGGTGCGGCCGCCGGGGCCGCCGCCGGTGAGGACGTAGACCAGCGCGAACGAGTTGAAGTTCCAGATGAAGTTGAGTGCGGTGATGGCCAGGGCGACCGGGCGCAGGGCGGGCCAAGTGACGGTCCGGAAGCGGCGCCAGGCGCCCGCGCCGTCCATGGCGGCGGCCTCGTGCAGCTCGCGCGGGGTGTTCTGGAGGCCGGCGAGCAGGGCGACGGTGGTGGTCGGCATCCCGGCCCAGACGCCGACGACGATGACGGCGGGCAGGGCGGTGGCCAGGCCGCTGAGCCAGTCGCGGCCCTCGCCGAGGCCCAGGTCGCGGAGCGTCTCGTTGAGGATGCCGGCGTCCGGGTTGTAGACCAGCCGCCACATCACCCCGACCACGACCTCCGGCATGGCCCACGGGACGATCGCGAGGGCGCGGGCCAGCCAGCGCAGCCGTAGGTCCTGGTTGAGGAGCAGGGCCAGGCCGAGCGCGAGCAGGAACTGCGGGACGGTGACGCCGACGGCCCAGACCAGGCCGATCCGGAACGACTCCCAGAACAGGGTGTCGTGCAGCAGATCCCGGAAGTTGAGACCGCCGATCCACTGGGTGGGCTGGGTGCGGCCGGACTGGGAGTCGGTGAAGGCCAGCAGGATCCCGTACAGCAGCGGTCCGACGCTCAGCAGCAGGATCGGGATCAGCGCGGGCAGTACGAGGAACCAGGCCCCGCCCGCGCGAGGCCCGCCGGGCGCCGAGCGCCGTGTCGCGGTCACCAAGGCCACCCGATCGACTCCTCGCTGGGGCTCGTGACGATCTCGGACTGGGCCTGGTCATGGTCGTGACAGGTGCATGAACCGTCAAGACACCTCGCACACGTGCCGACCTGTACGAATGCGAGACTGGCCGACGGATGACCACGCACCGAGGGCGGCATGGAGGCGGACGATGGACGAGACGCGGGCCCGTGAGGTACTGGCCGCGGCGGACGTGCTGCCCGGTCCGGCGCGGAACGCCGCCCTCCTCGCCCTGGGCGAGAACGCCGTGTTCGCCGCCGGTGACCTGGTCGTGAAGGTGGGCCGGGACGCCGAGCTGCTGGACCGGGCCCGGCGTGAACTCGACATCGCGCTGTGGCTGGCGAAGGCGGGCGTACCGGCGGTCCGGGCGGCCGAGCCCGAGCCGCTGCTGGCCGAGGGACACCCGGTGACCGTGTGGCACCGGCTGCCGGATCCGGTACGCCCGGCGGAGCCCCGCGATTTGGCCGAACTCCTACGGGTCGTGCACGCCCTGCCCGCGCCGCCGTTCCCCCTCCCCCCACGCGATCTGCTCGGCGGGGTGGAGCGCTGGCTGCGGCTGGCGGGGGACGCGATCGACCCGGCGGACGCGGCGTATCTGCGGGAGCGCCGGGACGGTTTCGCGGCAGCGGCGAACGGCCTGACCCCCCACCTGCCGCCGGGCCCGATCCACGGCGACGCCCTCCCCCGCAACGTCCACGTCGGCCCCGACGGCCCCGTCCTGGTCGACCTGGAGACCTTCTCCACCGACTTCCGGGAGCACGACCTCGTCGTCATGGCCCTGTCCCGCGACCGGTACGGCCTGCCTGCCGCGGCCTACGACTCCTTCGTCGCCGCCTACGGCTGGGACGTCCGCGAGTGGGAGGGCTGCCCGGTACTGCGGGGCGCCCGGGAGACCGCGAGCTGCGCCTGGGTCTCCCAGCACGCGCCGAGCAACCCCAAGGCCCTGGCGGAGTTCCGGCGCCGGGTGGCCTCCCTGCGGGACGGGGACGAGACGGTGCGGTGGTATCCGTTCTGAGCGTGGTGGACCTACGGCGCCGGCCGGCCCGGCGACCGGGAGGGCGCGGGCTCAGGCCTCGGGCGCCTGGATCGAGCGGGCCGCGTGGCGAAGTTCGGTCAAGACCGTGCGGACCGCCTTTCGCGCGAGGCGTTCCGGGCGGTACAGGGCGTCGATGTGGCGTCTCGCCCGTACTCCGCTGAGGGGTCTGAGGGTCAGGGCGGGGTGCGGGCGCACGGTCCAGCGGGGCATCAGGGCGATGCCTCCTCCGGCGGCCACGGCCTCGGCCACCACCGCGAACTCGTTGATGCGGTGGGCGAGATGGAGTCGGCGCCCGGCGGCCGCCGCGATGGCGTCGATCGTCGCCATCACCGGGAACCCGTCGTGCACGGTGATCCACGGCTCATCGGCCACATCGCGCGGCGTGACCCGGCGCTTCGCCGCCAGGGGGTGCTCCTTGGGCATGGCCACGTCCAGCGGTTCACGCAGCAGCGTGGTCACCGTCACCGTGTCCGGCCAGGGCGGGGCATGTTCCAGGCGGTGGGCGAGGACGATGTCGTACTCCCGCGTCAGACGCGGAAAGTCCTCCTGCGTTACGTCCTCGTCGGCGAGCCTCGGCACCGGCTTGCCGGGACCGGCCAGCGCCCGCAGCAGCAGCGGGAAGAAGGCGCCGCCCGCGCTGTGGAACGCCGCCACCGACACCTCCCCGTCCGGGCGCCCCACGAATTCCTCGACACTGCCCCGGGCGCGCGCCAGCGCCGTCTCCACCTCCACGGCGGCGCCCGCCAGCGCCTGCCCGGCATCGGTCAGTACCAGCCGTCTGCCCTGCCGCTCGGTGAGCGGTACCGGGATCGCCCGCTGGAGCAGCCGGAGCTGCTGGGAGATGGCCGACGGAGTCACCAGCAACGCCTCGGCGACCGCCGTGACACTGCCCAGCTCACCCAGCTCGCGCAGGATCCTCAGCTGCCGTTCGTCCATCCTCCCAGTGTAGGAACTCGATGTAGGAGTGCTAAAAGATCGTTTAAGAAACTGGCACTGGGCTTCAGGGACGTCCCAGGGCACCGTAAGGGGGTGTCCGACGTCCGCCGTACCGATGCGGTACTCCTGCTGGTCGCGATCGTCTGGGGATCCAGCTACCTCTCCGCCCAGACCGCCACCGCCGCCCTGCCCGTCCTGCTGGTGCTGTTCGCCCGCTACGCCCTGTCCGCGCTCGCCTGTCTCGGCCTCTGCCTCTCCCGCCGGGGAGCGCGCCGCTGGACCCGGGAGGAACTGCGCGCCGGGGTGCCGCTGGGGCTGACCCAGGCGGCGGTGCTGATCGTGGAGACGTACGGCGTCGCCCACACCACCGCCGCCAACGCCGGGCTCATCATCAGCCTGACCATCGTGCTCACCCCGCTCCTCGACCGCGCCGGCCGCTCCGGCGGACTCCCGCCCGCCTTCTACGCCGCCACCGGCGTGTGTGTCCTCGCCGTCGGCCTGCTGATGTCGGGCAACGGCTTCCACGCGCCGCGCCTCGGCGATCTGCTGATGCTCGGCGCGGCGGTGGTGCGGGCCGGGCATGTGGTCCTGGTCGGGCGGCTCACCGTCGGCCGGGCGATCCGTCCGCTGCATCTGACGACGGTGCAGACCCTCGTCGGGACCGTCCTCTTCCTTCCGGCGGCCGGGGCCGACCTGCCGACCCTCGTCCGGGCCGACGCCGCCACCTGGACGCAGCTGGTGTATCTCGCCCTGTTCTGCAGCGTGTTCGCCTTCCTGGCGCAGACCTGGGCCGTGCAGCGCAGCTCCGCAAGCCGGGCCAGCCTGCTGCTGGGCACCGAGCCGCTGTGGGCGGTCGCGGTGGGCATCGCCCTCGGCGGTGAGCGTCTCACCGTGCTCACCGGCGTCGGCGCCGCGCTGATGCTCACCGGCACGTACTGGGGGCAGGCGGTGGAGCGCGCCCACCGAACGGAACAGCGAACCGAAAAGGACCTCACATGCCCGAGCACGACACGCACGAGCACGACACCTACGAGCGTCTGATCGCTCTGCTGGACAGCTCCCGCATCGACTACCGACTCCTCGACCACGAGCCCGAAGGCGCCACCGAAGCCGTCTGCGCGCTGCGCGGTCACCCCGCCTCCCAGGCCGCGAAGTGCATCGTGCTCCGGGTCAAGGTCGACCGGCGCACCACCCGGCACGTCCTCGCGGTCGTCCCCGGGGACCGCCGGGTGGACCTGGACGCCGTCCGGGACCTGTACGCGGCGCGCTACGTGGGCTTCAGCGACCCGGAGACCGCCGAGCGACTGGCCCGCTCGGTCCCCGGCACGGTCCTCCCCTTCAGCTTCGACCCCGCCCTCGAAGTCGTCGCCGACCCCGAGGTGGTGGCCCAGCCGAAGCTGTACTTCAACGCGGCCCGCCTGGACCGCTCCCTGTGCCTCTCGGGCGCCGACTACGCGCGGCTGGCAAAGCCGCGCGTGGAGCGCGTCGCGGCGGCGACGGCCGATGTCACACCCCACCACTAGCGTCCCGGCCATGACCGACGATCAGGACCTGAGCATGTGATTCGAGGGCCCGTTGGCCGCCGAGAGGATCAGACCGTCTCGTCCGCCGGTTCCCGGACGGGCCACGTGCCGTCGATCACCGCGTCCGACTCGCCCTTGCGGCGCAGGAAGCTCTGGAAGTCCGCCGCCCACTCGGCGTACCACTCGATCTGGCGGCGGTGCAGCTCCGCCGGGCCGAGGGCCGCGATCTTGGGGTGGCGGTCGGCTATGGCGCAGGCGAGCCGGGCCGCGGCGAGGGCGTCGGCCGAGGCGTCGTGGGCGGAGTCGAGCCGGACGCCGTACTCCGCGCAGACCGCCTCCAGGTTCCGCTTGCCGCGGCGGTAGCGGTCGGCCCAGCGGTCGATGGTGTACGGGTCGATGACGGGCGCCGGGTCATGGCCGCCGAGCCGCTCGCGCAGCGAGGGCAGTCCGTGGCGCCGCAGTTCGGCGGAGAGCAGGCTCAGGTCGAACGCGGCGTTGTACGCGACGACCGGCACCCCCGTCTTCCAGTACCCCGCCAGGACGTCCGCGATGGCGTCCGCCACCCGGTCCGCGGGGCGGCCCTCGGCGGCCGCGCGTTCGTTGCTGATGCCGTGCACGGCCACCGCGTCCGCCGGAATCTCCACGCCGGGATCCGCCAGCCACTCCCGGCGCCCCAGCGTCTGTCCGGCCCTGACCTCTATCACGGCTCCGGTGACGATGCGCGCCTCGCTCGGATCCGTCCCGGTCGTCTCCAGGTCGAATCCGATCAGCAGCTCACGGTGCCAGCCCATGGGCGGTCCCCCTTCTTGGTGGTGCGTTCCCCCAGTGGTCTCCACCTTCCCATGAGCCACTGACAATCAGAGGACCGCATTCCGTTTGACGCTCGAGACGCCCGGGACGCTCGCGTCGTCCCCCGAGACACTCGCCGGACGATTTAGGACACCGGCCGCGAATCCGCCCATGCCACCTCGAACTCCTCGCGGTATGTGGGGAAGAGCCCGCTGTCGTCCATCTCGCCCGACTTGACCACCCGGTTCCCGCCGCGCAGCACCAGCACCGGCGCCTCCATGCCGCGGGTGCGGCGCAGATAGGACTGGAGGACCGCGATGCCGTCGGAGCCGTCGCCGTCGACGAGGTAGGCCGTGAAGCGCGGTGTCTCGTCGTAGACCTGGATCTCGAAGGCCCCGGGGTCGCGCAGCCGGGCGCGGACCCGGCGCATGTGCAGGATGTTCATCTCCACCGAGCGACTCAGTTCCCCGCGCTTGATGCCCAGTTCCCGCTCGCGCCGCTTGACCGCGCTGGAGGCCGGGTTGAGGAACAGCAGCCGCACCCGGCAGCCGGACTCGGCGAGGCGCACCAGGCGCCGCCCGGAGAAGTTCTGGACCAGGAGATTGAGACCGATGCCGAGCGCGTCGAGGCGGCGGGCCCCGCCGAAGATGTCCTCGGCCGGGAACTGCCGCAGCAGCCGCACCCGGTCGGGGTGGACGGCCACCACATCGCCGTACCGGTCGCCCACCAGGTCCTCGACCGCGTCGACCGGCAGCCGGCGCGCGGAGGGGACGTCACCGCCCGCGCCGAGGGCGTCCAGCAGCCGCGCCGAGGCGCGTTCCGCCTGGCCCAGGACCGCCTCGGAGAGCGCCCGGTTGCGGGAGACGACGTTGCGGGTCACCTCCAGCTCGTCCAGGGCGAGTTCGACGTCCCGGCGCTCGTCCAGATAGGGCTCGAAGCACGGCCAGTGCTGCACCATCAGCTCGCGCAGCTGCGGCAGCGTCAGGAAGCTGAGGACGTTGTCGTCGGCCGGGTCCAGCAAGTAGCCCTTGCGGCGGCTGACTTCGCGTACGGCGACGGCGCGCTGCACCCATTCCTGTCCGGCGGGTCCGGCCGCCGCGACCACCCAGTCGTCGCCGTGGACGGGTTCGTAGATGGGACGCAGTACAGCGGCCACGACCGCGCGCAGCCGCTGCTCGACGAGGTTCAGCCAGATGTAGGCCCGGCCGGCCCGTTGAGCGCGGGTGCGTACCTCGCGCCAGGCGTCGGCGTCCCAGTCCAGCTCCGGTCCGATGGCGCCGGCGCCGGCGTCCATGGGACGCGCCAGGGGCACCGTGCCGGGCGGGACGTCTGTGGAGTTCCCCTCGTGACCCTCGTCACCAGGGGGCAGCTCCAGCCCTCCCGAGCCCACCCGCGCACCGCCTTCCGCTCCCCCGAGCATCCCCGTCCCAACGATCAAGGAAGGGTACTCCGGGACCGGTCGGCGGTGCAGCCGGATGGACAGGGTCGTTTCCCAACTGCCTCAGTCGAGGCGGCCGTTCGCTCCGGCCAACTCGGCTGGAGTGAGCGGATTCATAGCGGTGACGTCACGCGGGGCGAGCGAGAAGCCCTGCCAGTGGACCGGCATGGGCTGCTGGTCCTCGTCCCGGGCGATGTGGTGGAAGCCCACGTTCACCCACATCACGGGGTTGGTCAGGGCCTGGCCGTCAACCCACTTGTCGACCGACTTGGGGTGCCCGGTGGGGCAGTTGCCCTTGTTGTTGCTGGCGTACTGCTCGCACTTGTTGTACTGCGTGAAGTACACGTCGTGCTTGGTGAACGCGCGGCCGGTGTACTTGGCGTTGGGACCGGCGACCAGTTCGTAGGAGCGGGGGTGGCCGTCCTTGTTCTTTCCGGTCGCGCTGACCACGCGCCACCAGCGCATGTTCTTGGCGTCGCCCGCGGCTTCCTTGGTGATCTGGGTGCGGGTGGTCTTGTTGGTCGGCGCACGGTCGCCCGGGGCCTGCGGGCTGACCTTCGAGTCGTACTGCTCGATACGGCCCTTGGAGGAGCCGTCCAGAGCGAAGTTGAGCTTCCAGAAGACGTTGTGGCTGTGGCTGAGGGCCCTGGCCTTGGGGCCCTTGCCTATCGGCCAGCCCCGGCCGTCCGCGGCGTCGTAGTCCTGCGGCGCCAGGCTGCCGGTGGCGCCGGCGTTCATGTGGATGGTGCCGTCGTCCGAGAAGCGCCACTCGGTGATGTACTCGTACCAGCTGACCTTGTTGACGGCGTAGACGAGCAGGTCCTTGCCCTGCTTCTGGTAGAGCTTCTGGCCGCCTTCCATGGGCTGGTTGAGCATGCGGTACGCGTGCCCGCGCGCGCGTGTCGTGGTGCACAGGCCCTTGACGTTGCGGGTGTCGGTGGACTCGGGCGCGCGCACCTTGACGGTCCTGATGGTGCCGCCCGGGCACTCGCCCGGGGCCAGGTTCTCCAGACCGTCGCCGAAGTAGTAGCCCGTGACGTCGTCGTACTCCTCCGAGCCGTCGTCGTACGGCACGTGGATCTGGGCGATCTTGGAGCTGTTGAGCACCTTGATCGGCTTGCTCTCGCCGGGCGGCTGGTAGGTGATGTCCTCCAGGACCATCCCGGACATGGCCTCGTGGCGCCAGCACATGCGCCAGGTCGTGCCGTTGGAGAGCTTCTGCTCGATGCGGTAGGCCGCGGAGCAGTCCGGAGCGGCGGCGGGCGCCGCCTTGGGCTGGGCGGTGGCCGGTCCGGCGCCCGCGGCCGCGCCCGCCGTCAGGCCGGCCACGGCGAAGGCGGCCAGGGCCGTCCGCGTGCGGGCACGGCTCACTCTGTTGACGCGCATGAAGAATGGACTCCCTTGCATAAGGAGTGAAGTCGGAAGGGTGCTCGAAAAGGTGAGCTGATCAGCGGTCGAGCTCGGCGACCGTGCGGGCGCTCAGGTCGATCACCAGGTGCCGCATGTCGATCCACGGGCCGTTGAGGGCCTTCGGGAACAGCCGCGCGCAGCGGTGCTCACCGCACTTGTCGAGCGCCGCGGGCTGGGCGCCCGGAGCGGCCCGGAAGACCATGCTGTCGATCTCCAGCTGGTCCGGTGAGGTCAGCTCCTTGCCGGTGGCGTCCTTGTAGTCCGCCTTCAGACCCGCGCTCAGCGGACTGGCCAGCAGGATCTTCACGGCCTCGGTGTTCTCGGAGCGGCTGAGCGGCGGCTGGACGCCCCGCTCGGTGCCGGTCCGCTCGACCTTGCCGGTGTCGAGGTTGACCGTCTTGATGACCAGCGTGTCGTCCTTGTAGTCGTAGAACGTCACGTCGGCGCGCCGGGGCGCGGACGGGTCGTCGAGCTCGTCGGCCTCCGGCTCGGCGAGGTCGATGCCGAGCCGCTGGGGACCGCGGTCCCCGTCGACGTCCTCGCTGGACCGGAACAGCTGCTGGTTGAGCGCGATCTGCTCGACGCGGGTCAGTTCGTCGTCGGTGAGCGGGTCGCGCCCCGTGCCCTTGTCGCCGTCGGCCGGTGCTTCCTGGACGACGCCGGGCTCGACGGCCTGGTCCTGGCCCTCGCCCTGCGCCTGCCCCTGGGCGCCCTGCCGGGCCCCCGTGTTCGTGCCTCCCGTGTCGTCCGCCCCTGCCGTCCCCGGCAGTGTGACCGCGACCATGGCCGCGGTCCCGGCCAAGGCGATGGCCGCACCGGCCACCACCTTGCCCAGATGGCGGTGCACTGTCCTGCGCACTCGTTCCCCCTACTCCCCCTGGGTCCCCGGGAGTATGTGTTTGCCCCACTGGTTCGGCATACGGGATATGCCTGGTCGCCCGGTAAGAGGGACGTAAGTCATAGGTGGTTCCATCACTTTCGGGGAGACTCGGAGCCAAGGCGCCCCCGGCGGCGCGCTCCACCTGAAAGAGTCGTGTCCATGCAGGTCTGGCCTGGAGAGGCGTATCCACTCGGTGCCACCTACGACGGCGCCGGCACGAATTTCGCGGTCTTCACGGAGTCCGCGGACCGAGTAGAGCTGTGTCTGCTGCACGACGACGGCTCGGAGACGGCGGTGGAACTGCGGGAGAGCGACGCGTTCGTCCGGCACGCGTACGTGCCGGGTGTGATGCCGGGGCAGCGGTACGGCTTCCGGGCGCACGGGCCGTACGCCCCCGAGCGCGGGCTGCGCTGCAACTCCGCGAAGCTGCTGCTCGACCCGTACGCCAAGGCGGTCAGCGGTTCGATCCACTGGGGCGAGGAGGTGTACGGCTATCACTTCGGCGCGCCCGACGAGCGCAACGACCTGGACTCGGCGCCGCACACCATGTCGTCGGTCGTGGTCAACCCCTACTTCGACTGGGGCGACGACCGGCGCCCGCGCACCGGGTACCACCACACGGTGATCTACGAGGCCCATGTGAAGGGCCTGACCATGCGTCACCCGGGGCTGCCGGAGGAGCTGCGCGGCACCTACGCGGCGCTCGCGCACCCGGCGGTCATCGAGCATCTGACCGAACTGGGGGTGACGGCGCTGGAGCTGATGCCCGTCCACCAGTTCGTGAACGATCACCGTCTGGTGGACATGGGCCTGAACAACTACTGGGGCTACAACACCATCGGCTTCTTCGCCCCGCACAACGCCTACGCCTCCTGGGGCGACCGCGGCCAGCAGGTCCTGGAGTTCAAGTCGGCGGTCAAGGCGCTGCACGAGGCCGGGATCGAGGTGATCCTGGACGTCGTCTACAACCACACCGCCGAGGGCAACCATCTGGGCCCGACGCTGTCCTTCCGGGGCCTGGACAACCTCTCCTACTACCGCCTCACCGGCGACCGCCGCTATTACATGGACACCACGGGCACCGGGAACTCCCTGCTCATGCGGTCCCCGCACGTCCTTCAGCTGATCATGGACTCGCTGCGGTACTGGGTCACCGAGATGCATGTCGACGGATTCCGCTTCGATCTCGCCGCGACCCTGGCTCGCCAGTTCCACGAGGTGGACCGGCTGTCGTCGTTCTTCGACCTGGTGCAGCAGGACCCGGTGGTCTCCCAGGTGAAGCTGATCGCCGAGCCGTGGGACGTGGGCGAGGGCGGCTATCAGGTGGGCAACTTCCCGCCGCTGTGGACGGAGTGGAACGGCAAGTACCGCGACACCGTACGGGACCTGTGGCGGGGCGAGCCGCGCGCGCTGGCGGAGTTCGCCTCCCGGCTGACCGGCTCCTCCGACCTGTACCAGGACGACGGACGGCGGCCGCTGGCCTCCATCAACTTCGTCACCTGCCACGACGGCTTCACCCTGCACGACCTGGTGTCGTACAACCACAAGCACAACCAGGCCAACGGCGAGGACAACCGGGACGGCGAGAGCCACAACCGGTCCTGGAACTGCGGCGCGGAGGGCGAGACCGACGATCCCGCCGTGCTGGAGCTGCGGTCCCGCCAGATCCGTAACTTCATCGCGACGCTGATGCTGTCCCAGGGCGTGCCGATGATCAGTCACGGCGACGAGTTCGCGCGCACCCAGCGGGGCAACAACAACGCCTACTGCCAGGACAGCGAGCTGGCCTGGCTGAAGTGGCCGGACCCCGCGCGGGAGGACGACGCCGCGCTGCTGGACTTCACGCGCGCGATGGTGTGGCTGCGCCGGGACCATCCCGTCTTCCGGCGACGCCGCTTCTTCCACGGGCGGCCGGTGGAGGGCACCCACGACGACCTGTCGGACATCGCCTGGTTCACTCCCGAGGGCAAGGAGATGGCGCAGCGGGACTGGAACTCCGCGCAGGCGTCCGCGCTGACGGTGTTCCTCAACGGCAACGCGATCTCCGAACCCGGCTCGCGGGGGCAGCGCATCAGCGACGACTCGTTCCTGCTCATGTTCAACGCGGCTCCGAAGACCCTGGACTTCGTGGTGCCGGTCAACCACGGCCGCCAGTGGCAGGTGGTGGTCGACACCGCACGCGTGGAGGGCGTACCGACGGGCAGCGGGCCGAAGGTGCAGGCCGGGGATCGGCTGACGCTGGTGGACCGGAGCATGGTGGTGCTCCAGCGGCCGGTCTAGGAGTGGCCGCCCCGCGCGTGTGGGGGCAGGTTCGGCGGTCGATGACAGGAAGGGCGGCCGGGCGGGTACGTACGTTTGCATGACACCTGAGCGACCTGACCCGGTGGCGCCCACGGCCACGTACCGGCTGCAATTGCAGCCCGAGTTCCCGTTCGCGGCCGCGGCCGAGGCGGTGCCGTACCTGGCCTCGCTCGGCGTCTCGCATCTGCATCTGTCCCCCGTGCTGGAGGCGGTGCCGGGCTCCACGCACGGCTACGACGTCGTCGACCACGCGCGGGTGCGCGAGGAACTGGGCGGCGAGGACGGCCTGCGCGCGCTGTCCCGCACCGCGCGGGAGCACGGGCTCGGCCTGATCGTGGACATCGTCCCGAACCACATGGCCATGACGCCGCGGCACAACCACGCCCTGTGGGAGGTGCTGCGCGAGGGCCCCAAGTCGCCGTACGCGCGCTGGTTCGACATCGACTGGGAGGCGCAGGGCGGGCAGGTGCTGCTGCCGGTGCTCGGCGGGCCGCTCGGGCAGGAACTGGGCCGCCTGGAGGTCGACGGCGACGTACTGCGCTACTACGACCAGACCTTCCCGCTGCGCGAGGGCACCGGGGACCTGCCGCTGCCGCGACTGCTGGACGCCCAGTGGTACCGGCCCGCGTGGTGGCGGCTGGCCCGGACCGAGCTGAACTACCGCCGGTTCTTCAGCATCTCGGAGCTGATCGGGGTGCGGGTGGAGGACCCGGAGGTGTTCGAGGCCACCCACGACAAGATCCTGTCGCTGCTCCACGAGGGCGTGCTCGACGGGCTGCGCATCGACCATCCCGACGGGCTCGCCGACCCCGACGGGTATCTGCGGCGGCTGTACGAGGCGACCGGGGGCCGCTGGACGGTCGTGGAGAAGATCCTCTCGGACGGCGAGCGGCTGCCCGCCGCCTGGCCCGTCGCCGGCACCACCGGCTACGACGCCCTGCGGCAGATCGACGGACTGTTCACGGACCCGGCCGGGTTCGGGGAACTCCTCGGACACTACCGCCGGTTCGCGGCCCCGCAGACCGATCGGGGCGGGCAGTGGGAGGCGACCGTGCGGCGGGCCGCGTACAAGGTCGTCACGCATGAGCTGGCCGCGGAGACCGAGCGGCTGACCCGGGTGGCGGAGCGGGTGTGCGCCACCTCGCCGGAGCCCGCGCTGCGCGACCGTGCGCCCTGGGCGCTGCGCACCGCGCTCCAGGAGCTCCTGGTCCGCATGGAGGTCTACCGGCCCTACGCCAGTGGTGACCCGGCCACTGTCCTCACCGAGGAGGCCGCCGCCGAGGCGCGGCTCGCCTTCGTCGTCCCGGAGGAGGCCGGCGCCGTCGACGTCGTACGCGATCTGCTGCTCGGACGCCTGGGTGAGGGGCCCGAGCACGCCGAGTTCCGTGCCCGGTTCGCGCAGACGGCGTCGGCGCTGCGGGCCAAGTCCGTGGAGGACACGGCCTTCTACCGCTATGTGCCGCTGCTGTCGGCGACTGAGGTGGGCGGCAATCCGGGGAGTCCCGCGGTGCCCCCGGAGGACTTCCACGCCTACTGCGCGCGCGTACAGCGCGACTGGCCGGCGACGGGGGTCGTCGTGTCGACGCACGACACCAAGCGCAGCGCCGATGTGCGGGCCGCGCTGGCGGTGCTCACCGAGTGCCCCGAGTGGTGGGCGGACGTGCTGGCCGAGGTGACCCGCACCGGCGAGGGCGTGCCCGACGCGCAACTGGCGTGGGCGGCCTGGCAGACCGTGTTCGGGCTCGGCCCCTCGGACCCGGAGCGGGTGCAGGGGGCACTGCTGAAGCATGTGCGGGAGTCGGGGCTGTTCACGAGCTGGACGGAGCAGGAACCGCCGTACGAGGACGCGGTGGCGGCCTTCGTCGCGGCGGGGCCCTGCGGTCCGCCGGGGGCGCACGTGGCCGCCCTGCGCGAGCGGCTGGAGCCGTACATCCGGGCGAATCTGCTGGGCACGGCCCTGCTCCACCTGACGATGCCGGGCGTGCCGGACGTGTACCAGGGCACGGAGAGCGAGTACCGGGCGCTGGTGGACCCGGACAACCGGCGGCCCGCGAAGTTCCCGCCCGCGGACGCGGGGGAGAAGAACACGGTGACCGCGGCGGCCCTGCGGCTGCGCGCCCGCCGCCCCGCCGCCTTCGGGGACGCGGCGACGTACGCCCCGCTCGTCGCGGAGGGTCCGGCGGCCGCCCACTGTGTCGCCTTCGCGCGCTCGGACGAGGTCGTCACGGCGGTGACCCGGCTGTCGCTGCGGCTCGCGGAGGCGGGCGGCTGGCGGGAGACCCGGCTGCCGCTGCCGCCGGGGCGCTGGGTCGACGTACTGACTCCGGAACGGGAGTTCACCGGGCACGCACGCGTGGAGGAGCTGTTCGGAGAGCTTCCGGTGGTGTTGCTGGAGCGGGGGTGAGACAGGGGGCGCGGGACGCCCGGGGAGGGGCGTGAGTCGAGCTGTGCGCGCCCCTCGGTTGCCCTCTCCCCCGGCACACACCCGCGCCCGCTCCCCGCGCGAGCCCCGCCGGGGCGGCGCACGGTGATGAACGGCATTCGGACTCTCCGCTCCCGGTGCCCCTGGTTCCGCTACGGGCCCGAGGGCGCCTCACCGCTCCCACCGGCATCATGCGCCCAGCCCTCCGGCGGTGAGTGCCCCTGGGCGCCCCCTGGAGCCTCCCCCTGGATGTCCTTGACAGTGCTCGGCGGCCGTGGGGTACTGCGGATTGCGAAGCCGGGCGGATGTGACGGGGGTGAGTCTCCTGCCGGAGCTGCGCTACCCCACAGTGACCGAAGTCGTCTCGGCGGCCCGGGCGTTGGCGGCACAACGACCGGGCCTGTGCACTCTGCGGCAGGTGGGTGTCTCACGGGCCGGCCGCCCCCTGCACCTGCTGTCCGTGGGCCGTGCCCGGCCCGCCGTGCTGGTGGTCGCGGGGGCCCACGCCAATGAACAGACCGGCGGCCCGACCCTCCTGGCGCTCGCCGAACGCGTCCTGTACGAGCGGGCGTTGCGGGCCGACACCTCCTGGCACTTCCTGCTCTGCGCCGATCCCGACGGGACGAGCCTGCACGTCACGCCGGCGCCGCGGAACCTGTTCGACTACCACCTCGGGTTCTTCCGGCCCGCGGGCCCGGAGCAGCCGGAGTGGTCGCCCGCCGTGCTGCCGCCCGACCGGCTGCCGCCCGAGACGCGAGCCCTCACCCGCGTCATCGACGAGGTGCGCCCCTACCTCCAGGCGACCCTGCACGGCACCGATCTGGGCGGCAGCTGGGTGCAGTTGACGAAGGACGTGCCCGGCCTGGCCGAGCCGTTCACCAAGTCGGCGGCGGAGCTGAACATCCCCGTGGAGACGGGCGCCTCGGACGCGGCGGGCTGGCCCGCGTCCGGGCCCGGGGTGCATGTGATGCCCGCGCCGGGTGCGGGGGCCGCCTACCCGAGCATGCCGGACGACGCACGGCACAGCACCTGGTACCACGTCCACCGCTACGGCGGACTGACGGCGGTCGTGGAGGTGCCGATGTGGGCGAGCGACCTGGTGGACGACCCCGTACCGCATCCGGCGCCGGCCGTGGCGCTGCGGCGGCTCGCGGACCGGCTGGTGCGGGACGCGCTGGAGGTGGAGCGGGTGTACACCGACGCGCTGCCCCGCCTGGACGGCCTCGACGGGCCCCTGTTGCGTGCCGCCCGATGGGCGCTGGAGCTGGTGCCGGGGCTCGCCGCGGACTGGACGCACACGGCGCCGGCGGACAACACGCGCGCGTACATCGGAAGTGTGGACGCCTTTGGGCGCCGGCTGCCGTTGCGGTCCGCGGCGATGCTGCTGCGGGTGCTGCTGGAGACCGAGGACCGTGCGGCGCCGCGTCTGGAGCGGCTCGTGGCGCGGTGGAGCAGTTCCTTCGAGCGGCGCTTCAGGGCCCGGTGGGTGCCCTTGGCGCACCAGGTCGAGCACCAGTCCCGCACGGTCGTGGCGGCGGCACTGCACGCGCGTGACCGGGCGACGTGAGCGCCGCCGGGCCACGCGCGCGTGCCGCCGCAGATCGGTCAGTCCAGGTCCAGGCCCGGCAGCCCGCCGACCTGACCGTTGTCCAGGGCGAACACCGCACCGGTCCACGCCGCCATCTCGCACGCGTTGCCGAAGGTCCGCGTGTACTCGACCGGTCGGCCGTTCCACTGGCCGCTCGCCCTGGCGGTGACCGGGGCGTAGATCATCGTGCAGACGGTGTTCTCGGGAGTCATTGCGTCGATGTCGCCCTGGACCGCCGCCAGTTGCCCGCAGGCCTCGGCCGCGCGTCCGTGGCCCTGCGGCGGGTCGCACATCAGGAGGGTGCCGCGGGTGTCGCTGGACTGCTCGTCGCCCGTGGTGAGGGTGAGCTGGAGCCAGTTGCCCGGCAGGGTCTCCCGGTCGGCGGCCTGCGCCGGGACCGTCGCGAGGACGAGGAGCGAGGCGGCCGCCAGCAGGACGCCCCGGACACCGGCCCGTCCCGCCTTCGCGGTGCCTGCCTTCACAGTGATGGAATGTGTCATTCCCGATGCATCGGCACGGCGGCCTCGGAACCCCACCCCGGCTCACCCGAACGGGAACGCCCGCCCCCGTGCCGCGCGGCCAGGTCGAACGCGGCGAGCACCACGCGGGACTGGTACTCGACCTGGCGTGCCACCGGGATCCAGCGCGCCCCGCAGCCGTCGCGGTAGTCGTCGCACCAGACGTCGATGAGCCGGTCCAGTTCGGGCAGCACCCCGGCCGGATCGCTCCCCGCGCCGGTGACCAACTGGTGCAGCAGGCCCGCGGTGCGCAGCGCGAGGCGCCGCCCGGCGATCCGCAGGGTGGCCAGGTGGGCGGTGCTCAGCGGGGGGAGCGGCTGGGCGTCGACGGTGACGATGTCGGGGTCCCACGCATCGGCCAGGCCGGGGCAGACCAGTAAATAGTCGTCGACCGGGGCGAGCAGCCGCTCCGTGTCGGGGGTGGCGGGGAGCCGGTGGCGGGTGCGGGCGAGGAGCCGGGCCAGCAGCCGGGAGTCGTGCCGCAGGGTGCGGCTGACCGTGCGCAGGAAACCGGCCGCGTCGGCCGGTGTGGTGTCGTCCTCCACACCCGCCACGCCCCACATGGGTGCCTCCACCACAGCCGTCACGGTGCCGTACCGGTAGGGGTGGAACCAGGTCGACTCCACCGCGGCCTCGGTGATGGCCGCGGCCAGATCGCCCCGGCGCGGCGGCGGGATCCGGTAGACGGCGGGGCCGAGGCGGGGCCAGTACAGGGTGTCGTACGGGCCGAGTTCGCGGGGGATGCCGAGGCGGGCCGCGGTGTGCGCGAGGCGGCGGGAGAAGCCGGACAGGTCGTGGGTCAGCTCGACGAAGCCGCCGCCGACGTCGACGCCGTGCAGGGAGCACTGGAGAAGGGGCCGCAGTTCGTCCTGGAGGGCGAGCAGGGCGCGGGTCTCGGGCAGCGCGGCGTGGTCCGCGCCGTCGGGCAGCCACTCGGGCTGTTCCAGGAAGCCGGGCCGGAAGAAGTTCCGGAAGTAGCGGCCGAGGGTGTACGGGCCTTGCAGCCAGCCCTCGTTGCGGCGCAGCCCGTCGGGGTCCAGGCAGAGCAGGAGGTTCCAGGTGGCGTCCTCCTGGCGGCGGGGGTCGGCCAGGACGCGCTCGGCGAGCCGGAGGACGGTGGCGCCGCCCACGGGTTCATTGGCGTGCGGGCCCGCGACGATCAGGGCCTGTCTGGCGCCGTGGCCCACGGAGAGCAGCCAGAGCGGGGTGCCCGCGCGGGAGGTCCCGGCTCGGCGCAGGCGCGCTTGGGAGGGATGGCGGGTGACGAGCGCGGCCGCCCGGGCTCCGATCTCGTCGACGGTCGGGTAGCGGAGGAGTGGCAGCAGGGCGCACCTCCGCGAGCCGGTGCCGTCGTTTCACTTGATGTGCACGAGGTACGCACAGTCAGTCACGACTTGTGGTGGTACGTCAACAGTCGTGCATGTAAAGGGATTTCACCCACTGCACCCCGTAATGCCCAGGCCAGAGCTAAGGCCGGACTTAATTCACGGCGAGCCGGAACGCCATCTGTCCGAAGCCGACCTGATCGCCCTCGCGCACGACGGCCGCCCCGATGACACGCCGACCGTTCACCGTCGTGCCGTTGGTCGAGCCGAGGTCCCGCAGCACCCACAGGCCGCCCTGGCGGGTCAGTTCGGCATGCACCCGGGAGACCGTCTCGTGGGCCAGCCGCAGTCCGTTGGCGGGATCGCGCCCGATCCGCAGCGGGTGGCCCCCGCCGGGGTGGGGCAGCAGCAGCTTGGGCAGCCGCTCGGCCTGCCAGGCCCTGCGCAGCCGTACGCCGAAACCGGAGACGGCCTCGACGGTGCCGAAGACCAGGCGGGAGAACCTGTTCTCCTGGGGCAGATCGGCGGTCAGGGCGAGCAGTTCGTCGGAGCGGCGGGCGGCGAGGGCCAGTTCCATGCGCCGGATGAACGTGTCGTGCGAGAGCCGGCCCATGGCGACGCCGTCCCGCAGCACGCTCAGCGCTTTGTCGCGCTCCGCGTCGGAGAGCCGCGCGGGGTACGTGTTGAACTCGAAGGACGACGTCACGTTCGTGATTGTCGGTCAGCGGGGCCGGAGTGTCCAGAAGACGAGAAAACCACCGCCACGCGCGCGTATCCGACGACACCTGCCGCAAAAGGGAAGATTCAAAAGCGGATTGATCTCGTTTGACGCACCATGGACGGGCTACATCACGGTGAGCAGACGAAGGGGAACCGTCCGTGCAGTTCGAGGTGTGGGCACCGCAGGCCGGCCGAGTGACGCTCCATCACGGGGACGCCACGCGCGCGTTGGAGCGCGATCCGGAGCGAGAGGGCTGGTGGCAGGGGGAGGCGGAGGCGGCGGACGGCACCCGTTACGGCTACGCGCTGGACGACGGGCCGGTGCTGCCGGACCCGCGTTCGCGCCGTCAGCCCGACGGACCGGACGGACGCAGCGCGGTCGTGGAGCACGGCGCCCACTCCTGGCGCATCGCGTGGGCCGGGCGTCCGCTGCCGGGCGCGGTGCTGTACGAGCTGCATGTGGGGACGTACACCTCCGAGGGCACGCTGGACGCGGCGGCCGAGCGGCTCGGGCACCTGGTCGAACTGGGCATCACGCACGTCGAGTTGATGCCCCTGTGTCCCTTCCCCGGCCGGCACGGCTGGGGGTACGAGGGGGTCTCGCTGTGGGCGGTGCACGAGCCGTACGGCGGCCCCGCGGCGCTGAAACGGTTTGTCGACCGGGCGCATGAACTCGGGCTCGGGGTCGTCCTCGACGTGGTGCACAACCACCTCGGCCCGTCGGGCAACTACCTGCCGGTCTTCGGGCCGTACTTCACCGAGACCCATCACACCCCGTGGGGAGCGGCCGTCAACCTGGACGCGCCCGGCTCCGACGAGGTGCGGGACTACTTCGTGGGCAGCGCGCTGGCGTGGCTGCGCGACTACCGGATCGACGGGCTGCGTCTGGACGCGGTGCACGCGCTGCGGGACACGCGCGCGTGCCACTTCCTGGAGGAGCTGTCGACGGCGGTGGACGCCCTGGCGGCAGAGCTGGACCGGCCGCTGTTCCTGATCGCCGAGTCGGACCTGAACGACCCGCGGATCATCACCCCGCGCGGGGAGGGCGGCCTCGGGATCCAGGCGCAATGGAACGACGACTTCCACCACGCCCTGCACACCGCGCTGACCGGCGAGTCCCAGGGCTACTACGAAGACTTCGCGCGCTCCCCCTTCGCCGCGCTGGCCAAGACGCTCACCGGCGGTTACTTCCACGACGGCAGCTATTCCGCCTTCCGGGGCAGGCACCACGGGCGGGCGCTGAACCGGGCGCGGGTGGCGGGGCACCGGCTGCTGGGCTACAGCCAGACCCACGACCAGGTCGGCAACCGCGCCCAGGGCGACCGGCTCGCCGCCACGCTCTCCCCCGGCCTGCTGGCCTGCGCGGCCACGCTGACCCTGACCGCGCCCTTCACGCCGATGCTGTTCATGGGCGAGGAGTGGGCGGCGGGCACGCCCTGGCAGTTCTTCACCGACCACACCGACCCCGAACTCGCCGAGGCGGTACGGCGGGGCAGACGCCGGGAGTTCGCCGCGCACGGGTGGGCCGAGGAGGACGTACCCGACCCGCAGGACCCGGCGACCCGGGACCGCTCCTGCCTGGACTGGTCCGAGCCGGACCGCGAGCCCCACGCGCGCGTGCTGGCCTGGTACCGGCAACTCATCGCACTGCGCCACGAACAGCCCGACCTCACCGACCCCGACCTCGCCGACACCAAGGTGGC
Source organism: Streptomyces davaonensis JCM 4913 (assembly GCF_000349325.1). Classification (GTDB taxonomy): domain Bacteria; phylum Actinomycetota; class Actinomycetes; order Streptomycetales; family Streptomycetaceae; genus Streptomyces; species Streptomyces davaonensis. The sequence continues at coordinate 2,549,847 of NC_020504.1, forward strand.
CTACGACGAAGGGCAGCGCTGGCTCGCCTTCCGACGCGGGGACGTCCGAGTGGCCGTCAACCTCGGCAAGGAACCGGCCGAGATCCCCCTGGGCCCGCGCCACGCACGCGTACTGGCCGCGTGGGAGCCTGTGCAGGCCCCCGGCACGGACGGTGTGCTGCACCTGCCCGGGGAGTCGGGTGTGGTGCTGCTTCAGGAGTGAGCCGGGCGGCGGGCGCCGGGCCGGAGCTGTGGCACGGCCGCTCAGGACTCGCCGTCCGCATCGCCGTCCTCGCGCAGCTCGGTCACGCGTTCCAGCAGGATCGGTTCCCAGGCCAGGTCGAGTTGGCGTTGCAGTTCCGGGAGCGGGGTGCGGGTGGTGGCGTTGAGGGCCTCGGCCAGGTTGAGGACCGTGTCGCAGCGGGCCAGCCACAGGCCGCGCAGGCAGGGGCGGGCGCCGTAGCCGGCCAGGGTGGCGGCTCGGACGGCGGCCGGGGAGCCGACGGCGCGGGCCAGCCCGGCGATGTCCTCGGCGGGGTCGCCGACGACCGTGTCGGTCCAGCCGAGGACGCCGCGGACCCGGCCGTCGGCGCTCACCACGAGGTGCTCGCCGGTCAGGCCGTGGTGGACGAGGACGGCGCTGCCGGGCTGGGCGGCGAGCTGGACCGCGGCCGGCTGGGTGAGCTGGTGCATGCGGGCGGCGTCGAACTCGTCGGCAGCGGCGAGGCGTCCGGCGGCGCGCTCGGCGCTGCGGCGCAACGCCTCCAGGGAGCGCGGGCCGGTGCGCGGCACCCCGAGGGACTCGGCCTGCCGGACGGGCACCTCGCGCAGCCCGGTGAGCAGTCCGGCGAGGTCGGCCTCGCCGACGGCGGACACGTCGTGCACCTCGGCCGAGCCGCCGGGCACCTTCGTGTCCAGGGTGTAGCTCAGTCCGGGCGCCCATTCGCCGTGCGCGACGCTCGTCGGCACGGCGACCGGGACATGGCCGCGCACGAGATCGCGCAGCCGCAGCTCGCGGCGCTGCCGGACTGCCCCCTCGCGGTCGGGGGCGAGCCGCAGCACATGGCGGGCGCCGACCCACCACGTCACGGCCTCGCCGCCCGCGGCGACGGGCCGGACCTCGGGTCCTGCGGTGTCGTCCGCGCCCTCCTTGAGCAGGGAACGGACGAGTCTGCGGACGGTGTCCGCGGTGGGTGTCGGTGCCTGGGTCATGGGTCGCGCCGTTGGTCGCTGGAGGGGGTGCCGGGACTGCTGAGGGGCTGTATCAGTCCACTATGACCATGTCGCGGGTGGTCTCGTTGAGGCGTCGGCCGCCGTCCTCGGTGACCGTGACGATGTCCTCGATCCGCACCCCGAACCGCCCGGGCAGATAGATGCCGGGCTCCACCGAGAAACACATCCCGGGCACCAGGGGCTGTTCCTCGCCCTCGATCATGTACGGCGGCTCATGGGTGGTGACGCCGATGCCGTGCCCGGTGCGGTGGATGAAGTACTCGCCGTACCCGGCGTCCGTGATCACCGCACGGGCGACCCGGTCGACCTCCTGGCACGCCACGCCGGGCCGTACCGCGCGGAAGCCCGCCTCCTGGGCCTCGCGCACGATGTCGTGCACCCGGCGCTCCTCCTCGGTGGGCTCCCCGACATGGACGGTGCGGGAGGTGTCGGAGCCGTAGCCGCCGAGCAGGCCGCCGAAGTCGAGGACGACCATGTCGCCGCGTTCGATGACCCGGTCGCCCGCCTCGTGGTGCGGGTTGGCGCCGTTCGGGCCGGAGGCGACGATGGTGAAGTCGACGGTGCTGTGGCCGTGCTCGCGCAGCAGCCGGGCCAGGTCCGCGGCGACCTCGGACTCGTGGCGGCCGGCGAAGGGAACCTTCCGGATCTCCTCGAACGTTGCGTCAGCAGCCGCGCCCGCGGCTGCCAGCCGCTCCAGTTCCGCCGCGTCCTTGACCGCGCGGAGCATCGGAAGCGCCTCGGTGAGAGAGGCGTAGGACGAGCCGGGCAGGGTGTGGGAGAGGCGCAGCAGATGCATGGCCCAGGCGTTGTCGCTGATGCCGAACCGGCCGCCGGAGTCCACGAGGGCGGCGGTGGCGGCGTAGGGGTCCTTGCCGTCGGTCCAGTCGCGCAGGGTCAGCGCGGCAGCTCCGGCCGCCTTGGCGGCGTCGGGGGCCTCCAGCGCGGGGACGATCAGGGCGGGGTCCTGGCCGGGGACGAGGACGAGCAGGGTGAGCCGTTCGGTGATGGCCGTGGGCGCGTAGCCGGTGAGCCAGACCAGGTCGGGGCCGGGGGCGACGAGGAGCCCGGCGAGACCGGCGTCGGCGGCCGCCCGCGCGGCGCGCTCCATACGGGCGCGGTAGTCGTCGGCGGTGAAGGGGGCGGGCGTACGGGCGATCATCCGGGCCTCCCTGGGCGCGGTGAAGGTGACTACGGGCAGCATCCTGCCCGGACGGCGGGGGCGGCGCGAGCCGGTCGGCACTGTTGCCCGGCCTCTCAGCCGTCCAGGGCCATGCGGACGCCGAGGAGCAGCAGGACGCCTCCGGACACCTGTTCAAGGCGTCGGCGCACTCCCGCGCGGGACAGCAGGCTCTTCATCCGGCCGACGAACCACACGTACAGGCCGTAGTAGCCGACCTCGTAGACCGCCCAGAGCGCGGCGAGGCCCACCATGGCCGGCAGGTGCGGGGCTCCGTCGGGGACGAACTGCGGCAGGAAGGACAGGGCGAAGACGGCCGCCTTGGGGTTGGCGAGATTGAGCAGCAGCCCCGCGCGGTAGGACGCCCAGCCGCTGCGGACTCCGTCCGGCGCGGCCTCGTCCTCGGGTTCCTTCCTGGTGCGGCGGGCCGCTCGCAGGGTCTGGACGCCGAAGCCGACCAGGACGACCGCGCCGACGACCCGCATCACGTCGTACGCCGGCTCGGAGGCCGTGAGCAGGGCGGTGAGGCCGAAGGCGGCGACCACGCCCCAGACGAAGACGCCGGTCTCGTTGCCGAGCACGGTCAGGAAGCCGGAGCGGCGGCTGTGCAGGGACTGCCGGATGATCAGGACGGTGCTGGGTCCCGGCGAGGCGGCCACCAGGGTGCAGGCGCCGAGGAAGGCGACGAGAGTGGTCAGCATGGGGGTCATGGTGGCCACATCGTGCCGGTGGGGACAGTGGTTTTACTGGACTGGTCAAGTGACCGTCCTCGCCGGACCGGTCAGGTGACGACGCCGGGGACGACCGTGAGCTGCTGGTAGCCGCCGCTCTCATGACGCACGGTCAGGGTGACCTCGCTGCCGGGCTCGGCGTCGGCCACCGCGCGGGCGAGGTCGGCGGCGGTGTCGATCCGGGTCCTGCCGAAGACGAGGAGGACGTCGCCGCGGACCAGGCCCGCCGAGTAGCCGGGGCCGGGCACATGGACGCCGACGACCCGGGCGCCGGACTTCTCCGCGTCCACCGCTTCCACGCCGAGGGTCGCGCCGGCTGGCGCGGATTGCGGGCGAGGCGTCGCGGAGGGGGTGGGTCGGGGCCCGACCGAGGTGGTGGGGGCACCCTGCGCACGGGCGCCCGGCGCCTGCGCCGTCGCTCCCTTTCCGGCCTGCTGGAGTTCGGCGAGTCTGCTCATGCCGATCACGGTGGCGCCGACGGTGCCGAGGCCCACGCCCGACAGCACCAGGACCGTGCCGACGAACAGCGCGAACAGCAGGGTCATGAGTCGGCGTCCGCGTCGGCGCGCGGCGTGCGGGCGGCGGGCGGATGCCTTTCGCGTGACGCCACCGGGCTCCTGGCCGCCGGGCATCGGCTTGGGACGCAGCGCGGTGTGTTCCATGGATCGCCTCCGGCTGGCGGACTTCGGTTCGGCTCCGGCTGAGGACTACCCGGAGCGCCGGCGCACGACGTGCCACGAACGAGTGAGACTGACACTCGGTCAGAAGCGGAAGCCCGGTCAGAAGCGGAAGTCCCGTCAGGACCCGGCGTCCGGCGACCCCTCCCCGGACGTCAGCGCGACCGCCAGCTCCCCTGCCGCGCCCTGGAGCGAGCCCGAGTGCACCAGTTCCGTGCGGTGGACGAGCCGGGGCTCGGTGACCGGTACGGCGACCCCGCCCGGCACCCCGGTCGCGGCCGGGCGGGGCAGCAGGGTCAGGCCGTGGCCCGCGACGGCCAGCGCGGTGAGGGCGCGCAGGTCGGTGCCCTCGTAGCGCAGGGCGGGACGGAAGCCGAGGCCGCCGCCCGCCGCGCGGAGTTGGGCCAGCGGCAGGCCCGCGTCGGGGGCGTCCAGCCAACGGGCGTCGACGAGGTCGCCGAGGCGCAGTCCAGGGCGCCGGGCCAGCGGGTGCGCCGCCGGCAGCAGCACGCACACCGGTTCCTCGCCCGCGCCGCGCGTGCTCAGCGGTGCCACGTCGGGCAGCCGCAGCGGATCGCTCGGGGCGGCCAGGCCGTCGACGAGTCCCAGATCGGCGCCGCCGGTGGCGACGGCGGCCGGGATCGCGTCCCTGGACAGCACCTTCAGGGTCACCCCGGCGGCCGGGAGCGCGGCGAGGACCCGGGGTCCGAGGGCGGTCGGCGCGGCGGCGAGGGTCAGCCCGTGGGCGGGCGCGGCGGCGAGGCGTACGACGTCGGCGCGGGCCGCGTCCAGTCGCAGCAGCAGCGGGCCCGCGTGCTCCAGCAGACGCTCGCCCGCCGAGGTGGGGGCGACCGGGCGGCGGGTGAGGAGCGTGGCGCCGAGGTCCTGTTCGAGGGCCGCGATGTGCTGGGACACCGCCGACTGGGTGTAGCCGAGTTCGCGGGCGGCCTCGGAGAAGGAGGCTAGGCGGGCAACGGTGACATAGGTGCGCAGCAGATGCGGGTCCATGGCCACCAGCATCGCATCAGCTCTGCTTATCGAGGGTGCAGGAATCATCGTTGGACGTGAACTGGCCGTGGCGCCCAGGATGAACGGCATGACCGAGACCCTCGCGCGGATCGCCCTGGTCGGCGACCGCTCCCCCAACGTCGTGTCGCACACCCGCATCCCCCTGCTGCTCGACGCCCTCGCCGCCCGCGAGCGGCTGCTCCTCGACGCGTACTGGATCCCGTCCGAGCAGGCGGGCGAGCCGGGCGCCGTGGACGGCTTCGACGCGGTGTGGGTGGTGCCGGGCAGCCCGTATCGCAGCGAGGCCGGGGTGCTCGCGGCGATCCGTGTCGCACGGGAGCGGGGCATCCCCTTCCTGGGGACGTGCGGCGGGTTCCAGCACGCACTGCTGGAGTTCGCCCGTCATGTCTGCGGCCTCACCGGCGTGGCGCACGCGGAGAACGACCCGGACGCCGGGGACCCGCTGATCGAACCGTTGGCCTGTTCGCTGGTGGGCCATGAGGGTGCGGTCCTCGTCGAGCCGGACTCGCTCGCGCAGTCCGTGATCGGCTCGGAGCGGACGGTCGAGCGGTACTTCTGCGCCTACGGTCCCTCGCGCCACCTCGACGCCCTGAGCGGGCACGGCCTGCGCTTCTCCGGGCGCGACGAGGACGGCCACGTCCGGATCGCCGAACTGCCCGGCCACCCCTTCTTCCTGGTCTCGCTCTTCCAGCCGGAGCTGTCCGGCGACGGTTCGCGCCCGCACCCGATGGTCACGGCGTGGGCCAGGGCCGCCGTGGAACACGCAGGTCAGCGCGTGTGAGGTGGGGGGGGCGAGGCCCGGGTTCGGAGGGCGGGCGCGGCCCGTTGTCAGTGGGGCCTGTTACTTTCTGTGACATGACCGATCACGCGCTGCGAACCTTGCGGCAGAACCCGCGCCTGGCCGAACTGGCCGCGTTCCCCTTCGAGTTCGACCTGAGCCGTGCCGACGGCGGCCACGGCGAGCCCGTCCGCCTCGCCTCGGGCGGGCCGATAGAGGTCGTCGCGGGCACGGGCGCGGGCGGTACGTACTTCGTGTGCGCGGACGGCTCGATGCTCTACGCCGACTCCGAGGGCGGGGCCGGGATCATCGGCTCCAGTGTCGACGAGGCGCTCCAGGTGGTGCTCGGTCTGCCCTGCTGGTTCGACTTCGTGGACCTGTCGCCGCGGGACGGCGAGGAGGTGATCCTCGCGCGGATCGCTGCGGCGGAGGAGGAAATGCGCGAGGACTACGGCATCGACGAGACCCGGGCCGAACTCCGTGCCGCCCTGGGCTTTCCCGAGCGTTCCCCGGTCGAGCTGGTGACCCTGCTGCACACGGCTCTCCTGCGCACGGAACCCGACTTCGTCCTGCTCACCGAGGAGGAGGGCTTCGCCTACCGGCTCCTGGACGAACACCCACGCCCACCGCTGTGGGAACCGGTGCTCGCCCGGGGACGCGCGGATCTGACCCTGCTGCGGACGAGCGACCGCGCCGACTGGGACCCGGTGGCCGGGGATCCCGTTCGGCGTCGGCTCGCCCTGCGGGCCGCGCAGTTCGACCGGGCCGAGAGTGACCTGGACCTTCTCCGGTATCTGCTCCGGCGCGAGACCGAGTCGTCGATGACGGACGAACTGCGACTCGCCGCGGTCCTCGTGGGGCGGCACGGTGACGTCGGCGATCTGCCGCTGCTGTACGAGGTCCGGGAGACGGACTTCGACACGCACTGCGGCCTCAGCGAGATCCCCGAGCCGGGCGCGGACGCCGCCGAGCTGCTGCGCTGGGCCGAGGAGCTGGACGAGTGGATGTTCGGCACCGATCCGGCCGACGAGCCACTGGCCACCTGGACCGAACTCGCCCTGGACCAGGGCATGACCGAACTCGCCCGAGTGGCGCTGATCCGCGCGCTGGACGAGGTCTTCATGGACCAGAGCCTTCTCCGGCGGCCCGGTGATCCGACCCGGCTGGAGACATCCCGGCTCAGCTGGCTCGCCGCCGAACTGGAGCGGGCGGGCGACCTCCCTCAGGCGCTGCGCGCCCAGCGTCTGCACACCGCCCTCCAGGAGACGGCGTGGGACCGGATCTCGGAGCGCCGCGACCAGGCCCGACTGGAGCGGGTCTGCGGGCAACTTCCGCAGGCCATCGACTCGTTGGCCGCGATACGGGCCCTCCTGGCCGACCCCGGCGACGACTCCCTGAGGTACTGGACCCAGGTGAACTTCGGCCGCTTCATAGCCGAGGAGCACTACGCCCTGACCCGGGCCCTCGTCGACGCCGACCTCCCGGAGGGGGCGCGCACTCTCCTCGCCGCCGCCGACGCGATACTCGGCGAACTCTCGGGGAACGGCCTGAAGCGCCTCCGAGAGCTCGCCGAGGAAACCGCGGAACGGGTACGGGACTTCAGGGACCTCAGATGACGGGGACGGCCGGCGCCCGGTCCGGCAGGAAGCCGTGGGCCCGGCGGGCCAGGTAGTCGGGCTTGTAGCGGTCGACCGAGCGGTGCCAGTTCAGGATGCCCGCCATCCAGTTCCGCAGGTCGGCCACATAGGTGTCCATGGCGTCCCGTGCCTCCTCGGAGAGGTCGAAGTCGTCGTGGACGACCGGGAGTTCATGGGTGACGACGTGCTCGAACTGCCGCATGCGCTGGGTCATCAGATCGTGCACGACACCAAGGGCGGTCGGGTAGTCGCAGCCGAAGAAGTTCTGCACGACGAGGATCGAGTTGTGGATCTCGCCCTCGTACTGGATCTCCTTCTGGTACGAGAAGACATCATTGAGGAGACAGGCGTAGTCCATGGCGGCGTTCTCCAGGGAGCGCACCGGACCGCTGCGGTACACCTCCGGAGGGATCGCGGGGCCGTGGCCCATCCGGGACAGGGCCATGGTGAGTTCGGAGCCGAAGGTGGCCCGGCGCATCTCCAGATAGTCGACCGGGTCGGGGACGCGGTGCTGGAGCTGGTTGGACAGCTCCCACACCCAGCTCTCGGTCATGGCGTTCACCGCGTCCTTGAAGGTGCGCCGCTGCTCGGGCGTCATCTCCGCGGTCGTACGGGCCCACAGATCGATGAGTCCGCGCTCCATGGCGTTGCCGGGGACGATGAGGGTCTCCGCGCCGTCGACGGGCATGCAGTCGGCCAGGCGGCGGGTGATGAGGCGGGCGGCGGCCAGGTCGCGGCGGTGGCCGAAGACGAGGGGGTAGTAGTCATCGCCGTAGGTGCCCCAGGCCAGCCAGTGCGCGCTGAGGTCGAGGGCCTCCTCGGTGGCGTCGGGGTCCAGGCCCGCCGAGCACAGCGCGAGGTCGGCGGCGGCGAGCCGGTCCTCGTCCCAGACGCCCTCCTCCAGGATCCCCATGCGGTGGGACCAGTCGACGAGCCGCTGCCGGGCGCCCGGCAGATGCGGACACAGGTCCACCTCGAAGGGCATGTAGATGTCGGGGATGAGGGACGGCCCGACGTTCTGGTACGGCACATGGGTGTAGGCGCGCAGTCGTTCCGCGCCTGCCGAGGCGAGGAGGGCGCCGATGTCGGCCGCGGAGGTGCCGGGGCCGGTGAGGCCGTGCCAGGGGTTGGTGGAGCGGGCGCCCTTGTTCATGTACCGGCTGGAGCGCAGGTGCCATTCGTGGCCGCCGGACTGCCAGTCCTGAAGGCCCTGGGTGTAGGCGGCGACGGCGGCGACCTCGTCCGGGGTGAGGCCGCGTTCCAGTGCCAGCGCGGGGACCTCGGTGAGGGCGGTGTGCTCGAACTGGTGGAGCCGCGAGGTGAGGACGTCGTTGACGGCGTCGGCGGCCTCCTGGGTCGTACAGCCGAAGAAGGTCTCCAGGACCAGGACGCCGTTGCTGAGTTCGCCCTCGTCGTCGACCTCGCGCTGGTAGGAGAAGAGGTCGTTGCGCAGGTGCACGGCGTCCGAGAAGGTCTCCATCAGCACCCGCAGCGGCCTGGCCCCGGAGACGGCGGCGGGAACCTCGGCGCGCGCGTACTCCACCAGACCGGCCGACCAGGGGGCGCCGCCCACCTTGCGGCGCATCTCGATGTACTCGACGGGGTTGGCGATCCGCCCCTCGTTGATGTTGGACAGCTCCCACATGGACTCGTTCAGCAGATGCTCGGTGGCGACGGCGAAGCGGCGGCGCCAGTCGGCGGACATCGCCGGGATCGTGCGCGTCCAGAGGTCCGCGAGGCCCGCCTCCACCGGGTTCTCCGGTTCGGGCATCGGCGTCGCGGAGTCCATCGGCATGAACAGGGCGAGCCGGTCGAGGTGCGCCTTGCCGGCGGCGCGGTCCTGGGTGCGCTTGAACATGTCCAGGAAGTGGTCGTCGAAGAAGAAGACCCACACGTACCAGTCGGTGATCAGGGAGAGGGCGGGGCCGTCGCATTCGGGGTGGGTGTAGGCGCAGAGCAGTCCGTAGTCATGCGCTTCGAGATCGGACTGCTCCCAGATCCCGGATCCCTCCAGCATGCCCATCTCGCGCGCCCACGCGGTCGAGTGGGCGCGCGCCTCGTCGACATGCGGGTTGAGCCGCGCGGGATACGGCATGTAGAAGTGCGGGAGTTCGAAGGGCTGCTGCGTCATGGCCGGGCTCTACCCGGGCCCTGAACGGACATCCGCAGGGCGGGACATGATCACACCATCGCGTGAATCCGGGACGAACCCGCGAACTCCCCGGAGCCCTTGTGGCGTTCGTCTCCGCGCGCGTGTGGCGGGACGTGTACGTCCACCGAACCGCGTGCTCTTGCCGAGGCCGGGCCGGGGCGCCACCGTGTTCGCATGACCTCCTTCACGCTCCCCCATGAGCTGCACGGCGACGGTGCCCACAAGGTGTTCGCGGTGCATGGCTGGTTCGCCGACCGGTCCGCGTACGCGAGCGTCCTGCCCGACCTCGACATCACGTCCTTCACCTACGCACTGGTCGATCTGCGCGGCTACGGCGAGGCGAAGGACGCGGTCGGCGCGTACTCGACGGCCGAGGCGGCGCAGGATCTGCTGGAGCTGGCCGACCGGCTCGGCTGGGAGCGGTTCTCGGTGGTGGGGCACTCGATGGGCGGGGCGGTGGCCCAGCGGCTGCTGGCGCTGGCTCCGGGGCGGCTGCGCCGGATCGTGGGTGTGTCGCCGGTGCCCGCCTCGGGGCTGCCGCTCCCGGCCGACCAGTGGGAGCTGTTCGCGGACGCGGCGCACCTGCCGGAGAACCGCCGGACGATCATCGACTTCACCACCGGCGGGGTACGGCCCGCGGCCTGGCTGGAGCGCATGGTGGCCCGCTCCCTCGCGGTGAGCGACCCGAAGGCGTTCCGGTCCTGGCTGGACTCCTGGGCGGGAGAGGACTTCCACGCCGAGGTGGCGGGCGTCCGGGTGCCCGCGCTCGCGGTCGCGGGCCGGCTGGACCCGGCGCTGTCGGCCGCGCTGCTGCGGGAGACCTGGCGACGCTGGTATCCGTACGGCGAGGTCCGCGAGCTGTCGGGGGCCGGGCACTACGCCATGGACGAGTCCCCGCTGGAGCTGATCCAGGTGGTGGAGGCCTTCCTCGACGCGGACGACGAGGACGAGGACGAGAGCGGGACCGGGGCCGAGGGCGAGGAGGCGTGACCGTCCGGCCCTCCCCGCCCGTCCCCGATGTCTTCGACCCCCGGCAGTACGCCGCCGGTGTGCCCTACGCCGCCTACCGCGTCCTGCGCGACCATCACCCGGTGGCCTGGCAGGACGAGCCCGAGGTGCTGGGCTGGCCGGCCGGCCCGGGGTTCTGGGCGGTGACGCGGCACGCGGACGTGGTCCGGGTGCTGAAGGATCCGCTGACGTACTCCTCCCACCTCGGCGCCACCCAGATCCGGGATCCCGACCCGCAGGACCTGCCGTTCATCCGCCGCATGATGCTCAATCAGGATCCGCCGGGACACGGCAGGTTACGGCGACTGGTGAGCCGGGCCTTCACCCCGGGGCGGGTCGACCGGTTCACCGCGCTCGCCGAGAAGCGCGCCCAGAGCCTGTTCGCGGGGGCCCTGGAAACGGCCCGGGAGCAGGACGGCACCGTCGATCTCGTCACCGCCGTCACCGATGACTACGCCCTGCTCAATCTGGCCGATCTGCTGGGCGTCCCCGAACGGGACCGCGGTTTGCTGCTGCACTGGACGCAGCGGGTCATCGGGTACCAGGACCCCGACGAGTCCGGCCCGCCGGTGCTGGACGGGGCGGGGAAACCGGTCAATCCGCGGTCCCCGGCGATGCTGCGGGACATGTTCGACTACGCCGGTGAACTGGCCGTGTACAAGCGCCGGTACCCGGCGGACGACGTGCTGACCATCCTCGCGCACGACGCCGAACTCACCGGCCCCGAGCTGGAGATGTTCTTCTTCCTGCTTACCGTCGCCGGGAACGACACCGTGCGCTCCGCGGCCCCGGGCGGACTGCTGGCGCTGGCCGAGCACCCGGAGTCGTACGAGCGGCTGCGCGCCGGGGACGTCGAACTCGCCCCGGCCGTTGACGAGTTGCTGCGCTGGCATCCGCCCGTGCTGACCTTCCGCCGTACCGCCGACCGCGACACCGAGCTGGCCGGGCGGCGGATCCGGGCCGGGGACAAGGTCGTGGTCTTCCATGCCTCGGCCAACCGGGACGAGCGGGTCTTCGCCGACCCGGACCGGCTGGACCTGACCCGTACGCCGAACCCGCACGTCTCCTTCGGGGACGGCCCGCATGTCTGTCTGGGCGCGCACTTCGCCCGGCTCCAGCTGCGGGTGCTGTACCGGGAGGCGCTGCGGACCCTGCCCGTGCTGCGGAGCGCGGGCCCGCCGGGCCGACTGGTGTCGAACTTCATCAACGGGATCAAGTCGCTGCCGGTCGAGGTGACATGAGTGTCAGCGGCGCACCTGGATCAGGGCGTGGCTGCCGCTGGTGCGCCAGCGCTGTCCCTCGGCGGCGGTCAGGGCGGTCTCCGTCCCGGCGTCGAGGCCCGTGATCACCTCGGACTTCAGGGTGCGCAGGGCGGCGACGGGTCCGGGGAACCAGTCGGTGACGTCCGCGAAGCCGGTGGTCGGCGGCCACTTGCGGTCCCCCACCAGGCGCCGGTAGTTGAGATCGCCCTTGAGGATCGTCAGCGTGGCCCGCGCCCACTCCTCGCGCAGGTCGCCGGGCATCCGCTCGTACGGCAGGGGCGCGCAGGAGAAGGGGTGGGCGCGGACCGCGAGCCGGCCGTCGGTCAGCGCCGCCCAGAGGGTGTCGCCGTACGACCGTGCCGCGCCCGGTGCCGTCCTGAGCCTGCGCAGGGCGTCGAGTACGTCGGCGGGGGTGGCGTCGGAGACGAAGTAGGGGTGCGGTTTGACGTGCAGGACTGCCCGCTCCACACGCCCCTGGCCGAGCAGGTGGGCGATCAGGAGGAGGTCGGGGATGAGTTCGCGGCCGGCGTTGTCGGCGATCAGGCACAGAAGCGGGGCGGCCGGGGCGGGCGGCAGCAGGGACCACAGGGCCGCGCTGTCGTCGGCGACCAGGGGCGGGGTGCCGGAGGCGGCCGTACCGTCGGCGGCGGACAGCCGGAAGCCGAGATCGGCGCGGTTGCCCCACAGGGAGCCGTGCAGCAGGGCCCGGTCCCGCTCGTCGGGGGAGAGCGCGGCGAGACCGTCCAGCGCGGACAGTTCCTCGTCCGTCTCCGGGGAGTCCAGCTCGGCCAGCTTGGCGGGGCGGAAGGGGTCGACGCCCTGCCAGGTGCCGGGGGTGAAGTAGCCGACGGCGCCGAGGAGTCGGCGGTAGAAGTAGCTCTCCGACCACAGCCACGGTACGTCGGTCCAGGGGCGGCCCGCGTAGGTGTCGGTGCCCCACTCCCGCCAGCGGTCCCGGTCGTGGGCGTCGGCGGGGAGCGGCTCGATGACGCCCTTGGTGCAGTCGTGCAGCAGCGCGTCGAGCGCGGCCTGCCGGTCGGGGCCGTACGGGAGGGCCGCGCGGACCTGGTCGATGATCGCGGGGTGGCGTTCGGTGAGGACGGAGTACGGGAAGGTGCCGGGTTCGTCGCCGAGGATCACGGGCGGGGTGACGTCCATGCGGCGACGGTATCGCGCGCACCGGGCCCGTCCCCGGCACGCGCCCTCAGACGCCTCTGGCCTCCCGCTCCAGTTGGGTGGCGAGGGTGAGGTAGCGCGGACGGCGGGGCACCGGGACCATGCCGCGGATGAGGAGGGCCCACATCTCGGCGACCCGGCGGGGCTGCCGGGCGACCGGTTCGACGGACCGTCCGACGGTCCGGGTGCCGACGAAGAAGCAGACGAGGGAGTGGGCCGCGGCGTCGATGTCGACGTCCGGATGGAGGTCCGACTCCTTGACCGCGCCGAGGAGTTTGCGGGAGGCGATCTCCAGCCACTCCGAGAACGGGTGTTGCATGGGCGCCCTGACGGCGACCGGGCCGGTGGCGAGCCGGAGCCCGGCCCGCGGGATCGGGCCCTCGACCGACATCCGGGTGATGCCGAAGGTGGTGCGCATCAGCGCTTCCAGCGAGGAGTAGCCGCGGGCGTCCATCTCCCCGGCTATCTGGCGGGAGGCCTGGGACTGAAGCTCCATGATCGCGTGCGCCAGGTCCTCCTTCGCCGCGAAGTGGAAGTACAGCGCGCCCTTGGTGACTTGGGCGTGCTCGACGATGTCGCTCAGACTGGTCGATTCGTAGCCGCGACGATCGAACAGGTCAGCGGCAGCGGTGATGATCGTCGCGCGGGTCTGCTCAGCGCGTAACTGCCTCGCCATCGTCTGGACTCTCCTACGGAAACGAACGGGTCATGCCGTTTGTTTTTCACTCCGCATACACCTTAGCTCACCGCGCCACCGTGCCCACCCGGCATGCGAAGACTGGTGAATCCCCTTGCACACCGATGACTTGGAGTTGGGCGTCGGGACCGAGTTCCGCCTCGATCCACGTGGGCTGATCCAGTTCGGCGTACCGGTCGAAGGTGGCGTGGAACGATATCGGCTCGTACTCCCCGCCCCCGGTAACACGGGCAGCCTGACCCGCCGCCTCCAGGAGCAGCATGCCGGGGACATGGTCGAGAGGGTGGTCGAAAAAAACGGGATGAGCGGTATCGACTCGCAACTGCCAGCGCCCCGGACGGTCCGGCCGGGCCAGTACGACATCGGCGGGAACCGTACGCTCCACCACGGCGGACGGCAGTCCGGGCGGTGGCTCGAGTGCGGTGACGGAGGCGGCCGTTCGGCCGCCGCGCAGTCTGCGGTAGACGGGCTCGCTGGTCCAGGACGCGGCGAAGAAGGCGCTCGCGACCTGCGTGTTCTCGATGCTCACGGCCGCGGTGAGGTCGAACGCGACCACGCGTCCTGCGCGGCGGCGGATGTCGAGGATGGTGATGTCGACGACCGGTTCGGCGGGTGCCGGACCCACGGCGAGGTACTCGGGACGGGTGCTGACGCGCAGTTCCTGAAGGACGAACCGGTGGTCCAGCGGCACGTCGTACTCGGTGTGGGCGAGGAGTGTGCCGCCCTGGCGGACGGTTTCGGTGACGAGCAGCGGCTCGTATGCGGTACGGTCGCTCGACACGTGCAGCGGGTGCGCTCGCGGCCATTGCGCGGCTACCCTGAACTGGTCGGTTCCGATCCGTCGCCAGCCGGTGAGGAGGGTCTCGGCGAAGGCCGCACGATGCACCAGCTGGCGGGGCACGGTGGCGGTGAGGGCGTCGGACGCCGTCGGGAAAACGGCGAGTTGCGGCAATTCAGGCATGTTTCTCCCTGGCTCCCTCGACAGTGTTGACAGACGGCGAGGTGCCCGTGCCGTGAGCGCTAGAGTACGAGCCGACCGGTTTGTTTTCAATGAGACCAGGGTGACCAGGATCGGTGCGCGTCCGCGCCGTCGCACTGTGGGCCATCCGGTCAACTCGGCGCATCGGAGGGGCCCTTATGGCGAAGCAGGAACGCGCCATCAGGACGCGCAGAGCGATCCTGGAAGCCGCGGGTGCGGTGTTCGACGAGCACGGGTACGCCTCGACGACGATCTCCATGGTTCTGGAGCGGGCCGAAGTCACCAAGGGCGCGCTGTACTTCCACTTCCCTTCCAAGGAGTCCCTCGCCCAGGCGGTGCTGGACGAGCAGGTGCCGTTCGGCGCGGTGCCGCCGCAGCCGTGCAAGCTCCAGGAGATCGTGGACATGAGCTTCGTCTACGGCCGACGCCTGCTGAGCAACCCGCTGCTTCAGGGCAGTGTGCGACTGACCGTGGACCAGGCCACGCCCCCCGGGGTCGATCACTCCGGGCCGTTTCGGCAGTGGGCCGACCATGTGGTCGATCTGCTGGAAGAGGCTGACAAACAGGGCGAGTTGCTGCCCACGGTCGTGCCGAGGGACACCGTTGAGCTGCTGGTCGGCTCCTTCGCCGGTATTCAGCTGATGTCCAGGGCGCTGACCGGGCGGGAGGATCTCGGGCACCGGATCTCGGTGCTGTGGTCGCACGTCCTGCCGAGCATCGCGGTACCGGGGCTGCTCGGCCGCCTCGACACCGCCCCGGACCGGGGCGTACGAATCCTGGCCCTGCTCGGCGAGGACGAGGACGAGGACGGGAACGGGGAGCTGATGGAGGGGTCGGAGCCGTGATCCTGCTCACCGGCGCGACCGGCACCGTCGGCGGGCTGGTCGCACGCCGCCTGCGCGGCACCGCTCCCCTGCGCCTGCTGACCCGTCGCCCGGAGCGGGCCGCGGATCTCGCCGGACCCCGAGTCGAGGTCGTGGGCGGCGACTTCGACGATCCGCACAGTCTGCGCAGAGCGCTGACGGGAGTGACGTCCGCCCTGCTGGTCACCGCGAACCCGCTGACCCACGCCCATGACGAGCACTTCCTGGCGGCGGCACGCGCCTGCGGGGTCCGGCACGTGGTGAAGCTGTCGGCGCTCGCGGTGACCGACCTCGACGCCACCGACCTGATCACGAACTGGCAGCGCGACAACGAGCAACTCGTCACCGACTCCGGCCTGTTGTGGACGCACCTGCGGCCGCGCGCGTTCATGTCCAACACGCTCGGCTGGGCCATCTCCATCCGCGCGGAGGGCGTGGTGCGAGCCGCTTGCGGTACGGCCGTCAACGCCACCGTCGATCCACAGGACATCGCGGAGGTGGCGGCGCTGACGCTGCTGGCGCCCGAGGCGCACGCCGGGCGGGCGTACCCGCTCACCGGTCCGGAGGCGATCAGCCCCGTGGACCAGACGAAGATCCTCGGCGAACTGCTGGAACGGCCGCTGGTGTTCGACGAGTTGAGCGAGGAGGAGGCGCGGCGCCGTCTGCTCGTACGCTATCCGGCGCCGATCGCCGAGGCGCTCGCCGAGAGCGCGTCCCGGGGGCGGTCCGGGGCGAAGTCGGAGGTGGACCCCACCGTCGCCGAGTTGCTCGGGCGGCCCGCCGGGGACTATCGGCAGTGGGCAGTCGATCATCTGGCGGCGTTCCGCGGCGACGGGACATGACGACGGGCCGGCCGATGCCCCATCCGCACCGGCCGGCCCGTCCGCTCAAGCGGTCGGAGGTTCAGCTCAGAAGGTCAGCTTCCAGCTGTTGATCCGACCCGTGTCCTGCGCCGCCGTGTCCTGCACCCGCAGCTTCCAGGTGCCGTTCGCGACCTCGCTGGAGGCGTTCACCGTGTAGGTGGTGATGACGTTGTCCGCGGAGTCCGAGGAGCTGGCGGACTTCAGGCGGTACGTCGAACCGTCCGGAGCAACGAGGTCGATGACCAGGTCACCGCGCCAGGTGTGGGTGATGTCCACGCCGACCTGGAGCGTCGAGGGGGCGTTGCCGCTGACGCCGGAGACGGTGATCGGGGACTCGACCGCGGAGCCGGCGTCCGGGATGGAGACGGCCGAGGTGCTGGTGAAGGTGGTGCCCCCCGTGGAGCCGCCGGAGCCGCTCACCGCCTGCACCGTCTTGGTCGCGTCCGCCAGGCCCGCGCCGCAACCGCCGGAGCAAGTACCGGCCAGAGCACGCGAGTTGGTCTTGATCGCGGACTCGATCTGGGCCGGGGTCAGCGCGGAGTTCGCCGACTTCATCAGCGCGGCGAGGCCCGCGATGTGCGGGGCGGCCATGCTGGTGCCCTGGTAGTACTCGTAGCTCTCCGCGCCGGGACCCTGCTCGCCGGCGTTCAGCGTGGACAGGATGCCGTTGGCGGTGGTGGCGGTCTCACCGCCGGGGGCGGCGATGTCGACGACCGTGCCGTAGTTGGAGTAGGAGGCGCGGTTGCCCTGCCGGTCGGCGGCCGCGACGCTGATCACGTTGTTGCAGCTGGCGGGCGAGTAGTTGGCCGCGTTGGCGTTGCTGTTGCCCGCCGCGACGACGACCGTGGTGCCGCGGTTCACGGCGCCGTTGATCGCGTTCTGGGTCGCGGTGGAGCAGGTACCGCCGCCACCGAGGCTCATGTTGATGACCTTGGCGACATTGGCGTTGGCCGGAACACCGGAGACGGTGCCGCCGGACGCCCAGGTGATGGCGTCGATGATGTCGGAGTCGTAGCCGCCGCACTTGCCGAGGACGCGCAGCGGGGAGACCTTCGCGCCGTAGGCGATACCGGCGACGCCCTTGCTGTTGTTGGTGACTGCGGCGATGGTGCCGGCGACGTGCGTGCCGTGCCAGGAGGAGCCGTAGGCCGGGTCACCGGAGGCGCACTCGTTGGCGGCGGTCCAGTCGCCCGGGTCGGCCGGGTTGCTGTCGCGGCCGTTGCCGTCGTTGCCGACGGTGGCGTCCGAGATGAAGTCGTAGCCGCCGACGATGTTCGCGGCGAGGTCGGAGTGGGCGACATAGCCGGTGTCGATGACGGCGACGGTGACCCCGGTGCCGGTGGCGACGTCCCAGGCACCCGGCACGTTCATGCCCGCGGTGGTCTCGAACAGGTCCCACTGCTTGCTGTACTCGGTGTCGTTCGGCGTGGCCAGCGGCTTGTTCAGCCGGTCCGGTACGACGTAGGCGACCTGCGGGTCGGCCTGATACTCGGCGACGACGTCGGCGACATCGGCCTTGGTGAGGTCCTCGCCGAGGTCCACGAGGGCGGCGCCGGTGCCGAGGCGGCGCTGGAAGTCCAGCGACTCGCCGGCTTCCTTGCCCTTGGCGGCGGCGTCCGCGTCGGCGGCCTTGTTCGACTTCGCCTCGGCGGCGCCGGACTTGTAGCCGACGATGAGGCGCTCGGCCGGGGCGCCGGGGGCGGCCTCGGTACGGGCGGCGGGGGCGTCCGTGGGGGCGGTGGAGTCCTGGGCGACGGCGACCGTGGCGGTAGCGGCCGTGAACAGCGCGGCGGAGACCGCGGCGGCGGATATCAGCTTCCGACGCACGGGGGGAGAGGTACGCAAGGGATTGCCTTTCGTGGCCGTACTCCGGGCAGCGCGGAGCGGCGGTCAAATCGCTTCGTCGTCGAAGCGGAGGGGGGCGAACCGAGAACCGAAAAGCGTTGCGCTGTGGCCGGCCAGGCGCGGTGGGGACCGACCTGTCGGGGGTTACCTGTGGGTCGGCTGTGCTGGAACGATAGGCAAACAGAAGGTCATAGGGATACAGGGGAAACCCTCGATCCGGCCGGAAACCAACCCTCGGCGTCCGCCTGTTGAACGCTTGTGTCCGCTTTTGCATGGGCTCGCGCCCCGTTGAACGCGCCGGGCCGCCGGCCCGTACTGGACAGAAGCAGACCTTGCACTGGACAGCAGCGGACACCCGCCCGGCCGAGGAGACCCCCACATGACCCGGACCCGCGCCCGGTTCGCCACCGCCGTCGCGGCCCCTGTGCTGCTCGCCCTGTGGGCCGCGACCCCGGCCGCCGCACACGGCGCGCCGACGGATCCGGTGAGCCGGGTGATGGCCTGCTCTCCCGAGGGCGGCCCGGACGCGCGCTCGGCGGCCTGCCGGGCGGCGGTCGCCGCGAACGGCTCGCCCTTCACGGCCTGGGACAACCTGCGCATCGCGAACGTGAACGGACGGGACCGGCAGATCGTCCCCGACGGAGAGCTGTGCAGCGGCGGCCTGCCCGCCTACCGGGGCCTGGACCTGGCCCGCGTCGACTGGCCGTCCACCCGGCTGAACCCCGGCGCGGCGCTGACCATGCGCTACGTCTCGACGATCCCGCACACCGGCACGTTCCGGCTCTACCTCACCGAGCAGGGCTACGACCCCACCCGTCCGCTCTCCTGGTCCGACCTCCCGGAACAGCCCTTCGCCGAGGTGCGCGACCCGGCGCTGACGAACGGCGCCTACAGCATCCGCGCGACCCTGCCGAAGGACCGGACGGGACGTCATGTGCTGTACACGGTGTGGGAGAACAGCAGTACTCCGGACACGTACTACTCGTGCTCGGACGTGGTGTTCCCGGAGACGAAGCCGGAGCCGGAGACGACGACGCGGAAGCCGGAGAGCGCGAAGAAGCCGTCGGCCGGCGAGAGCACGAAGAAGCCGGAGACCACGCAGCCCACGGAGAGCCCCGAGGTCGCGAGGAGCCCTGACTCCTCCCCGGTTGCACAGAGCCGGACCGCGGCCACGACAAGCGCCCCGGACTCCGGCCCCTCGGCCCCGCTGCTCGCGGGCGGCGCCGCCGCGGTGCTTCTCCTCACCGGGGGCGCCGCCCTGGCCGTACGCCTGCGTCGGAGGTGAACTCCGGGGCTACGGCTGTCAGTTGACGAAGACGAGTTCTCCGCCGTCGGTCACCGGGGCGTACTTGGCGGTGAAGTAGCCGTTCGCGAAGCAGAGCGAGGAGCCGGAGGTCTTGGTGAACTGCTGGGCGGTGAAGTTGATGCTGTTGTCGTCGTTGCTCGCCGTGCCGGTCAGGCTCGGCGCCTGGTAGACGCAGGTGATGGCGCCCAGCAGGGTGCGCAGTTTGACGGTGGTCCGGATGGTGGATCCGCTCGCCGGGGTCACCGTGACGGTGCCGTCGGAGTTCACGGTGGTGCCGTAGGGCAGGTTGTCGACCGTGATGCTGTTGACGCCGAGCACACCGAGGACGTTGCTGGTGCAGCTCGCGCTGTCGAAGGTGTGCGCGCCGAGGGATTCGCCGGCGGTGCCCGGAGCGGCCGGGTTGTCCGTGACGGTGGCGGTGAACTGCGAGGACGTGCAGGAGATGCCGCTGGTGCCGGTCGCGCTGGAGTAGAGGGTGGCGGTGGTGCCACTGGCCAGCGGTGCGGTCAGGACGTCCCCGACGGCGACGGGCGCACCGCCGACGCTGCCCTTGGTGAGGACCGGGGTGTCGACCGCCGAGGCGGGTCCGGCGAGGGGGAGCGCGCAGGCGGCGGCAGTGCAGATGAGGGTGAGCAGGGTGCGAGTACGCATGCGGGGGCCTCTTCTCCGAAGCGGGGGGGGTGGTGGGGGGTTCAGAGGGGGGCCGTCCCGTCCGGCGCCACGGACCGGGTCGAGCCAGGGAGAGTTGTAGACCTGATGAACCGTCAACGTCAAGGCACAGCAAGGGAGTTGAAGCCTTCGCAAGCGCCGACTCACAGCTGACACATATTCAACACCCTTTTTTCACAACACCCTTGACCCTCAAATGTAACCCCGGGTAACTTCCTCGCACGCTACTGCGGAGTACGAGAAAGCCCTTCCGCTCGCTCCGCCCACTTGGCCCGTCCGCCGCTGTCCGCGCCAGGACAACGTGCCCGAAGACCTGGGAGCAGGCATGGAAAGCGGTACCACCAGCAGACCCGGGCGCGTCCGCGCCCGGCGCACCGCCGTACTGGCGGTCCCCGCCACCCTCACCCTCGCCGGGCTCGCCGTGCTCACCGCCCAGGGCGCGCTGGGTGTGCAGTTCGCGATCTCCGGGATGCCGTTCACGGTGACCGCCACCGAGCTGAACGGCACCGGCTTCGAGCAGTTCGGCGGCCTGGACAACATGGCTCCGGGCAGCCCCAACGAGGGCGACACCGGAGGCCAGGTACTGGTCGTCACCTCCGTGATCAAGGACGCCACGCTCACCAAGCTCTGCCAGAGCGTCGACCTCGGCGGCATCAATCTGCTCATCACCGCGGGCAGCGGCGCGGAGAAGGTGACCGCGAGCGATCTGGCCACCGACTCCACCGAGCTGTCCGGTGACGCCGCCTTCTCCAACATCGAGATCGGCAACGACGCCAGCACCCTCACCAAGGGCGGAGTGCAGGGCCCGAAGGGCGTCTTCAGCCAGCAGGCCGACACCGTGCGCATCGCCGATCTGCGGCAGACCAACTACGCCACGACCGCCGGGGTGTTCAAGCTGCCCGGCCTCAAACTCCGTTTCAGCGAGTCGGGTTGCTGATGTCGTCGGCATCCCGCGAGGGCTTTCGTCGCTGGCGGGGCGAGCGGCCGTTCTGGGGCGGGCTGCTGCTCGCCCTGGGCGGCGCGGAGATCCTGTTCACCGAGAAGGCGTCGCTGAAGGTCGTCCTGCACATCGGGATGCAGGGCCTGGCCGGATATCTCCTGCCGACGCTGATGCTGCTGCTCGGCCTGCTGATCCTGTTCAATCCCACGCAGCGCCTGTTCTACTCGATCACGGGCCTGATGCTCTCCCTGGGCACCTGGCTCACCTCGAACCTCGGCGGCTTCTTCCTCGGCCTGCTCCTCGGTGCCGCGGGAAGTTGTCTCGCCTTCGGCTGGCTCCCCGACCAGGAGCCGCGCCGCGGCCGCCGGCAGCGGCGGCGCGCGGTACAGCGGGAGGCGGGGGAGCCCGCCTGAACCCGGCTCCCCCGCCGTCCGTCACCACGGAAACCGAACCACGTTCGTAATACCGAACGGCGATACAGGACAGCGATACCGAACACTCCCCCGCATCGGCCGCGACCGCTCCTGGAGCCCCCATGACCGCTCCCCTGTCCCGCAGAACCCTCCTCGGCCTGGCGGCGACCGCCCCGCTGGCCGCGACCGGTGCGCTGACCCTCGGAGCCGGGACCGCGCACGCCGCGGACTCGGCGTATGTGATGGCCTACTTCACCGAGTCGAACACGATGCTGGAGGCCAACTACGGCCTGCATCTCGCGGTCAGCACGGACGGGCTGCGCTGGACACCGCTGAACCAGAACGCCCCGGTGGTCACCCCGACCGCCGGTGCGGGCGGGCTGCGCGACCCGTTCGTGCTGCGCAAGCAGGACGGCACCTTCGTGGTGCTGGCGACTGATCTGAGCGGCACCGACTGGAGCCGCACCAGCGTGTACATCCATGTCTGGGACTCCACCGACCTGCGGTCGTTCACCGGTTACCGGTTGCTGAAACTGCACGACATGACCAACACCCACACCTGGGCGCCGGAGGCCTACTGGGACGCGGGACGCGGGCAGTACGGCATCCTCTACTCGTCGGTGAACAGCAGCGGCCACAACGTGATCATGGTCAGCTACACGACCGACTTCCGTACGACGGCCGGTCCCCAGGTCTTCTTCGATCCCGGCTACGACGTCATCGACGGCAATCTCACCATCGGCGTGAACGGCGTCAACCACCTCTATTTCAAGAGGGAGGGGACGCTCGTCGGGGCACGGTCGTCGTCTCTGACGCCAGGCAGCTTCGCTCCGTTCAGCACGGCGGTCGCACACGGCGGCACCGAGGCGCCGACCGTGGTGAAGTCACTGACGTCCAACACGTATTACCTGTGGGGAGACACCTACACGCCGAACGGGGTCTTCTACGTCTGGCAGTCGACCGATCTCGCCTCCGGCACCTGGACGGCGCTCGACCAGAAGCTGTACACGCAGCCCCTCAACTCCAAGCACTGCGGCATCCATCCGATCACCTCGACCGAGTACGGCAATCTGCTCACTCGGTGGGGCGCTCCGGCCTGGAACCGGCTCAAGTCCTACAACTTCCCGGACCGTTACGTCCGGCACAGCGGATTCCTCGGGCGGATCGACGCCTACCCCTTCGACCCGTTCCCGGACTCCCAGTGGAAGCTGGTGCCGGGGCTCGCGGACTCGTCCGGGGTGTCCTTCCAGTCGGTCAACTACCCGACGCGCTATCTGCGGCACTACGACTACGCGCTCCGACTCGACGCGAACGACGGCACGTCGGCCTTCGCCGGGGACGCGACCTTCTACCGTACGGCGGGGCTGGCCGACGCGTCCTGGGCGTCGTTCCGGTCGTACAACAACCCGACCCGGTACCTCCGTCACTACGGCTACGCGCTGCGGATCGATCCGATCTCCACGGCCACGGAGCGGCAGGACGCGACGTACCAGGTCGGGTACTGAGCTCTCCCGGTCAGTGCCGGGCGCTGACGGTCAGTCCAGGCCGGCCGACGCCAGCCAGGCCTTCGCCACGTCGAGCGGGTCCTTGTTCTCCAGCTGGACCTGCGAGTCCAGGTCCAGCAGGGTCGTGGTGTCGAGCTTGGCGGAGACCGCGTCGAGGGCGTCGATGCCCTCCTGCGACAGGCCCGACTTGTAGACCAGCGGGGTCACGTTGGCGAAGCCGAAGAGGTTCTCCGGGTCCTTCAGGACGACGAACTTCTCCTTGGTGATGGTCGGGTCCGTGGTGAAGATGTCCGCGGCCTGCACGGTGTTCTTCGTCAGCGCCGCCTGGGTCAGCGGACCGCCGGCGTCGAGCGCCTTGAAGGACTTGAACTCCAGACCGTAGACGTCCTTCAGGCCCAGCAGGCCCTGGTGCCGGGTCTGGAACTCGGGCGAACCGCCGATGACCAGGTCGGGGGCGATGTCCTTGAGGTCGGCGAGGGTGGAGTCGGCGGTCAGGCCGTGCTGCTTCGCCGTCTCCGCGTTGACGCTCACGGAGTCCTTGTCCTCGGCGGGAGAGGACTCCAGCAGCGTCAGCTTCTTGTCCAGCTTGGTCTTCACCGCGGCGTTCACCGCGTCGGCGCTCTTCTGTTCCGCCTTCGGGTCCAGGTACGCCAGCAGCGAGCCGTTGTACTCCGGGAGCACCGTGATGGAGCCGTTCTTGAGCAGGCCGTAAGTGGTCTCACGGCTGCCGATGTTGGGCTTGTAGGTGACCTTGAGGCCCTTGGCCTTCAGGGCCTCGCCGTAGATGTCGGCGAGCAGGATGGACTCGGCGAAGTTGTTGGAGCCGACGACGACGGTGTCGCCGCTCGCCTTGTCCCCGGCCAGGGGATTGTCGTTGTCTTCGTCGGAGGAGCCACACCCCGCAAGCAGGGCCGCGGTGGCGGCGAGCACGATGATGGACCTGCTGCGTGAAGCGGTAGAAGTCACGAGACTGATCCAATCCAGCGGCTTCTTGCCCAGTCAAGAGAATCCGGGTCACCGATTGGCCTCAATGAGTAGTCAGTTGTGACCACATGTGAAGACGTATGCCTCAAGAGGCGATAGTCTCCCCGCAGTTGACGCCAGAGACTGATCAAACCAGGAGGAATGGTGTCCACGAGCGAGGTGGACGCGTCCACCACGACCCACGGTTCCCCTCTTGGCATACGGCGTTTCATCGACCGTCGGCCCTTCCGGCGCAAGCTCAATCTCCTGGTCGGCGTGCCGCTCGCCGTCGTGGCCCTGCTGCTCGCCTACCTCATCGACGACCAGCTCGACCAGTCCTCCGCCGCCTCCGACGCGGCCCGGCTGGTCCGGGACAGCGCCGAAGTGGCCACGCTGGTGGACCGGGTGGAGGCCGAGCACCAGCAGGCCATCCTGCTTTCCGTACGGCACGAGGCCGCGGGCGAGGGCGCGGCCCCGCCCTCCACGGACTCCTACGACCGGGCGCAGTCCGCGGTGGACGCCCAGGTCGTCAAGGTCCGCGAGACCTTCGGCGACCGGCTGCCGCAGACCGAGGCACAGGCGCTCAAGGAGATCGGCGCCCTCGGCAGCCTCCGGGACACCATCGAGCAGGGCTATCTGCCCGCCGACAACATCGATCCGGCGTACACCAACGCCGCCAAGGGCGTCATCGACGGCCTGGGCCTGGACCGCAACGCCGGTCTCGCGGCCACCTTCACCGGCAACCTGCTGGACTCGCTGCTGCGCACCGACGCCGCCCACAGCGCCTTCGAGACCGGGGTGTTCTCCGCCTCCACCGGTGACTCCAACGCGCTCATCGAGTTCATCGGCGCGGTCGGCTCCTACGAGGTGTACACCTACCAGGCGGACCGTTTCGCCCGGTTCGCCACCACCGAGCAGACCGAGGAGCTGCGCGGGATCGAGCACAGCTCCCCGCAGGCCCTCATCGTCCGCGAGTACGCCGAACTCCAGATCGACCCCGGCACCCTCCAGGCGGACTCCCCCGACGAGATCCGGCGGTCCTTCCAGGCCGCGCTCGTCTCCTACCCCGCCTACCGGGAGCAGGCCGAGATCCGGCTCGGGATCACCGCCTCCCTCATCGACCAGATCGCCGACCGCGCCGACGACGCCTCCGGGGACGCCGCCTGGCGCGCCGGACTGCTGCTCGCACTCGCCCTGTTCGGCTTCGCCTTCTGGTTCGCCCTGTCGGTCATGGTCCGCCGCTCGGTGGTCCGGCCCGTGCAGGCCCTCACCGGCGCCGCCCGGGAGGTCGCCGAGGTCGCGGACCGTGAGCTGGCACGGGTCGCCGACGACGACGCCGAGGACGACGGCCCGCCCCGCCTGCGCGAGGTGCCGGTCACCGCGCGCGACGAGATCGGCGAGCTGGCCGAGGCCTTCAACCGGGTGCAGACAACCGCCGCCGCGCTGCTGGAACGCCAGGTGCTCAGCCGCCGCAACGTCGCCGAGATGTTCGGCAACGTCGGCCGCCGCGTCAGCAATCTGACCACCCGCCAGCTCTCCCTGATCGACGCCGTCGAGCGCGGCGAGACCGACCCCGAGCTGCTGGAACGCCTCTACAGCATCGACCACATCGCGGTCCGCCTGCGCCGTAACGCCGACAGCCTGATGCTGCTCGCGGGCATCCGTGAGTCGGGCCTCGGCTCCGGTCCGCTGGCCCTCACCACCGTCGTACGGGCCGCGCTCGGCCAGATCGAGGGCTTCCAGCGGGTACGGCTCCAGGCGCGGTCCGAGGCCGCGGTGGAGCCGGACGTCATCGGCGACCTGACGCTGATGGTGGCCGAACTCCTGGAGAACGCGGTGTCGTTCTCGCCCGCGGGCGCCCCCGTGGAGGTGACCGTGGCGGCGGGGGCGGACGGCGAGTCCGCGTCGATCGTCATCTCCGACCACGGTCTGGGCATGAGCGCCGAGCGGCTCACCGAGGAGAACGCCCGCCTCGTCCGCCGTGAGCGCCTGGACCTGGTGCCGACCAAGGTGCTGGGCCTGTTCGTGGTCGGCACGCTGGCGCGCCGGTGGGAGATCGAGGTGACGCTGACCCGGACGCCGGGCGGCGGTGTGACGGCGGAGGTCAGTGTGCCCTCCTCGCTGCTGCTGCCGGTTCCGGAGGTGCCGGAACCGGCGGCCCCGGACACTCCGCCGACCGAGGCGCCGGCCACCGGCCCCCTCCCCGCGGCAGCGGCAGCGGCAGCGGTCTCGGCCGACTCCGGCTCCCTCCCCCGCCGGCTCCCCCGGCGCGAGGGTCCCGCCACCGACGTGCCCTCCACCGATCACGCACGCGCCGACCAGCCGGAAGCCTCCCCCGACGACCACGCGTCCGGTTCCCGTCCGCTGCGCCGCCGCGTCCGCGGTGCCACCCTGCGCACCGCCGAGGACACCGGCGCCCACCAGATGCTGCGCCAGGCCGCCCACCCCGCCGACGCCGACGCCGTACGGTCCGCGCTGGAGGAGTTCGAGGCGGGCGTGGAGCGGGCGCACCGCGTCAGCGACACCACACAACAGACCCCGATCCCCGAACAGCGGGACCAGAACAACCTCCCGGAAGGAGCGGAGCAGTGAGTACGTCGACAGGTGCCACTCCGGCAGGAGCCGCCACGCCGGCCGAGCTCCAGGCCGCCGCAGCCGACTTCACCTGGCTGCTGAATCGCTTCGCGACCGAGACCGCGGGCGTCGTCGACGCCATCGCCGTCTCCTCCGACGGGCTGCTGATCGCGGTGTCCGAGCTGCGTGAGCACGCCGACTCCGAGCGGCTCGCCGCGATCGTCTCCGGCATCACCAGCCTGGCCGCCGGGGCCTCCGGCAACTACGGCCTCGGTGGCCTGAACAAGGTCATCATCGACCTGGAGGGCGGGCATGTCCTGGTCTCCGCGATCGGCAGCGGGGCGGTGCTCGGCGTGGTCACCGACAAGGAGGCCAAGCTCGGCAACATCGCCTACGAGATGACGCTGTTCGCCAACCGCGCCGGTGCCGCGCTCAACCCGCAGCTGGTGCTGGAGCTGAAGAACAGCGTCGGCGCCGCGTCGGCCCGCTGACCGGTTCCACGCCGGTTCTCGAGAAGGACGGTTACGGACCCCATGGCGGACGGCACCCCACCCCCGGGCCCCGACCCGGTCGGCCCCGCCCCCGCCGTACGGCCGTTCCTGGTCACCGCCGGCCGGGTGGCGCCCAGCGCGTCCGGCCGGACGATGCCCGTCGAGACCCAGGTGGTGGCCACCGCCGAGGGGCTCGACTCGCTTGACCTGCTCTCCTTCGAGCAGCACGACATCGTTGCCGCGTGCCGGCAGCCGCAGTCCATCGCGGAGATCGCGGCCCGGCTGCGGCTGCACCTGAACGTCGTCCGGGTGCTCGCGGAGGATCTGCGGGCCGAGGGGCGGCTGACGGTGCATGTGCCGAACGCCGATGCCGTCCACGATTCATCCGTACTGCGAAGAGTGATCGATGGCCTGCGGGCCATCCCCGACTCCCGGGGGGTTCTCCGTGACACCGACTGAACCGGCCGCCGCCGTACGACCGCCGCTGCCGGTCAAGATGGTGATCGCGGGGGGTTTCGGCGTGGGCAAGACGACCGCGGTCGGCTCCATCTCCGAGATCGAACCGCTGACGACGGAGGCCGCGATCACGGAAGTCGCGGCGGGCGTCGACGACTTGACGCACACTCCGAGCAAGACGACCACCACCGTCGCCATGGACTTCGGGTGCATCACCATCGACCCGACGCTGAAGCTCTATCTGTTCGGTACGCCCGGACAGGAGCGGTTCGGGTTCATGTGGGACGACCTCGTCGAGGGCGCGGTGGGTGGGCTCGTCATCGTGGATACGCGCCGGCTGGACGACTGTTATGCGGCCGTCGACTACTTCGAGCACAAGGGGATCCCGTTCGCGGTCGCGGTGAACGCGTTCGACGGGAAGGTCGAGCATGAGATCGACGATGTGCGGTGGGCGCTGGATGTGAGTGACGGGGTGCCGGTCGTGGTGTTCGACGCGCGGGAACGCGGCTCGGTGCGGGACGCGCTACTGATCGTCCTGGAGCAGGCGCTGGCCCGCACCGAAGCCTGAGCTAACCGACGTGCGCCCTGCGTACGCCACGGGAGACCGTCAGTCTCGTCACCGCCCAGAACAGCGCCAGCGTCGCCAGCGCCATCGCCGCCACCAGCGTCGCTCCGCCCACCACCTTCTCGTAGTCCCGCTGGTACAGGCCGTCCACGATGTAGCGGCCGAGGCCGCCGAAGCTGACGTACGCCGCGATCGTCGCCGTCGACACGATCTGGATCGCCGCTGAGCGCAGGCCGCTGAGGATCAGGGGGAGGGCGACGGGGAGTTCGACACGGAAGAGGACCTCCGGCTCGGCCATGCCCATGCCTCGGGCAGCGTCCACGGGGGCAGGGTCGACCGAGCGCATGGCCTCGTAGGTGGTGACGAGGATGGGCGGGATCGCCAGGACCACCAGCGGGATCATGACCGGTGCCATGCCCAGGCCCAGCAGCACAAACATAAGGACCATCAGGCCGAAGCTGGGCAGTGCCCGGCCGGCCGTGGCGATCAGGGCCAGCGTGTTGCCGCCGCGGCCCGTGTGGCCGGTGAGCAGGCCGACCGGGAGACCGATGGCGGCGGCTATGCCGAGTGCCATCAGGGTGTAGCCGATGTGCTCGGCGACCCGCGTGGGGATGCCGTCGTAGCCCTGCCAGTGCGCGCTGTCGCTGAAGAAGGCGTCGATGTAATTGAGGATGTTCATCGCGTGGCCTTCCGAGGCATCCACGGGGTGAGCAGCATGCGGATGACGATCAGCACCGCGTCGACCAGGATCGCGAGCACTGCCGTGCCCAGGACGGAAAGCCATATCAGGCGTTCCTGGTTGTAGATCATGCCGCTGTTGAGCAGGTTACCGAGGGCGCCCTGGTTGCCGATCAGCATGCCTACGCTGACCAGGGAGATACTCGACACGGACGCGATCCGCAGCCCGGCGATGATCGCGGGCACGGCGATCGGCAGCTGTACCTGGAGATAGCGGCGTACGGGGCCGAAGCCCATGGCCTTGGCAGCGGCCAGAGTCTCCTGCGGGACCGAGCGGACGCCGTCGACGATCGCCGGGATGAGGACCACCAGGCTGTAGACGGCCAGCGGGATCATCACGGTGAGTTCGGACAGGCCCGTGTAGTCGATGAGGATCACGAAGAACGCGAGGGACGGGATCGCGTACAGAACTGTCGTCACCCACAGCACCGGCGGGTACAACCAGCGCAGCCGTACGCAGAGTTGAGCGATCGGCAGGGCCACCAGCAGTCCGGCGAGCACCGGGAGCAGGGCCTCGCGCAGGTGGAGGCCGACCAGGCCGAGGTAGCTGTTCTGGAGGTCGCTCGGCATGTCGAAGAGCTCACTCATCGCGCGACCTTCTCCGTCGTCGCGCCCTGCGCACTCTTGGCGTGGGCACCCCGGATCGCCTCGCCGATGGTCTGCTGCGAGACCACTCCGGCCGCTCGGCCCTCCCCGTCCACCGCGACGGCCCAGCCGGTCGGCGAGAGTACGGCGCAGTCGAGGGCGGCTCGCAGGGAGTCGGTGCCCGGCACGAACGGACGCCCGTACGGGATGAGTTGCGCCGAGTCGATCGCGCCCGCGGTCAGGTCCTGCGGCTCGGCCCAGCCAAGGGGCTTGCCGTCCAGGTCCGTTACGAGGAGATAGGGGGCGTCGGCCGTGTCGCGGGCGGCGATCTGCTCGGCAGTGGCGTCGATCGCGGTGATCGGAGAGGTGAGCAGCTCCAGGCCCGCGGCGGGGAAGAAGGACAGTCGCCGGATGCCCCGGTCGGTGCCGAGGAAGTCCTCGACGAAGGAGTCGGCGGGGTTGGTCAGCAGCTCGGCGGGCGGGGCGAACTGGGCGAGCCGGCCGCCGGTGCGCATCACCGCGACCATCGTGCCGAGCTTGACCGCCTCGTCGATGTCGTGCGTGACAAAGACGATGGTCTTGCCCAACTCGCCCTGGATACGCAGCAGTTCGTCCTGGAGTCCCTTGCGGACGATCGGGTCGACGGCGGAGAACGGCTCGTCCATCAGCAGGACCGGCGGATCGGCGGCGAGGGCACGGGCCACGCCGACGCGCTGCTGCTGTCCGCCGGAGAGCTGGTAGGGGTACCGCTTGGCGAGCGCCCCGTCGAGGCCGACCCGGTCCATCAACTCCCTGGCACGGGCCCGGGACTTCTCCTTGCCCCAGCCGAGCAGGCGGGGCACGGTGGCGATGTTGTCCAGGATGGTGCGGTGCTGGAAGAGACCGGCGTTCTGGATGACGTAACCCATCGACCGGCGCAGGGTGTTGACGGGCTGCTGCTGGATGTCCTTGCCGTCCAGGAGGATGGTGCCCTCACTGGGTTCGACCATCCGGTTGATCATGCGCAGGGTCGTCGTCTTGCCACAGCCCGAGGGGCCGACGAGGACGGTGATCGAGCGGTCGGGTATCTCCAGCGACAGCCGGTCGACCGCCACCGTGCCGTCCGGGTACCGCTTGGTGACTGAATCTATCCGTATCAAAACGCCGAATACCCTTCGGGTCTGGCAGAAGTCGCCCGCTTCCGGCCGGGGTTGAGCAAGCCGTTGCGGGGAGAGTCTAGACCGCTCACCAGATCAGGACTTCGACCGTGCGGTCCGGGGAGCAGGTGAGGGTGGCGAGGTGGTCCAGGTTCTCCTTGACCAGGGCGCATTCGGCCAGGAACGCGGGTATCTCCTCGGGCGCGACCAGGTCGCCGACGACCAGGGCCGGGGAGTACCGGGCGCCGAGGGAGCGGATCGCCCGGGAGCCCCAGACCTTGGTGCGCCGGCTCTCCGGACCGGCCAGGTCCGGGACGCCCTCGGGGGTCGGCTGGATGTCGATGTTCCCGTCCGCCCGGACCAGGAAGATCTCCACAGTCAGACTCATGACCGCAGTTCACCATGGTGGGCACGGCCGCAACGACCCGTTTTCGGTGGGCGCCGGGATGTCGGCCGAAGGCGTTCGCGTCCCGCATGGTGGAGTCATGAGCGAGCAGCGGCGCTTCGACGTCTGGCAGGCGGGACCCGGCTACGAGCGGTACATGGGGCGGTGGAGCCGGAAGGTGGCCGAGCGGTTCACCGGCCTGGAGGGGCACGCCGACGGGCTGCGCTGGCTGGATGTGGGGTGCGGCACGGGGGCGCTGTCGGCGGTGCTGACCGCCCGGTGCCGGCCGGCGGTGGTGCTGGGCTGCGACCGGTCCGCCGAGCTGGTCGCGACGGCCCGGGAGACGGCGCACGGTCCGGTGGGGTTCGCGGTGGCCGACGCGCGGGCGCTGCCGGTGCGCGACGGATCGTGGGACGTGGCGGTGAGCGGTCTGACGCTCAACTTCCTTCCCGAGCCCGCCGAAGGGGTCGCCGAGATGGCCCGCGCGGTGCGACCCGGCGGGCAGGTCGCCGCGTACGTCTGGGACTACGCCGAGGGCATGGAGCTGCTGCGCCGGTTCTGGGACGCGGCCGCCGCGCTGGATCCGGCGGCGGCCGAACTGGACGAGGGGCGCCGGTTCCCGATGTGCAGACCGGACCCGCTGTACGCGCTGTGGACCGGGGCCGGTCTTGAGGACGTCCGGATCACCCCGGTCGTCGTCCCGACCGTCTTCACCGACCTCACCGACCTGTGGTCCCCGTTCCTCGCGGGCCAGGGCCCGGCCGCCGGCTATGTGACCGGCCTCCCGCCCGAGGACCGGGACCGCCTGCGCACCGCACTCGCCGAGTCCCTCCCCGAGGAACCGGACGGCACGATCGCGCTGGCGGCCCGGGCCTGGACGGTCCGCGGGACGAAGCCCTGATCAAGCCCTGAGCGCCGACGCTACGCCGCCACCGGCACCCCCTCCGTCCGCAGCACCCTCCGCTCCGCGTCCACCGCGAACACCTGGCAGCCGGGACGGGCGGACGCCCAGGCGATTCCCTCCGTGCCCATCGCGAAGGCGGCGGTCGCCGTGCTGTCGGCCTCGGTCAGGGTGGCGGCGATGACGGTGACGCTGAGCAGGCCGGTCGCCGGGCGTCCGGTGCGGCCGTCGAGGATGTGCGCGCCCCGCTCGTAGTGCGCGGAGGTCGCCACTGCCCCGTCGGTGATCTCCAGCACCGTGCACAGCCGGTCGGCACGCTCGGTGTGCCGTACGCCCACCCGCCAGGGCCCGCCCGCGGCGACCACGTCACCGCCGGCGTTGAGACAGAACCGCTCCACCCCGGCCGCCCGCAGCAGCTCCGCCGCCCGCTGCACGGCCCAGCCCTTGACCACCGCGCAGGGGTCGAGGCCCCGGCCGGGCAGCCGTACGTCGAAGGCGCCGCCGGTGGCGACCCGGTACTCCTCGCACAGGGCGAGGACCTCGGCGAGGTCGGCGCTGACCTCGCAAGGGCCGATCTCGCCCCGGTCGAGGCGGGACACTTCGCTGCCGGGCTTGAACGGGCTGAACCGTTCGTCGACCTCGCGCAGCCAGGCGAAGACGGCGTCCACGGCGCTACCGGGGACCTGCTCGTCGTCCACCCGGAGCGAGACCGGGAACCCCATCACGTGCTCGACGCGCCGCACCTCAGGCGCCCTGCTGGTCGAGGGCGGCCTGGAGGGACTCCTTGTAGCCGTCGCTGGTGATGGTGGCGCCGGACACCGTGTCGATGTCCGCGCTCTGCGCTTCGAGGGTCTCCTCGATCAGGGTCGGGACGGCCGCCGTGGTCTGCGGATGGTTCGGCTGCTGGAGCATCCGGACGGAGGCGATCTCGTCGCCGTCGAAGGTCACCTCGACCTGCACGGCGCCCTTCTCGGTGTTCACCACCGGGCCCTCGACGACCAAAGCGGAGCTGCCGGACGTGGAGGAGGGGGTCGCGGAAGGGGACGGCGCGACACTCTCCGTCGTGGACGGTGCGGACGTGGTGTCCGTCGAGGGCGCGTAGCGCCACAGCGGGACCAGACCGACGGCGGTCAGGACCAGGACGGGTATGGCTCGCTTCACGGTGTCGTCCCTCTCATCCCGCCAGGCTGAAACGCTCGAAGTGGATCTGCGGCTTGGGCACGTCCAGTGCGCGCAGGCTGCCCAGGACCGCGTTCATCATCGGGGGCGGCCCGCACAGGAAGACGTCCCGCTCGGCGATGTCCGGCACCATCCGGATCAGCTCGGCCGGGGCCAGCCGGTCCGGCGCCACCGGGCCGGTGACCAGATGCAGTTCGGCGCCCTTGGCGTGGGCCAGCTCGCGCAGTTCGTCGTAGAGGACCGCGTCCCGGTCACTGGCCACCCGGTAGATGACCACGGCGTGGCCCGCCAGCTCCTCCAGCAGCGCCCGGATCGGGGTGACGCCCACGCCACCGGCGATGAGCAGGGACTCCGGCCGGGTGCGGTGCAGGGCGGTGAAGGCGCCGTAGGGGCCCTCGGCGAAGACGCGGGTGCCGGGCTCGAGGTGGCGCAGGGCGGCGCTGCCGTCGCCCGCCGCCTTGGCGGTGAGGCGCAGGCCGCGGCCGTCGGGGGCGGCGGACAGGGAGAACGGGTTCGCCTGCCACCAGCGGTCCTTGGTCAGGAACCGCCACAGGAAGAACTGCCCGGCGCGGGCGGGCAGCCGGTCGAGGTCCCGGCCGGTGATGTGGATGGAGACCACGTTGTCCGACTCGGGCACGACCGCCGAGACACGCAGCTGGTGGCGCCAGTTCCGCCACAGCGGCAGCACGAGCCGGCCCACCAGTACCGAGCCGAGGGCGACGCCCCACAGCGCGTACCAGTAGGCGGTGGCGGCGGAGGAGGCGGTGAAGGTCGTACCGACCGCGACCTGGTGGGTGAAGGCCAGCACCACCGCGAGGTAGGTGTACAGATGGATGAAGTGCCAGGTCTCGTACGCCAGCCTGCGCCGGGCGAACCGGCCGGAGACCGCGCCGACCACGAGGATGATCACCAGTGCGGCGACGGCCCGCAGCACGCCCTCGACGGTCTCGGCGAGGTCGACGAGCTGGTTGACCGGGTCGAGGCCGGAGGAGTCGGCGTAGCCGAAGGTGATGAAGACGGCGTGCGCCAGCAGCGTCCACAGGATGCCGAAGCCGGTCCAGCGGTGCCAGGAGGTCAGCCGGTCCATGCCGATCCGCCGGTCCAGCCACGGCAGCCGGGCCACCAGCAGCAGCTGGAACGCCATGAGCAGGGCGCCGTAGAGACCGGCGAGGCGGCCGAGGACGAGCAGCGCGTTGGAGGCGCCGAAGCCGACGTCGACGAAGAAGTAGGTCACCACGGCCGCGTTCGCGGCCAGCACGGCGTACAGGCCGGTGCCGGCCACCACCCTCGGGCGCATCGCCGTGGGGGGCGCGGGGGGCGATTGGACGGTCGTCACGGGTGGCAGCTCCTCATGGGGGTCCGGGGCCGGGGTACTGAGCTTGGCCGCAAGAAGCTGTCGATCCGCTGTCGCCGATCTTTCAAGTGCTTATCGATCTGTCCGGGAGCCGGGATCGGGCTGTGGCGGCGGGGGGCGG
The DNA here is from genome assembly GCF_000349325.1 of Streptomyces davaonensis JCM 4913. Lineage (GTDB taxonomy): Bacteria > Actinomycetota > Actinomycetes > Streptomycetales > Streptomycetaceae > Streptomyces > Streptomyces davaonensis. The sequence goes on from NC_020504.1 coordinate 2,584,214, forward strand.
GTGACGCACTATGAGCGGGTGGAAAAAGTACGACTGCTCGTCGTGGACGACGACCCGCCGATCGCCGATCTCGTCGCGACGGTCGCCCGGTACGAGGGCTGGGAAGCGGTCACGGCGAACTCCGGTGAGGAGGCGCTGCGCCGCGCCGCCGAGTTCCGGCCGGACATCGTCGTGCTCGACCTGATGCTCCCGGACGTGGACGGCTTCGGTGTGCTGGACCGGCTGCGCCGCTCCGGGACGATGGTGCCGGTGGTGTTCCTCACCGCGCGCGACGGCGTCGCGGACCGGGTGGCGGGGCTGACCCGGGGCGGCGACGACTACCTGGTCAAGCCGTTCGCGGTGGAGGAGCTGATGGCCCGGCTGCGGACCGTGCTGCGGCGCAGCGCCGGGCCCGGCTTCCAGCGCTCGGTGCTGCGGGTCGGCGATCTGACGATGGACGAGGACACCCGCGAGGTCCACCGCGGCGAGAAGCTCCTCACCCTCACACCCACCGAGTACGAGGTCCTGCGCTACCTCATGCGCAAGTCGCCGACCGTGCAGACCAAGGCGCAGATCCTCGACCATGTCTGGGAGTACGGCTTCGGCGGCCGCTCCAACGTCGTCGAGCTGGTCGTCAGCCGGCTGCGCCGCAAGCTCGACGACACCGGCCCGGCGATGATCCACACCGTGCGGGGCTTCGGCTACGTCATCCGGCAGGCGGCGGAGTGACAACGCGGCTGCGGCGGGCGTACGGCAGGCTGCGGCTCGGGACCCGGCTCGCGCTGGGGCTCGGGGCGCTGTCGCTGGTGGTGTTCGCGGTCGTCGGCACCGCGCTGACGACGTACATGCGCGACTATCTGTCGGCCCAGCTGGACACGCAGCTGGCGCAGGCGCAGGTCGCCCAGTCCAAGAGCATCGCGGACTACGGCACGCTGTCCGGGAAGAAGTACTACCGCTGGTACTACGCCGTGTACGACGTCTCCGACGGCGCGCCCGAGCTGCGCGAGCCCGAGACGGACACCGATCTGCCCAAGGACGTCGACGACTTCACCGCGGTGGCGCAGGCGCGGGTCGACACCGGCGAGGAGGTGCTGCGCACCGAGCACCTCAAGGACACGGGCCTGTACCGGCTGCGGGCCTGCGAGGTGGAGCCCGGGGTGGTGCTGGTCAGCGCGGCGCCCATGGACGACATCGAGGACACCGTCACCGAGCTGGTCACCATCCAGGCCGTGACCTTCGGCCTCGCGCTGCTGGCCCTGGTGGTGGCCGGGCGCGCGATGCTGCGGCGGGGGCTGAAGCCGCTGAGCGACATGGCCCACACCGCGCGCGGCATCACCTCGCACGATCTGACGGACTCGGCGCGGCTGCCGGTGCGGCACGCGGCGCGCGGCGGCGGGCCCGAGGTGGAGGAGCTGCGGACCGCGTTCAACACGATGCTGGAGCACATCGACGAGTCCCTCGCGGTGCGCACGGAAGCCGAGCAACGGCTGCGCCGGTTCGTCGCGGACGCCTCGCACGAGCTGCGCACCCCGCTGATGTCGGTACGCGGCTACGCGGACCTCTTCCAGTACGCGGCCGCCAACGCCCCCGAGGAACGCGACAAGCACCTGGCGCGGCTGCGCGCGGAGGCCGCCCGGATGGGCTTCCTGCTGGACGACCTGCTGCTGCTCGCCCGGCTGGACGCGGCGGAGGTGGAGACCCCGCTGCGACCGCGCGAGACCGACCTGGTGGAGCTGGTCCAGGAGGCCGCGGACGCCTTCCGCGCGAGCCATGCCGACCATCCGCTGACGGTGGCACCGGGTCCCGCGGCGCTCCCCGCCCATGTGGACCCGCAGCGGGTCCGGCAGGTGCTGGACAACCTCCTCACCAACGCGGCGGTGCACACGCCGCCCGGCACGGAGGTCTCGGTCGCGGTGTCGGTCGAGCACGGGCTCGCCCGTGTCCGGGTCGCCGACGCGGGGCCCGGTATCCCGCCCGCCGACCGGGAACGCGTCTTCGATCGCTTCTACCGCGTCGACAAGGCCCGCAGCCGCGACCGCGGCGGCAGCGGTCTGGGCCTGGCCGTGGCGACCTCCCTGATCCGGGCGCACGGCGGCACGATCGACGTGACCAGCGAACCGGGCTCGACGGTGTTCACGGTGTCGATCCCGGTGGCCTCGGTCTAGCCTCGCCGCTTCGCGTCGGACCACTCGGCGTCGTTCCAGTCGACCGGCATCGCGCCGACCGGCTCGAACTCGATGTCCGGGTCGTCGCTCTGGACCAGGCACAGGATGCGGTGCCCGAACAGGGCCGCGCTGCGCGCACGGTCGGCGAGGATGTCCAGCAGGCTCTGGGCCGCGTCGGGTTCGGCCCGGCGGAAGCGGTCGTAGCCGGTGAAGGCGAGGACGAGTCCGGTGGCGTCGCGGGTGGTGCCGTACTCGTAGGACTCGACGTCGCGCAGGCAGTCGTTGAGGGCGTCGAGGTTCTTGCCGTAGTAGTCGGGGAACTCGAGCGCGGCAGCGATGTCCCGGTGCATGTCCGCGGCGGCGGCCCACCGGCCCGCGTCCAGCTCGACGACTCGGTAGCCGTCCTCACGCAGTCGCCCGACGGCCTCGTCCAGCAGGCTCCGCCGCCAGTACAGGGTGATGAAGGAGTTGATCATCAGCCGGAGGCCGAGGTCCTCGGAGAGGTCGGCGTCGGGGTCGAAGGCAGCCATGCGCGCACCCTATCCGGATCTTACGGACCCATGACATGGCGGCCGTCGAGCCACCGCAAACCCCGGTCGCCGCCCTAGCGTGGGCCCATGCGTGTACTGGTCACCGGCGGTGCCGGGTTCATCGGGTCCCAGGTCGTGACGGCGCTGGCGGCCTGCGGCCACGAGCCCGTCGTGTACGACGTCCGGGCCGACCCGGCGTCGGACGTACGGGATCCGGACGCCGTGCGCCGGGCCCTGACCGGTGTGGACGCGGTGTGCCACCAGGCGGCGATGGTCGGGCTCGGCACCGGCTTCACGGACGCGCCGGAGTACGTCTCCCGCAACGACCTCGGCACCGCCGTCCTGCTCGCCGGGATGGCGGAGGCGGGGGTACGGCGTCTCGTCCTCGCCGGGTCGATGGTGGTGTACGGCGAGGGCCGCTACGGCTGCGCCCGGCACGGTGTCGTCCGACCGGGCCCGCGTGCCGTCGCCGACCTGGACGCCGGGCGCTTCGAGCCGCGCTGCCCGGAGTGCGGGGACGCATTGGCGCCGGGGCTGGTCGGCGAGGACGCCCCGGTCGATCCGCGGAACGTGTACGCCACGACCAAGCTCGCCCAGGAGCATCTGGCCGCTTCCTGGGCCCGGGTGACGGACAGTCAGGCGGTGTCGCTGCGCTACCACAACGTGTACGGGCCGGGCATGCCCCGCGACACCCCCTATGCCGGGGTCGCCTCCTTCTTCCGGTCCGCGCTCGCCCGTGGCGAGGCCCCGCGCGTCTTCGAGGACGGCTGCCAGCGACGGGACTTCGTGCACGTACGGGATGTGGCGGCGGCCAACCTGGCGGCTCTGGAGGCGACTTCGCCCGCGGGGGCGCTGGTGGCCTACAACACCGGCAGCGGGGATCCGCACACCGTCGGCGACATGGCCCGTGCGCTGGCGGCGGCCCATGGCGGGCCCGAGCCGATGGTGACCGGGGAGTACCGGCTGGGGGACGTACGGCACATCACCGCCGACTCCTCGCGGCTGCGGGCCGAGTTGGGGTGGCGGGCGGAGGTCGGCTTCGAGGACGGGATGCGGGAGTTCGCGGCGGCCGGATAGCGGGGCTCAGCCCTCGGCCGCCGGGAGCGTCACCTCGAAGCGGCAGCCGCCGGGGATGTTCCGTACGGTGGCCCGGCCCTGGTGGGCCTCGACGATGCCCCGGACGATGGCGAGGCCGAGGCCCGCGCCCGCCGGCGGGGTCCGGGCGTCGGTGCCGCGCCAGCCGGTGTCGAAGACGCGCGGCAGGTCCTCCTCCGGGATGCCTCCGCAGCCGTCCGTCACCGACAGCACCACGCCGTCGGGGACACGTTCGGCGGCGACGGCGACCGTGCCGTCGGACGGGGTCCGCCGGATCGCGTTGACCAGGAGGTTGCCGAGGACCCGGCTCATCTCCTTGCCGTCCACCTCGACCGGCACCGCTGCCACTCCGTCGCCGACGAGCCGCACCCCGTGCTCCCTCGCGAGCGGGTCCGCGCCCGCGAGGGCGTCGCCGACCAGGTCGTACAGCGAGATCCTGGTGGGCGTCAGGGCCAGGGCGCCCGCGTGGATGCGGGAGAGTTCGAAGAGGTCGCCGACCATGTCGTTGAGGCGCTCGACCTCGGTGCGGATCTGCTTCAGATAGCGGTCGGGGTCGGCGGCGACCCCGTCCTCCAGGGCCTCGGACATGGCGCGCAGCCCGGCCAGCGGGGTGCGCAGATCGTGGGAGATCCAGGCGACGAGTTCCCGGCGGGAGGACTCCAGGGCGCGTTCCCGCTCCCGGGACGCGGTGAGGCGGGCGCTGGTGGCCTCCAACTCCCGGCTCAGTGCGGCCAGTTCGGCGGTGGCGGGGCCGTCGGGGGAGGTGAAGGCGCCGCCGTCGCCGAAGGAGCGGGCGGCCAGGGCGAGGGCGCGGCTGCGGGCGACGACCCAGCGGCCCAGCAGGAGGGCGGTGGCCAGGGAGACCACGGCGGCCATGGCGACGACCAGGGTGACGACCTTCAGGTCGTGCTCGGACAGGAACATCGCCCAGGCGACCACGAGGGTGCCCGCGAGCATCGCGGTGACGGCGACGGCGGCGACCACCGCGAGGTGCACGGCGAGCGAACGGCGCCGGACCAGCCGCAGCACGCCCGCCCCGAGCACACCGGCGGTGGCGGCGCCGAGGAAGGCGCAGAGGGCGATGAGAAAGGTGTCCCGCACGGTCAGACCCCCTCGAACCGGTAGCCGACGCCCCACACCGTCTGGATCAGCCGGGGGCGGGCCGGATCGTCCTCGACCTTGCCGCGCAGCCGGCGCACATGGACGGTGACGGTCGACAGATCGCCGAAGTCCCAGCCCCACACCTCCCGCATCAGGTCCTCCCGGCCGAACACCCGGCCCGGGTGCCGCAGGAAGAAGGTGAGCAGGTCGAACTCGCGGACGGTGAGGGCGAGTTCGGCGCCGTCCTTGACGGCCCGGCGGGCCGCCGGGTCGACGGTGAGACCCGCGGCGCGCAGCGGTCCCGGCGCCTGGGCGGGGCGGACGCGGCGCAGCACGGACTCGACGCGCAGGACGAGTTCGCGGGGGCTGAAGGGCTTGGTGACGTAGTCGTCGGCGCCGACCTCCAGGCCGAGGATGCGGTCGTCCTCGTCGCCGCGCGCGGTGAGCATGATGACCGGCACGGGGCCCTGTCCGCGCATCCGGCGGCACACCTCCAGGCCGTCCATGCCGGGCAGCATCAGATCCAGGACGACCAGGTCCGGCCAGTGCTCGGCGGCCCGTGCGAGGGCGTCGGGCCCGTCACCGGCGCGGTCCACGACGTATCCGGCGCGGTCGAGGTACCCGGAGACCACCTCCGCGACCGTCGGGTCGTCGTCGACGACGAGGATCCGGGGCTGCTGCTGTTCCATGCCGCCAGCCTCGCACCACGCGCGCGCGAGTGCGCCGGTCCCCCTGCTGACGTCCTCGTTTCGTAAGGAGCCGATGACCGATACGCACCTTTTGCGCTCGTAGGGTGAACGGCGTGACCTCCTCTTCCGCTTCAGTTCCGGACCCGGCGTCGGTGGACGTCGTCCTCCCCTGTCTCGACGAGGCCGAGGCGCTGCCGTGGGTGCTGGAGCGCATCCCGCCGGGCTGGCGCGCGCTCGTCGTCGACAACGGCTCAACGGACGGCTCGGCGGCCGTCGCCCGGTCGCTCGGCGCGACCGTGGTGCGCGAGGAGCGGCGCGGGTTCGGCGCCGCCTGCCACGCGGGGCTCACCGCCGCCACAGCCGACGTGGTGTGCTTCTGCGACTGCGACGCCTCCCTCGACCCGTCCGACCTGGTGCCGTTCGTGGAGCGGATCCGCGCAGGCGAGTCGGACCTGGTGCTGGGCCGGCGCCGCCCGCAGTCCCGCGGCGCCTGGCCGCCGCACGCCCGAGCCGGAAACCTGGCGCTCTCCCGCCTCCTCCGCCGCCGCACCGGCCTGCGCCTGCACGACCTCGGCCCGCTGCGAGCCGCCCGCCGTGAACCGCTGCTCGCCCTCGGCCTCACCGACCGGCGCAGCGGCTACCCGCTCCAGATGGTGGTGCGGGCCGCGGACGCGGGCTGGCGGATCGCCGAGTACGACGTCCCCTATCGGCCGCGGACCGGCACCTCCAAGGTGACGGGCACCTGGCGGGGGACCTGGCGGGCGGTGCGGGACATGAGCCGGGTGCTGGCGGAGCGGGGGGCGCACGCGTGACGACACTCCTGGTGATCGCCAAGGAACCCCGGCCCGGTCGGGTGAAGACCCGGCTGACCCCGCCGTTCATGCCCGAGGAGGCGGCTGCGCTGGCCGAGGCCGCGCTCGCGGACACGCTGGACGTGGTGGCCCGGACGCCCGCGCGGCGCCGGGTCCTGGTGCTGGACGGGGCGCCGGGTCCCTGGCTGCCACCCGGCTTCGAGGTCGTCGCGCAGTGCGCGGGCGGCCTCGATGAGCGCTTGGCCCACGCCTTCGCGGGCTGTACGGGCCCGGCCCTGCTCATCGGCATGGACACCCCGCAGGTGACGCCGGAGCTGCTGACCGCCGATTTCACCGACTGCGACGCGTACTTCGGCCCGGCACGGGACGGCGGCTTCTGGGCCCTGGGTCTGGCCGAACCCGACCCGGCGCTGCTGCGCGGCGTCCCGATGTCGACCCCGCACACCGGCGCCGCCCAGCGGGCCCGGCTGGCGGGGCTGCGGGTGCGGGACCTGCCGGTGCTGCGGGACGTGGACACGGCCGAGGACGCGCGGGCGGTGGCGAAGGAGGCGCCGGAGGGCCGGTTCGCGGGGCTGTTGGAGCGGTTCACGGCGGTGGGGCCCCGATGATTCCCCGGCCGCGCTCCGTCGCCCCGCCCACCTGGTCCGCCGACCCCTACACCCACGCCCTGCACACGGGCCAGGGTCCCCTCTTCCTGCGCCGGGCCGACGGCTGGCTGCTGCCGCTGGACGTGGAGCGGTGGTGCGCGGCGGCGGACGCGGCGGATCTGGAGGTGCTGCGGCGGTGCGAGGGCGCCGTGCTGGACGTGGGCTGCGGGCCGGGGCGGCTGGTGGCGGCGCTGGGGGCGCAGGGGCGCCGGGTGCTCGGCATCGACGTCAGCGAGGCCGCGGTGGCGCGCACCGTGCGACTCGGCGGGCAGGCCTTGCGCCGCTCCGTCTTCGAACCGCTGCCCGCGGAGGGCCGCTGGGGCACCGCCCTGCTGATCGACGGCAACGTCGGCATCGGCGGCGACCCGGGCGCACTGCTCGACCGGATGACCCAACTGCTGTGCCCCGGCGGGCTGTTGATCGTGGAGACGGTGCCGGGGCTCGACCTCGACGAGCGGGTCCTGGTGGATGTCACCGACGCGCACGGCGCGGCCGGCGCCCCCTTCCCGTGGGCGCGTCTCGGCACGCCCGCCCTGCTGCGCCGCGCCGAGCGCGCCGGGTGGCGTGCCGTGGGTCAGTGGGCGGTCGGCGGCCGGTCCTTCGCCACCCTGCGCAGCCGTAGGACGAAGAGGACCGCGGAGCCGCCGAACAGCAGGGCCGTGAGCAGCAGCCAGCGGGCGAGGAAGCCGTCCGGGGACAGCCCGGTCACCGAGCCGTAGCGGTCCGACACCCGCCCGGTGATCAGCGGGAACCAGACGAGCAGCAGCAGACCGGAGAGGGCGGCCGGGACCCGGACGTACATCACGCGACGTCGTCCCGCCGCCGCCCCGAGCGCCCGGTCCGCCGCCGAGTACAGCGGCAGCAGCACCAGGTCGTGCAGGACCGCCGCGCCCACGAACCACAGCGCGATCTCGAACCAGTCCCCGTCCAGCAGCCGTACGCCCGCATACCCGGCGAGCGCGAACGAGCAGGCGAGGAGCAGCAGTTGGAGCGGGCTGCCGAGCGGAAGCGTCGGTCGCATCACAGGTCTCCGAAGGTCATCCGGGCCACCCACTTGGTGTTGAGGACTCCGGGTGCGGCGGGCACGATGACCCGCGCCGGGTGGCCGTGGTCGGGGGAAAGGTCCTCGCCGTTGACGGACAGGGCGAGCAGGGAGCGCGGGTCGGCGACCTGGTTGGCGCGCAGGGCGGCCCGGCGGAAGGCGCCGCGCTGCTGAAGGGACTCCACGAAGACGTCCGGTGGATCGTCGTACCCGACGAGCGCGGCGAGGTCCCGCAGCCGTACGCCGCGCCACCACTGGTCGGAGGTCGACCAGCCCTCCACGCAGGCGATCGGCAACGCGGCGCTGTGCTGCGGCAGGCGGAGCAGCTCGGCGCGGGAGAGCCGGACGGTTCCGGTGCGGCCGGTGACGACCAGCCGCCAGGCCTCGTCGCCGGTGTCCGCCGGGCGGATGCCCGCGTAGGCCGCCGTCTTGTTGATCTGGAAGCCGTTCGGTCCGTCGCCGGAGTCGGCGGGCCCGTGCGGGGCGAGGACGGCCGTCCAGCGCAGTCCGTCGAAGTTCTGCCCGACGCTGGTGGCGAACAGCAGCAGCGAGCCACCCCCGACGAACCACAGGGCGCCGCGCCGGGACACGGTCGGCTCGGCGGGTTCGGTGGGGACGAGGTCGTTCCTCTCCTCCCTGATCTGCCGCAGATTGCGCAGCGCCAGGGGCAACTTGAGCACCACGTGCGCGAGGAACGCCGCGAAGAACACCCACGCCCCGTAGAAGTGCAGCGGGTAGAAGGAGCCCGGGAAGATGTAGTCCAGCTGGACGTTGAGCACCCCGGTCACGAACTCGAACAGCGCGCCGCCGACCAGGAGCAGCAGTGAGAGCCGCTCCAGGGCGTGGGCGAGGGAGCGGGCGGGCGGCAGCGTGAACAGCCGCGGTACGACCGACCAGAGCTTGGCCAGCAGCACGGGGATCAGCGTGATGCCGAGGGTGACATGGACGCCCTGGTTGAGCCGGTACAGCCAGTGCGGATCGGTCGGCCAGGAGAACAGATAGAAGCCGAGGATCCCCTTGTCCGGCGTCTTGTCGTTCACCGGCGACAGATCCGGGTTGTAGGCCGCGTACGACACCAGGCCGGTCAGGAACAGCACCGTGATCCCGCCGAGCAGCACCACGCCGAGCACCGAGGTGAGCCAGGGGCCGCGCAGCGGGCTGCGCCAGAAGCCGGGTGAGAAGGGAGACCGTTCCAGGGAACGCTCGATGGACCTTTTCATGCCCCGACCGTAGGCCGGGAGCGGGTGCCGGAAGGCGTCACGAACCATGACGAAACTCTGACGTCGCCGCCTGTCAGCCGTCCGGTCCAGGGTCCGCGCCCTAGCGTGCTGACGTGACCCGCGAACCTACCCGCGACCTGCGCCGCGATCTGTACGCCGCCCTGGCCGCCGCGCTGCTCCTCGCGCTCGCCGCCGTGGTCGGCACCGCGATCGAGCACCGTGACGGCACCCTCTTCGTCGACTGGCCACCACTGCTGGCCGACTGGGGCCCGCACACCGGCCCCGGCACCCCGGCGGCGGTCGTCGTCGCGGTCGCGGTGGTGGCGTACGGCCCCGCGCTGGCCGCCCGACTGCCCTGGCGCGGGCTGCTGTTCACGGTGTGGGGCACGGGCACGGCGTGGATCTTCTCGCTGGCGCTGGTCGACGGCTGGCACCGCGGAATCGCCCGCCGCCTGACGACCCGGTACGAATACCTCCAGGTCATCGACCGCTTCCAGGACATCCCGGCCACCTTGCGGGACTTCACCGGGCACATCCTGATCGGCACCCCGGACCACTGGCCCGCGCATATCGCGGGCCATCCCCCGGCGGCCACGCTCACCTTCGTGTACCTGGACCGGATCGGCCTGGGCGGCGGCGCCTGGGCCGGCGTGTGGTGCATCGTCACCGGCGCCACGGCCGCCGTCGCGATCCTCGTCACCGTCCGCACCCTGGCCGACGAGCAACTCGCCCGCCGCGCCGCGCCGTTCCTGGCCCTGGCACCGGGCGCGGTGTGGCTGGGCGCCTCCGCCGACGCCTGGTTCGCGGCGGTGGCCACCTGGGCGGTGGCCCTGCTCGCACTGGCGGTCACGGGCCGGCGACCGCGCCTGACCGCCTCCGCCTCCGGCCTCCTGTTCGGCCTGACGGTGTATCTGTCCTACGGCCTCACCCTCTACGTCGTGCTCGCGGCGGCGGTGCTGTTCCTGGGCTCGGAGCGGCTACGGCCGCTGCTCTTCGCCGGGGCCGGATTCCTGGTGGTGCCCCTGGTCCTCACCGGGCTCGGCTTCTACTGGTGGGAGGCGTACGACCTGTTGGTCACCCGGTACGACCAGGGCGCCGGGGGCACCCGGCCGCAGTCCTACTGGGTGTGGGCCAACCTCGCCTGCCAGGTACTGGTGGTGGGGCTGGCGACGGCGGCGGGCCTGCGGCGGACCGGAGTGGCACTGCTGCGCGGCGGGAGCACGGCCGCTTTCCGGCTCGCGGTGCTGGTGGCGGCCGCGCTCACCGCGATGCTCGTCGCCGATCTGTCGGGGATGAGCAAGGCGGAGACCGAGCGGATCTGGCTGCCGTTCGCGCTGTGGCTGCTGTCGTCGTGCGCGTTCCTGACCGGCCGGCGCGGCTGGCTCGCCGTACAGGCGGTGCTCGCGCTGCTCGTCAACCACCTGCTGTGGACGGGCTGGTGATCGGGGCAGGGCTGTTCGGTCGGTCAGGGCAGGGGCTGCTCGGTCCAGATGACCTTGCCCTGGGGGGTGTAGCGGGTGCCCCAGCGCTCGGTGAGCTGGGCGACGAGGAAGAGCCCGCGGCCGCCCTCGTCCTCGGACCGGGCCCGGCGCAGCCGCGGTGAGGTGCCGCTGCCATCGGAGACCTCGCAGATCAGGGCGCGGTCCCGGAGCAGCCGGAGCTGGACGGGGCCGGTGGCGTACCGGATGGCGTTGGTGAAGAGTTCGCTGGCGACCAGCTCGGTGGTGAAGGCGAGTTCGTCCAGGCCCCAGGCGGCGAGCTGCCCGGTCACCGCGGCGCGGGCGCGGGAGACGACCGACGGGTCGCTCGGCAGGTCCCACTGGGCGACCCGGTCGGGCCCGAGGACATGGGTGCGGGCGACCAGCAGCGCCACGTCGTCGCCGGGGCGGGCCGGGAGCAGGGCGTCGAGGACGGCCTCGCAGGTGTCCTCGGGGGCCCGGCCCGGGTGGGCGAGGACGGCACGGAGCCGTTCGAGTCCGGTGTCGATGTCCCGGTGCCGGTCCTCGACGAGTCCATCGGTGTAGAGCACCAGCTGGCTGCCCTCGGCCAGTTCCAGCTCCGCCGTCTCGAAGGGCATGCCGCCGAGGCCGAGCGGCGGCCCTGAGGGCAGGTCGACGAAGTCCACCGAGCCGTCGGGGGCGACGACCGCGGGCAGGGGGTGCCCGGCGCGGGTGAGGGTGCAGCGCCGGGACACCGGGTCGTAGACGGCGAACAGACAGGTGGCGCCGATGCTCCAGCTCTCGGAGGGCGCGTTCTCCACCGCCCAGCCCTCGCCCCGGTCAAGGCGCCCCACCAGATCGTCGAGATGGGTGAGGACGTCGTCCGGGGGCAGGTCCAGGGCGCAGAAGTTGTGCACGGCCGTCCGCAGCCGGCCCATCGTGGCGGCGGCGTGCAGCCCGTGCCCGACGACGTCCCCGACGACCAGGGCCACCCGGGCGCCGGAGAGCGGGATGACGTCGAACCAGTCACCGCCGACCGCGGCCTGCGCGGGCAGATAGCGGTAGGCGACCTCGACGGCGCGCTGCTCGGAGCGGCCCCGGGGCAGCAGACTGCGCTGGAGGGCGAGGGCGGTGTTGTGCTCGCGGGTGAAGCGGCGGGCGTTGTCGACGCACATCGCGGCCCGGCCGCCCAGTTCCTGGGCGAGGGAGAGATCGTCGCCCTCGAAGGGCTCGGGGTTGGCGCAACGATAGAAGCTGACCACGCCGAGAGTGGCGCCGCGCGCCCGCAGCGGCACGGTGATCAGGGAGTGCGTCCCGGCCGCGAGCACCCGCTCCAGCCGTACCGGATCCTGCGCGAACCAGCCGCCCGCCTCGGACAGCACCGGCTCCAGGACCGCCCGGCCGCTCTCCAGACTGCGGGCCTGCGGGGTGGTGGCGACATAGGAGACGCCGTCGCCGACGTGGTACAGCCGCGGCTCGTCGTTGCGGCTGCGCAGGGCGACCCGGCGCAGCGGGGCGTCGGGGCCGAACGGCTCGGGCTCCTCGCCGTTGAGGACGGCGTCGGGCAGGTCCACGGCGGCGAAGTCGGCGAACCGGGGGACGACGACCTCGGCGAGTTCCTCGGCGGTGCGGGTGACATCGAGGGTGGCGCCGATCCGCACCCCGGCCTCGTGCAGCAATTCCAGCCTCCGGCGAGCCAGTACGGCGAGCCGTCCGACCCCGGGTTCCCCGACGAGCACCACGCGTCCGCCGGGCCCGTCGGCGGCGGGCGCGGTCACGGCGTGCGGGGCGAGCAGGGTGGGCGGGGGCGCCGGCCGGGTGAGGGCGACGGTGCGCGGCCCGCCGAGGACGCGGGCCTCGACGACGGCTCCGCTCTCCCCGGTCGCGCCCACGACCGTACGGCGCAGCAGGGTGGCGATCCTGCCGCCGGCCAGGGTCACCTCGTCGAGGGTGCGGTCGGGAGAGGCGAGCAGTGCCTCGGCGCGCTCGCGCAGCACGGCGAGGTCGATCCGGCCGAGTCCGGCGCTGCCGTCCTGGTCCGGGCCCGGCTCCCGTCCGGCCCCGCGGTAGGCCGCCAGCAGCGCCCGCTCCCGCTCGGTGGCCTGGTCCCGCAGCCGGGCCTCGATGGCCCGTGCGGCCTCCCGCACCAGCCGGATCATGACCGGGTCGCTCTGGTCACGCAGGCAGGTCAGGTCCAGGACGGCCTCGATCCGCCCGCTGAACGGGTCCCGGACGGGGGCGCCGACGCAGGCGAAGGGCTGGAGACAGTCGGCGAAGTGCTCGCGGCCGACGACCTGGACGAGCCCGCGCTCGATCAGCGCGGTGCCGATGCCGTTGGTGCCCGCCGCCTCCTCCGAGACGTCGAAGCCGGGGGCGAAGCTCACCGCGTCGAGCCGTTCGAGCAGGTTCCGGCCGCCGCCGAGCCGCTGCACCATCCACCCCTGTCCGTCGCAGAGCGCGATGGCCGTGCCCAGGTCGGCGAGGGAGTCGGCGAGCTTGTCCAGGACCGGTCCGGCGGCGAGCGTGAACCGCTCGTCCAGCGCCACGTCCGGCTCGTAGGGGATGTAGAGCCGGTCCGGATCGAGCCCCGCGGACCGGCATCTCTTCCAGGAGGCCAGCACCGGATCCCGGACGTCCGAGTCGACGCGGGCTCCGGCGAGGAATCGTTCGTGGGCATCGACGAGTCCGCCGATGTCGTCCCAGGCGACGGACAACGGCCTCACTTCCCTCAAGGAACTTCACCCTAGACCCATTGTGACCCACATCACAACAATCCGTGAGCGGGGCCCATCGCCCCCTCCAGCACCCGTTCCGCCGGACCCTGCTCGACGACCTTCCCCGCCTCCAGCACGGCGACGCGCTGCGCGAGGCGGGCGGTCTGCGGGTCATGCGTGATCAGTACGAGGGACAGGTCGCCGCGGCCGGAGAGCAGCCCTGCGAGCAGGTCGAGCAGACCGCGTCGGGCGACGCTGTCGAGACCCGAGGTGATCTCGTCGCACACCAGCACCCGGGGCCGGGCGAGCAGGGCACGGGCGAGCGCGGCGCGCTGAAGCTCGCCGCCGGAGAGCGCACCGGGGCGGCGGTGCGCGAGGTCTCCACTGAGGCCGAGCCTTTCGAGCGCCCCCAGGGCCTCGGCCCGTGCCGCGGGCCCGTCGGTGCCACGCAGGCGGACGGCGGTGCGGGCGACCTGGTCCAGCACCGGCCGGTGCTCGTCGAAGGCGGCGCGGGCGTCCTGGAAGACGTACTGGACGGCGGCGAGCCGGGTCCGGTCCCGGCGGCGCAGGTTGCGCGGGAGCGCCGCGCCGTCGAGCAGGATCTCGCCGTCGTGGTCGCGGTGCAGTCCCGCGAGGCAGCGGCCGAGGGTGGTCTTGCCGCTGCCCGAACGCCCCACGACGGCGAGGCACTCGCCTGCGTGGAGGGTGAGGCGGGGCACGTGCAACACGGCGGTGCGGCCGTGTACGGCGGTCAGGTTCCGCACCTCCAGGACGGACGGCCCCTCGGCGGGATCTGCCTGTGTCGTCATGGGCGCGGCGTCGGCTTCGAGCAGTTGTCGAGTCCACTCGTGGCGGGGCGCCTGCCACAGCCGTTCGGGGGGTCCGGACTCCACGACCCGGCCCGCGCGCATCACCAGTACCTCGTCGGCGAGGGCGCGCACCACGTCGAGATCGTGGCTGAGCAGGACGACCGCGATTCCGCGCGCCGCGACCGCCGCGAAGCGCTCGACGATGCGGCTCTTGGTCGACGGGTCCTGTCCGGTGGTGGGTTCGTCGGCGACGACGACGCGGGCGCCGAGCAGCAGGGCCTGGGCGACCACGAGGCGCTGCTGCTGACCGCCGGAGAGCTGGTGCGGATAGCGGCGCAACAGGGCATCGCCGTCCGGGAGTTGGGCGTCGGCGAGGGCGCGCCGCACATGGGAGCGGTCGCGGCCGTGGGCGCGGGCGATGTCGTGCAGCAGGGCGCCGACCCGGCGCGCGGGGTTGAGGACGGCGGCGGGGTGCTGGGGGATGTAGCCCACGGGTCCGCCGTCCGGCGCGCGCACCTCGCCGGTGACCCGGGCGCCCGACGGGTACTCCCCCAGCAGCGCGAGACCGGTCGTGGTCTTGCCGCTGCCGGAGGCGCCGACCAGGGCGGTCACCCTGCCGGGCGCCACCCGCAGGTTCACTCCGTCCACGATCGCGCGGCCGGCGATCTCGACGCGCAGGTCGCGGATCTCGGCGACCAGGTCAGGGCTCACGAGTCGGGCCGCCCCTTCTTCTCCGGCGAGGGCTTCTCCTGCGAGGGCTTCTCCTGCGAGGGCTTCTCCAGCGCCGCGTCGAAGAGCAGGTTGGTGCCCGTCGTCAGCGCCACGATCAGCAGCGCGGGCACCACGACGGCCCACGGCTGGACGAACAGTCCGGTGCGGTTGCGGTCGACCATGACGGCCCAGTCGGCGGCGTCCGGCGCCACCCCGACACCGAGGAAGGCGGCCGTGGAGACCAGGTACAGCACACCCGTCAGCCGGACCCCGGCGTCGGCGCCGAGCGTGCGCAGGGCGGAGCGGCCGACATAGCCGACGGCGACGCGCCACCGGCTCTCGCCCTGCATGCGCAGCGCCTCGACCGCGGGCCGGGCCGCCGCCCCGGCCGCCGCCGCGCGCACGATCCGCGCCGCGTCCGGCACATTGACCAGCGCGACGAGCAGCGCGAGCCCCACCGCTCCGGGCGCGAACACCGAGGCCGCCAAGAGGATCAGCAGCAGCGACGGCACGGCGAGCAGTACGTCGAGGGGCCGCATCAACAGCTCTTCCAGCCACCGCAGTCGGGTGAGCGCGGCGATCAACCCGACCGGTACGGCGACCAGATAGGCGAGGCCGGTCGCGGCGATCGCGGTCACCACGACCGTACGGCCGCCGTGCAGCACCTGCCGCCACACGTCCCGGCCGACGAAGTCGGTACCGAGCCAGTGCCCGTCGCCGAGCGCGAAGGACACGGCCCTGGGGCCGGGGTCACCGGCGAACAGCGGGCCGAGGAGGGCGAGTCCGAGGGGTACGGCGACGACGGCGACGCCGAGTCCGAGACGGCGCCGGGTCATGCGGCCACCTCCGCCCGCGGGGTCAGCCGGTGCGCGATCAGGTCGGCGCCCAGGTTGAGTACGACGGTCAGCACCCCGAACACCACCGCGAGCCCCTGCACGACGGGGACGTCGCGTTCGGCGACGGCGTTGAGCAGGACGGTGCCGAGTCCGGGGATCACGAACAGGGCCTCCACGACGATGACTCCGCACAGCAGCCAGTCCACCGTGCGGGCGAGCTGCTGTACGGCGGGGGCGGCGGCGTTGGGCAGGGCGTGCAGCCAGCGGATCCGGCGCTCGGGGACGCCGTGGCGGCGGGCGTGGGCGGTGTACGGCGCGGCGAGGGCGTCGATCATTCCGGCCCTGACCAGTCGGCTGAGCGAGCACACCGGGCGGGAGAGCAGCACCAGGACGGGCAGGACGAGGGCGGCCGGATGGCCGAGCAGATCGGTGCCGTAGCCCACGGCGGTCGGCGGCAGCCACGCCAGTTTCAGCGCGAACACCGTCACCAGCAGCACGCCCAGTGCGAACTCCGGGACCGCGTAGACGGCGAGCGTGACGGAGCTGATCAGACGGTCGGCCGGGCGGCCCTCGTGGCGGGCGGCGAGGACGCCCAGGCCGAAGCCGGTGGGGATGAGCAGGGTGAGGGTGAGGGTGGCGAGCAGGAGGGTCGGTCCGAAGGCGTCTGTCAGGTACTGGGTCACCGGGCGGCCGGAGGTGAGGGAGGTGCCCAGGTCGCCGTGGAGGAGGCCCGCCGCCCAGTCCGCGAAACGCTCATGGGCGGGGCGGTCCAGGTTGAGAGACTCTCTGATCGCTTTGATCCGCGCGGGGTCGGGCTGATCTCCGGCGAGGGCTACGGCCGCGTCGCCCGGCAACGCCTCGGTGAGCCCGAAGATCAGCAGCACCACGGCAACGGTCTGAGCGGCCCCGAGGAGGAGCCGCCGGGCGACGAAGGAGCGCAGTCCACTCGAAGTCACGCCAGCCACACCGTGTCGAAGCGGGCCCAGTCGAGGGTGTTGGCGGGCGCGTCGGTGTCAACCCCCTTCACATTCCTCGCCGTTCCGATGATCCAGTCCGCGAACCCCCAGATCAGGAAGCCGCCCTCCGCGTACAGCCGACGCTGCATCCGCTCGTAGACCGCCGCCCGCTCCCCCGTGTCCCGTGTCGACTGGGCCTGCTGATACAGGGCGTCGAAGTCCTTGTGGCGCCAGTGGGTCGCGTTGGTGGTGGAGTCGGTGAGGAGGCGCTGGGAGATGTGGGCCTCGATGGGCATCGCGCCGGAGCGGTAGCAGGACAGGGTGCCGGAGTCGAGGATGTCGCTCCAGTAGGAGTCCTTGCTGCCCATGCGGACGTCGATCGTGACGCCTGCCTTCGCCGCCTGGTCGCGGAAGATTCCGGCGGCCTCGGTGAATCCGGCGGCGACGGCGGAGGTGTCGAGGGTGACCTTGAGCTTCTCGGCGCCGGCCCGCTTGAGCAGCGACTTGGCCCGGTCGAGGTCCTGTTCGCGCTGGGGCAGGGAGTCGGCGTAGTACTGGTACCCCTTGCCGAACAGGTCGTTGCCGATCTGGCCCGCGCCGGACAGGGCGCCGTCGACGAGTTCCTGCCGGTCGGCGATGAGGAAGAACGCCTCGCGGACCCGGCGGTCGTCGAAGGGTGCCCGGTCGGTCTTCATGCAGAACGCCTGCATGGCGCTGCCCCGCAGCCGCACGATCTCGATCTGCCCCTTGCCCTCGTGGGCGCGGGCGGTGGTGGGGTTCAGCTCGTGGGCGTACTCGACCTGTCCGCCGAGGAGGGCGTTGACGCGGGCGGACTCCTCGTTGGCGACGACGATTTCGAGCTCGTCGAGGTGGGGAGCGCCCTCCCAGTAATCCTCGTAGCGGCGGAACACCGCCGACCGGCCGGGCGCGAAGGAGACGAACCGGAACGGGCCCGACCCGATCGGCCGATGATCGAAGTCGGTGGCGCCCTCGGGCACGATGTAGGCGCCGAACGCGGCCAGGATGTTGGGGAATTCGGCCGTCGGGCGCTTCAGGACGAACTCGATGCCACGCTCCCCGGTGGCCCGGCTGGCGTCGAGGTCGATGGGCTCCAGGGACGCCTTGGCCCGGAACGCCTGCTCGGGGTCGGTGATGCGGCGGTAGCTGTGCAGGACGTCGGCTGCGGTGACCGGCTTGCCGTTGTGGAAGGTGGCTTGACGGAGGGTCACCTGCCAGCGGTCCAGGGTCTTGTTGGGCTCCCACTTCTCCGCGAGGCGGGGCTGGGCGGAGAGGTCGGCGCCGTAGTCGGCGAGCTTGTCGTAGAGGGCCTTGGCGCGGGCGACGTCGGCGAAGAGGTTCGCCAGATGCGGGTCGAGGGTCTCGCTCGCGCCGCCCCCGGCGAAGGCGGCGCGCAGTCGGCCGCCCCGCTTGGTGGTCCTGGACTGATCGTCGGTGCTGCTGCCGCAGCCCACTACGGCCATGGCGGCGGCCCCGGTCGTGGCGGCGAGGAAGCCGCGTCGGCGCAGGCCGGGGAAACGTTCGTCGTGCATGTCTGTCCTCGGGATCTCTGGGGTGTCCAGGCGGTGCGAAGGCGGGCGACCAGATGCAGCCGGTCGGCGTCGGCCGACGTGCCGGGCAACTGGCCCTCCCGCCAAGGGGGTTCGGTGCGCGGGCCGGGCCCGTCGTGGAGTTCGAGCACGTCGAAGCCGTGCGCGGTGAGGAAGTGCCGCAGCTCCTGCGGGAACAGCAGCCGCCAGGCGGAGTGCTGTGTGGCAGGTCGCGCCCCGTCGTCCGTGGTCCATACCCGGGTACGGCGCAGGAGTTGGGCGGTGCGGTCGACGGACAGGGTGGTCGTGGACCGGTACTCGGTGCCCTCCCAGGCGAAGGCGGTCTCGACGGGCCGGTCGAGCAGGTCGGTACGGCCCAGGAAGTACGCCCCGTTGCGCAGCTCCGCGACCAGCAGCCCGCCCCAGGTCAGGGTGCGGCGGCAGGAGGCGAGGAAGCCGTCGAGCTGGGCGTTGGTGTGGCAGTACAGCAGGGCGCTGTCCAGGCAGAGGACGGCGTCGTGGGCGGCCCGGCCGAAGTCGAAGCCGTGCAGGTCGGCTTGGAGGTACGTGGGCCCGGGGTGGTGGCTTCGGGCGTGCGCGAGCATGGTCTCGGAGCGGTCGGCGCCGGTGACGGTACGGCCCGCGGCACTGAGGTGGGCGGCGTCCCGGCCGGTGCCGCAGCCCATGTCCAGGACGCGCGGCCCGGCGCCGTGGCGGCGCAGACAGTCCTCGGCCCAGCGTCCGGCGAGCCGCTCGACGTCGGGGAAGCGGGCCTCGTACAGGGCCGGTTGGTCGGTGAGCAGGTTGCGGCCGGTCATACGAGGCTCCGCTCCACGGCAGCGCGCGGCAGCGCCCCGCGCCGGTGCAGCCGGACCATCCCGCCCGCCGAGGCGAGGCCGACAACGGCACAGCAGATCCAGGGCAGTTGCCCGCCGCTGTCCATGGCCCATCCGATGCCGGCGCTGCCTGTCGCGGCCGCGATCCCGGAGACGACGTAGAAGACACCGAAGTAGGTGCCGGTCAGCTCGGGGCGGCCGAAGCGGGGGATGAGTTCCATGACGAACGGGGAGGCGATCATGAGGCCGAGGTACAGGAGCAGGGTGCCGAGCAGGACGGTGAGCGGGCTGTTGAACAGGGGCGGCAGGAAGGCCAGTCCCATCACCGCCAGCCCTGCCGCGATCCAACGGGAGCTGTCGCCACGGGACTTGAGGCCGCGGGTGATCCGCAGCTGAAGGGCGAGGTTGGCGATGGTCCCGACGAGGAAGACCAGGCCCGCCGCCCCGTCCCAGCCGGTGGCCTGCCGGGCGCCCTCCGGGAGCAGCAGGTACAGCTGGTTCTCCAGGGTGAACATGCCGACCATGGCCAGGGCGAAGGCCAGGAAGTCCCGGTTGCCGAGGACCTCGCGCCAGTCGCCGAGGACGCCGCTGCCGCTCGGCTCGGTCTTCCGCGCGGGCAGTACGAGGGCCTGCGCCACGGTGAGCACCGCGAAGATACCGGCGGCGGTCAGCGCGGAGGTCCGGAAGTCGACGAGGAGCAGGGCGCTGCCCAGCAGCGGTCCGATCAGCGCGCCGGTCGTGGCGAACACGTTGAACAGCGCGAACGCCTCCGCCTGGCGCCCGCCCGCCTCCTGGGCGAGATAGGCCCGGACGGCCGGGTTGAACAGGGCCCCCGCGAGTCCGCTGAGCACGGACGCGGCGAGCAGCACGGCGAGCGAGTCACCGAGCGCGAACAGTCCGAACCCGACGGTCCGCAGGGCGCATCCGGCGATGATGACGCCCCGCGCGCCGAGCCGGTCGGAGGCCGAGCCGCCGATGAGGAACAGCCCCTGCTGGCTGAGGTTGCGCACCCCGAGGACCACTCCGACGACGGCCGCCGACAGGCCCAGGTCGTCGGTGAGGTGGGTGGCCAGGTAGGGGACGAGGAGGTAGAAGCCGGTGTTGACGCCGAGCTGGTTGACCAGCAACAGGCGTACGGCGAAGGGGAACCGGCGTATCTCATGCCAGGTCTTCACAGGTCACCCCCAGCCCCGGTCGCCCGCTCGCGCGGACGAAGCCGTCGCCGCCTCCGATGCCGGTCCACGGGTCGTGGGCGAGCAGCAGATGGCCGTCGAGGTCGGTCCAGCGGGCCCGTTCCGCGAGGTGCACGGCGGGCGCGAGCCCGAGGCTGCTGGCGGTGAGGCAGCCGAGCATCAGTTCCGTGCCGCTGCCTTCGAGGGCGTCGGCGATCCGCAGGGCCGCGTGGACGCCGCCGCACTTGGCGAGCTTGACGTTGACGCCCTGCACCCGCCCGGCGAGGCGGCGGGCGTCGTCCAGGGCGACGGCGTCCTCGTCGGCGATGACGGGCAGCGGCGACTTCTCGGCGAGGGCGCCGAGCGCCTCGGGGTCGCCGGGGGCGAGGGGCTGTTCCACAGCCTCGACGCCGAGGTCGGCGTAGCGCGGGAGCAGGGCGGCGGCCTGGGTCGGGGTCCAGGCACCGTTGGGGTCGAGGAGCAGCCGGACGCCCGGTGCCGCGTCGCGGATGACCCGTACGCGCTCGATGTCGTCCTCGGGATCGGGGGCGCCCGCTTTGGCCTTGATGACCGCGAACCCCCTCGCGGCGAGTCGGCGGGCCTCGGCGGCGGCGCGCATCGGCGCGGTGATGCCGATGGTCCGCGCGGTGGCGGCCACGGGGGTCGCCGTGGCGCCGAGGAGACGGTGGACGGGAACCCCGGCGCGCTTGCCGACCAGGTCCAGCAGCGCGGACTCCGCGGCGGCCGTGACCGCCGCAGGAGTGTCGACATGCGCCAACTCCCCTTCCCGCAGCGCCTCCAGAGCGCTCTCCGGGTCGGCGAACCGGCTCAACTCCAGGCCGCCGAGCAGCCGCCGCAGAGTGTCGGCGTCGAGGGCGTAGTACACGCTGCTGACGGCCTCGCCGTGGCCGGACAGGCCCTCGTGCTCGACGGTCAGCCACACGGCGTCGCGGGCGGACATGGTGGAACGGGAGATGCGCAACGGCTCGGCGAGGTGGAGCCGTACGGTGCGCAGGTGGGACTTCACCGGATGCCTTTCAAGGGGTCGACGACCCGGGTGCAGCGCGCCCAGCCGGTGGCCTCGGCCGCGTACGGGTGGGGTATCTCCACGGGCCGGGTGGCCGCGCCGGCCGGGTCGAGGCCGTGGGCGGCGGCGAAGTCGTCGTCGTAGACGGTGCCGAGGTAGCGGTGCGGGCCGTCGGGGAAGACGGTGGCGACGACCGCGCCGGGGTGGACGCGAGCGGCCCAGGCGGCGACCCGGGCGGCGGCGCCGGTGCTCCAGCCGCCGCTGACGAAGCTGCCGCGGGCGAGCCGCCGGCAGCTGTCGACGGCCTCGGCGGGCCCGACCCAGTGCACCTCGTCGAAGGCGTCGTAGGCGACGTTGCGCGGGTGGATGCTGCTGCCGAGGCCGCGCATCAGGCGGGGTCCGGCGGGCTGGCCGAAGATGGTGGAGCGGGTGGCGTCGACGCCGATGAGCCTGAGGTGGGGCCAGTGGCGGCGCAGGGGGCCGATCAGGCCCGCGCTGTGCCCTCCGGTGCCGACGCTGCACACCAGGATGTCCAGATGGTCGAGCTGGGTACCGAGTTCGGCGGCGAGGGAGGCGTACCCGGCGGTGTTGTCGGGGTTGTTGTACTGGTCCGGCCAGTAGGCGCCGGGGAGTTCGGCGAGCAGCTCACGCAGCCGGGCGAGCCGTGCGGCCTGCCAGCCGCCCTGTGCGGCGGGGCGGTCGGCGAGTTCCAGGCGGACGCCGTGGGCGCGCAGCAACTGGCGCATGGACGGCTCCAGTTCACTGTCGCCGACCAGCACGATCGGATGCCCGAGCGCCTGCCCGGCGAAGGCGAGCCCGATGCCGAGGGTGCCGGAGGTGGACTCCACCACGGGAGCGCCGGGCACCAGTTCACCGCGCTCCCGGGCACCGAGCAGCATCGACACCGCGGCCCGCGCCTTCATACCGCCCGCGGCGAGCCCTTCCAGCTTGGCCCAGAACCCGGGGTGGGCGCCCGGCAGCCCGGTGGTGATCCGCACGACGGGCGTACGGCCGACCAGATCGAGCAACTCCCGCCGCGCGGCGGGTCGTACGGCGGTCGCGGTCATCGTCGGCCTCCGTCGCAGCGGTACCGGTGGACCACGCCGGGTCCGCCGTCGAGCCAGAAGAAGGGGTACGGTTCCGCGCACACCGCGCTCACCCCGTGCCCGAGGAACCGGGGCAGCACCGCGCTGCCGGTCTGCGCGAACATGACCAGCTTCTTGCCGTGCCGCAGCGCGTGCTCCCGCAGCGGCTCGAAGGTGCCGTTGCCCAGCGTCATCCCGGAGACCAGCAGCGCGTCACAGGCGTCGGCGGCGCCGAGCGCGTCCCGGGTGACCTCCTCGCCCCATTCGGTCCTGCCGCCCTTCAGATCGCACGGGACATAGTCGAGGCCGCGCGAACGCAGCTCCGCCAGCAGGGAGTTGACGACGCCGACGACGAGCACCGTGGCCCCGGCGGGCAGGTCGAGCAGCTCGACGACGGCCCGTGCGCGGGCCCGGGACTTCACCAGCGACGAGCCGGTCGGCAGCGGGACGCTCTCGGCGCCGCTCGCCCGGGTGTGCGGGGCGGTGTGCATCAGGTAGGCGTCGAGCGCGGCCACCCGCACCGGCTCCAGCGGATGCTCCAGCAGCCGGGCGAGGTCGGCGCCGACACAGTCGTCGAGGGCGCTGTCGGGCAGCGCGCCGGGTTCGACGGCGCAGGAGCCGACGGCCTCGGCGAGGCGCAGGCTGAGCACCTCGTTGCGGTAGCCGGTGCCCCGCCCGTCGTGCCGTGCGGCCTGCCGGGTGGTGAAGGCGACAGCGATCCGCAGCGCCGCCGGATCGGGCCCGAGGGCGCCCTCCCGGACCTGGTCGAGGAGTTGGGCGTACGACGTCATCGGACGACCAGCTCCGCCCGCAGCCCGGCCAGCAGCCCTTCGACCCGGTCCCGCGCGCCGAGCCCGCCGGGGTCGCCCGCCATGACATGGCCGAGGTATTCGTTGTTGCTGCCCGCCGCCTTCACGGCCCGGCCGGGCTCGGCGAGCTGGACCTCCAGCACGCCTTCCGCCGCGGCGGCTTCGCGGCCGTCCAGCGCTTCGAGGGTGCCGTCCCGCTCCGGTACGAGGAAGCCGATGGCGGCGCTGCGCAGTCCGGTGTCGGCGGGCCGCAGGTCGGGGGCGTTGCCGAGGGCGACGTCCACACAGGCGGCGGCGAGGTCGATGCCGGTGACATGGCGGACCAGTTCGGTGATGCGGTTGCCGGCGGGCCGGGGGTTGACCTCGACGACGCGTGGTCCGGCGGTGGTGAGCTTGATCTCGGTGTGCGCGACGACTCCGTCGGTCAGGCCGAGCGCCCGGAGCGCGTCCACCGCGGTCCGCCGTACCGCTTCGGTGTCGGCGGGGGTGAGCGCGGCGGGGAACATATGGCCGGTCTCGATGAAGGCGGGCGCGCCGCCGACGCTCTTGTCGGTGACTCCGACGACGTGCACGGCACCGCCGTGGGAGACGGTCTCGACGCTGACCTCGGGGCCGCCGAGCAGCTCTTCGAGGAGGACGAGGGGGACTCGTTCCTGCCCACGCGCGTTGACCGGGAAGCCGTGCAGCGCGCGTACGGCCTCGGCGAGCTGTGTCTCGTCGTCGACCCGCCGCACATACATCCCCGCGCACAGGTCGACCGGCTTGACGACCAGCGGGTAGCCGATCTCCCGGGCGGCGCGGGCGAGTTCGGGCCACTCCTCGTGGACGGCGAAGCGCGGCTGGGGCAGTCCGGCGGCGGCGAGGGCCCGGCGGGTGGCGTCCTTGCGGCAGGCGGCCGCGACCGCCTCGGGGCCCGGGCCCGGCAGTCCCAGCCGTCCGGCGAGCCGGGCGGCCGTGGGGAGGTAGTAGTCGCAGGACGTGACCACCCCGTCGAAGCCCAGCACACCGTGCAGTCGCTCGACCTCGGTCGGCAGGGCCTCGGTGTCATTGGTGTCGGTGGTGATCACATGGCGGGCGCCGAGCAGCGGGTGCGCGGTCCCCTCGGGCGCCGAGCGCAGGTAGTGGTGCAAGTCCCGGGTGAGGAACGTGAACTCGTGCCCGCCCTCCCGGATCGCGCGCGGCAGCAGCCTGCTCATCGAGCCGACCCAGCTCTCGACCACCAGCAGATGACCCACAACTCCCCTTTTCGCAGTGCGTAGTGCGGACGGACGCGGCTCGCACACGTTAACTGATAATGAATCCCATTGTCATCTAGGGGGTGTGATGCAGGACACGGGGGATGGGTGGGAAGTTTTTCCCGCTCCGATGATTGTTTCGACGGGCGCGCCCGTATCTCCTGTTGTCCGAGCCGTTTGCCTCAGGAGGTCCGATGCGCTTGTCGCGCAGCACGGCGGGAACCGTCTTCGTCGGCGGCGCCCTGGTGCTCACCCTCTCCGCACTCGCCTACCCGGCGCTGCTCGGAGTGGAGAAAACCTCGTCCGACACGTCCCGCATCATCGCCAACACCCGCTACGGGCCGTTGACCGAGGCGGACCGTGACTTCGTGGTGAAGGTGCGCGCGGCCGGACTGTGGGAGTACCCGCTCGGCGAGATGGCGATGGAGCGCGGCACCACCGCGGCGATGAAGGAGGCGGGCGCGCATCTCATCGTCGGCCACTCGGGCCTCGACGAGCTGTGCCGCAAGATCGCGCCCGAGCTCGGGATCACCCTGCCCAACCAGGCGAGCCCCCAGCAGCAGCAGTTCGTGGCGACCGTGGACTCCAAGAGCGGCAGGGAGTTCGACTCCACCGCGGTGACCATCATGCGCGTGACCCACGGCCAGATCTTCCCGACCGTCGCCAAGATCCGCGCCAGCACCCAGAACACGCTGGTGCGGCAGCTCGCCGACCTGGCCAACGACACCGTCCTGGACCACATCACCGTGCTGGAGAAGACCGGTCTGGTCAATCAGGAGCAGGTCAACTTCCAGCAGACCACGCCGCCGAAGCTGCCCAACGACCAGCTCACCCCGCCTCCGCCGCAGCCCGGCGCCCCGGTCCTCGTCCTCAAGCCCCGGCCGGACCTGAACATCAACACCGCGTCGCCCAAGCCGAATCCGAGCCCGAGCGGCACGATCGGCTGAGCGCGACTCACAGAGGTTTCGCCGGCCAGTCCAGCAGCCGGGCGCCGATCACCGCGGTCTGGAGGGTGTACCGCTGGACCGGGTCGGCCGGGTCGGCGCCGGTGAGCTGGCGGACCCGGTCGAGGCGGTAGGTCAGCGCACGGACGCTGAGCGACAGCCGGCGGGCCGCCTCCGCGGCCACGCAGCCGGAGTCGAAGTAGGCGGTGAGCGTGTCCAGCAGCGGCCGGGCGCCGCCGCGGGCCCGGCCCAGCGGGCCGAGGACAGTGGCCACCAGGTCGGCCATGGCCTGCCGGTCCCGGGTGAGCACGGGGTAGACCAGCAGCTCGGAGGCGTGCAGCACCGGCTCCGTCAGCTCCAGGCGCTCGGCGAGGTCCAGCGCGTTCAGCGCCTCCTCGTAGGACTGCACGACGCCGAGCGGGCCGGGGTGCGCGCGGCCGACCGCCACCTGACCGCCGTCGGTGGCGGCGTGGGCGTGCTTGGCGAAGTGGGCGAGCACCTCGCCCTGATCGCCGGGGGCGATGCAGACCAGCCGTCCGTCCTTGGTGGTGAGCAGGATGCTGCGGTCCCCGAACCGGGCGATCAGCGCCCGCTCCACCTCGCGCGGGACGGGGTCGCCGTCGTCGTAGGCGGTCCGGCCGCGGGCCACCGCGACGGCGTGCGCGTGCGAGAGGCGCAGCCCGTACCGCTCCGCGCGCTGCGCCAGCAGGCCCAGGTCGCTGCGGCCGTACAGCAGATCGTCGATGAACTCCCGGCGGGCGGCCTCCTCCTGCCGTACGGCGTCCCGCTGGGCGCGCTCGTACCCCTCGGCGAAGGCGTCGACCGCCTGTGCGGTCGCGGCCAGCACGGCGTCCACGGAGACTCCGGTGCCGGTGGGCCAGTGGGTGCGAGTCTCGGCCAGGTGCGCGGCGACGAGGGCCCTGAGCCCGAGCCCGGCCTCGGCGGCCCGCTCGCCCAGGGACCGGCGGGAGTCCCGCTCCGCGCGGGTGAGGCGGCGGCCGGTGGCGGAGGCGTCGGCGAGGATGCCGGAGTAGCCCGCGAGGTACTCCTCGAATCCGTCCGGCCCCGCCATGCCCGCTCCCCGCCCCTTGTCACGACGCTGTGCAGCGGCGTGTGCTTACGTCGTTTTCTGACGTCTTTCTATCGCATGGCGCGCGCGGAGGGTACGGGAAGGACGGGGCCGGTGGCGGAGTGCGCCGAGGTCAGCCGGTCTTCCAGCCGTTGCGGGTGTCGATCCGCTCCCATTCGACGGCCCACTGCGCGAGACGTCGGCGCTCCATCAGCTGCCGGACGACCCAGACCGTGCCGAGGACGGTCCCGGCGGCGCACATCGCGGCCAGGGTGCCGCCCGAGACGGCGTGCAGGGTGATCTCGCCGGCACTCAACGGCTCGGCCGTGATCTGGTCGCGGCCGTCGGTCCAGACCCGGATCGTGGCCCCGGCCTTGGTCTTCGGCGCGACGCGCGCGTCGTCGGTGTGGGTCTGTCCGTCGGGGCCGGTCCAGCGCACCTTGGCCCACACCCGGTAGTCGGCCGGCACCCGGGCGGGCGTCTTGCCGTCCGTGTCGTCCACCAGCACCGCCGTCACCTGGCGGCTCCGGGTGCGCTGCTCCTCGGCGGCCCGCTCCACCGCGCCGACCGCGACCAGGCCCGCCACGACCCCGCCCACCAGGGCGAGCACCCATCCGGCGAGCACCACCCAGGCCTCGACGAGATCGCAGCGCCGCCTCAGCGGGCTGCGCCGCCACCGCCACATCCGTACGTGTTCGGACCGCGCTTCAGCCATCAGCCGACACCCCCTGGAGAGCACCGACAGCACAGTCCCAGTGTGCTCCTGTCCTCCGGATGTCGCCCTCGTCGCGCTCCCGACCGTCTTCGTCAACGCTTGAACCGATGTGGCCGAAAATCGACTGTCCTGGGGACGCGTACTGTCCAAGCGGCGTGCGGTGAAAGTCAGTTCGCCTAAGTTGGGCACCACCTGATCACCCCCTGATCACCACCAGCTGATCAACGAAGCCACAGCAGGAGGCCGCACCGTGTCGGACGTCGATCCCCAGATACGCGCGTCGATGGAGATACGCGCCCGCATCGACACGACGAAGCCGCACTCGGCGCGCTTCTGGAACTACTTCGTCGGCGGCAAGGACAACTACGAGGTCGACCGCGAGATCGGCGACCACATCAAGGAGATCTTCCCCGGACTGGTCGACGTGGCCGTCACCAGCAGGCACTTCCTGGGCCGGGCCGTCCGTCACCTCGCCGTCGAGCAGGGCATCCGGCAGTTCCTGGACATCGGCACCGGTCTGCCCACCGCCGACAACACCCATGAGGTCGCCCAGCGCGTCGCGCCGGACGCGCGGATCGTCTACGTCGACAACGACCCGATCGTGCTGGCCCACGCCAACGCCCTGCTCACCAGCACCCCGGAGGGCAAGACCGCCTATCTGGACGCCGACCTGTACGACCCGAAGTCGGTGCTGGAGGCCGCGGCGGAGACCCTGGACCTGTCCCAGCCGGTCGCGCTGATGATCCTCAACACCCTGGGCCACGTCGCCGAGCACGCCGCGGCCCGCGACCTGGTGCAGCAGCTGATGGCGGGCCTGCCGTCGGGCAGCTACCTGGTGATCAGCGACTCCACCGCCACCAGCGAGGGCATGATCGCCGCGTCGGAGGCCTACAACGCGAGCGGCGCGGTGCCCTACTACGTGCGCAGCGTCGAGGAGATCGGCGCCTTCTTCGACGGCCTCGACCTGGTGGAGCCCGGGGTCGTCCAGGTCACCGAGTGGCGCCCGGACGGTACCGGCCCGCAGGGCGTCGCCGTGGACGCCTATTGCGCAGTGGGCCGCAAGGCCTGATCACCCGCATTCACTGCTGAGGGGGGCCGTTCCACAGGCACGGGACGGCCCCCCGATCACGCCCGGAATCGGCCCATCGCCCCCCGAACGAGGCCGTGACCCACGTCCCGGACCCGTTTCTTCGGTGGGCCGTCGGTTTCCGGACTCCGCGACGTCACATCCAGCGGGCACCTTTCGCTCGTCCCCACTGCTCGCCCTGTGATTCCGTCCGCCCTGCGCCGCGAGGGCGTGACGCGGAAGGACGACGTGCCCCATGTCCCTTCTCCCGCTCCCCGCCCCCGCTCCGGCCGCCCCGCTCCCCACCACGGCCGCCGCCCCTACTCGGCGCTACTCCCCCTCCCTCGCCCGCATCGCCCGCCATGTACTGACCGTCCTGCCGCTGCTGCTGATCGGCGTCTGGGTGGCGGCCGACTGGCGCGGCGTGTACGACGGTGCCGCCCGGCTCGCCGCCGCCGATCCCTGGTGGCTGCTGGCCGGGGTCGCCTTCACCTGTCTGACCTGGGTGGCCGCCGCCGTGGTCCGGCAGGGGGCGATCCCCGAGCGACTGCCGCCCCTGCCGCTGCTCGCCTCACAGTTCGCCGCGGGCGCCGCGAACCATGTCCTCCCGGCGAGCCTCGGCGCCCATGCGGTGACCCTGCGGTTCCTCCAGGGCCAGGGCATACCGCTGCCCCGGGCGGCCGCCTCGCTCGCCCTGTACTCGCTGGTCAAACCGGTGGCGAAGACGTTCGTCCTGCTCGGTCTGCTGGTGGCCGCGCCGGGGCTGATCCGGCTGGAAGGACTCGTCCCGGACGGCGGGACGCTGCTGCTCATCGCCGTGGGAGTGACGGCCGTGCTCGGCACCCTGGGCCTGGTGCTGGCCCTCGTGGGGCCGATGCGCCGCGGCTGTGCCGGGTTCCTGCGGACCGCGCTCACCGACGCCCGGCTGCTGCACACCCGGCCGAGCCGGGTGCTGGCGCTGTGGGGCGGGGCGGCCGTCACCCCGCTGCTCCAGGCGGGCGTGGTCGCCTCGGTCGGGGCCTCGCTGGGGCTGCCGCTGTCGTGGGCGCAGATGCTGTTCGCGTTCCTCGCCGCCAGTACCGCCGTCGGGGCGGTGCCCGCGCCGGGCGGTATCGGCCCGGTGGACGCGGCGCTGGTGTTCACACTGGTCGCCCTCGGCGCCACGCTGGGACCGGCGACGGCGACCGTGATCGGTTATCGCGTGCTGACGGTGTGGCTGCCGCTGGTGCCGGGGGTGCTGGTGCTGTCGGCGCTGGTGCATCGCAAGATCCTCTGAGTACGCGTACTCATCCGGGACGCGCGCACGCCGGGCACAATCGCCGCATGCCCACCTCAACTCCCGTCCGGCGCACGCGTCTTGCCGCGACCGGTCTCGCCCTGGCCGGCGCTCTGGCCCTGACCGGCTGCGGTGACCTGCGGCCCGCCGAGCTGCCTGACGGCGCCGCCCCGCGCTCGCCGGGCGCGTCCCCGTACGTGGAGCCGGGGGCCGGTGAGGGCGCGCCGCACTACAACGAGAACAACGCCCACCGGCAGCCCCGCGACATGTCGTCGGCGCACGAGCAGGACGCCCAGCGGGAGGTCGAGCGCATCGAGCCGGTGCTCAAGAGGCTGTGGAAGCAAGGGAAGTGGGATCCCGACTCGGTGCGGGCGGCGCTGCTCGGGCTGGGCTATGAGGAGGGGGAGGAAGGGGGCTTGGCCGTCGAGGCGATGCGTTCGCGGTACCAGGACGGTGAGTACGTCGTCCCGGAGGGCGCCATGATCGGGTTGCGGGTCCATCGCGACGCCTGTGTCACGGCGTTCGTCCAGAAGTCCAACTACGGCGTGCAGGCCAACGGGCCGTACCTGGAGACGGGTTGCATGACACCGCCGGTCGGGCACTGAGGCCCGGAGCCGGTCAGCGGTGGTGGAGACGGGCGGCCAGGACCGCGACGTCGTCCTCGGCGTGCCGGGCGTCCAGCCGGGCGAGCGCGATGTCGAGGACGTCCTGGACGCCGGTGGCCGAGGAGAAGCCGACCCGGGCGAGCCGGTCCAGGGAGTGGTCGATGTCCTCACCGCGGCGCTCCACGAGTCCGTCGGTGAAGAGCATCAGCGCCTGGGAGGGGTCGAGCGGGTAGGTGGCGGCCTGGTAGCCGCCGAGCCCGGTGCCCAGGGGCGGGCCGACCGGCACCGGGAGCAGGGAGACCCGGCCCGTTCCGTCGATCACGGCGGGCGGGAGGTGCCCGGCGCTGGCCAGGGTGACCTGTGCGCGCACGGGGTCCACGCGGGCGATGAGGCAGGTGGCCGGGCGCCGCTCTGGCTCCGCCGAGGCGAGGTCGTCGAGCTGGCGCAGCACGCGGTGCGGCGGCAGGTCGGCGGAGGCGATGTAGCGCAGGGCGGAGCGGTAGGCGGTCATGTCGACGGCGGCGTCCAGGCCGTGCCCCATGACATCGCCGACGACGAGCAGCGTACGGCCGAAGTGCAGCCGTACGGTCTCGCACCAGTCGCCGCCGACCAGGGCGCTCTTTCCGACGGGCAGATAGCGGATGGCGACGTCGAGATTGGGGTGCGGGCGGCCGGGCTCGGCGAGCAGGGCCCGCTGGAGCTTGCCGACGATACTGGCGACCGCGTCGTGCTCCCGGGCGTGCCGGATCTCGGCGGCGGCCCGCTCGGCCAGGAACGTGACGAGCTCCTCTTCCGCCTGGCTGAAAGGCGCCCCCTCCCGGGAGCAGACGAGCAGGCCGTAGCGGTGATCGTGGACGGCGACCGGCACGCACAGGGCGGGCCGGGAGCCGCCGGAGGTGAGGCGTACGGCCGCCTTGCGGGTGATCTCGCCGACCCAGCGGGCGTCGGGGAGCATCGCGGGGTTGCCGCAGACGGCCTCGTACTCGGCGCCCGGCTCGCCCGGCGACCGCAGCACCGCCGCGGCGGCCCCCACCTGCGCGGCGGCCTCCCGGGTCAGCTCCGCGCGGGTGGTGTCCTCGTCCAGGGTCGTGCCGATCCGGGCGGCGGCCGCGCGCAGGGCGCTCAGCGGGGAGCCCCCGGCACCCCACGGGGCCGATCCGGCGGCGTCGGCCTGATCGGCCGTCGCCTGACTCTGAAAGGACTCGAACGATCGCGCCACAACTACAACACTAAAAGCACGCCGAACCGGAACAGGTAACGGCCAGGTTTCCTCATTTCGAACGCCTGTACGTTCAAGGGTGTCGGGACGGCCGGGCGCGGCTCCCTACTTCGCCGCCGCCACGGGGTCGGCGGCGGGCGTGGTCCAGCGGATCCGGGTCGCGCACAGGGACACGGCCAGGGCGGAGGCCGCGACGACGGCCATGCCCCACACCAGGCTGGTGGCACCGGCGACGAAGCCGATGAGGGCCGGTCCCGCCAGCAGCCCCGTGGTGCCCATCGCCGCGACCAGTGCCAGGGCCTCCGGGCCCCGCGCGGCGGCGGCGACGTAGACGCACGGGGTGACGGCCGCGACCCCGAGGCCGACGCAGGCGAAACCGAGCAGGGTGGGCAGCACCCCGCCGGCCAGCAGGGCGAGGGCGAGTCCGGTGCCCGCGAGGGCGCTGCCGAGGCGGACGATCAGGGCGTCGCCCCAGCGTTCGCGCCAGCCGTCGGCCATGAGCCGCGCCAGCACCATCACGACCGAGACGACGGCGATGCCCATCGGCACCAGATGCTCCGGCGCCTCGACGACGTCCTTGAGATAGAGCGCCGACCAGTCGTTCATGGCGCCCTCGGTCACGGTGCCGAAGGCCATGGCGCAGCCCATCCACAGCG
Source organism: Streptomyces davaonensis JCM 4913 (assembly GCF_000349325.1). Taxonomy (GTDB): domain Bacteria; phylum Actinomycetota; class Actinomycetes; order Streptomycetales; family Streptomycetaceae; genus Streptomyces; species Streptomyces davaonensis. Next base: position 2,616,220 of record NC_020504.1, read on the forward strand.
TCAGCGCCGAGGGCAGGGCGAGTCCTCGGCGGCGCTGCTTCTTCTTCGCCTCCTGCGGCTGGGACTCCTCGTCGGTCAGCAAGCGGGGCTGGGCGTAGGCGAGAAGGAGCACCAGCAGGACGGTGGCCACCGTGAAGTGGGCGGTGACGGCGGATGTCACGAGGTTCATGCCGGAGGCCAGGAGCGCGGCGGCGAGGGAGCCCGCGCTGAAGGTGGCGTGCAGCTGGGACATGGCGGTGCGCCGGTAGCGGGCCTCCAGCGCGGCCCCCTGGGCGTTCATGGCGACGTTGAGGCAGCCGACGGCGACTCCGTCCAGGCAGATGACCAGCAGCGCGACCGGGTAGTTCGGCGCCGCGGACAGTGCCATCAGCAGCGCCCCGAGGCAGAGGGCGGAGACGAAGGCGAGGCGCCGCGAGCCGAGTCGGCGCATCAGCACCGCGACCAGTGGGAAGGAGGCGGCGGCACCCGCGCCGCAGGCCATGAGGAGCAGGCCCAGCTCCTCCTCGGTCAGGTCGAGCCGGGTCTTGAGCGCGGGGAGCCGGGCGGCCCAGGTGGCGTACTGGAAGCCGAGGAGACAGAAGAGTGCCGCTATCGCCGACTGGGCGCGGCGGAACTCACCAGGGACGCGGAACACGGTCATCAGCCTGCTTTCTGCGCATCGTTGCTTCGGCACCCGCGTGAGCGTCGCGGAGTGCCGTCGACATGTAGACCGCGTTGTCGCCGTAGCTCGCGGGGAGTTCGACCTCGCGGTGGGTCAGATAGCCGTGGGCCGCCCAGAAGGTCTCCATCCCGCCGACCGCGACCAGCGAGATCCGCCGGTAGCGCTGGGCTCCGGCCGTGGCGGTGAGCCGGTGCAGCAGCCGGCTGCCAAGACCTCGGCCGCGCAGCGGCTCGGCCACGACCAGGTCGTGCAGATGGAGGTTGGGCGAGCGGAAGACGGTCCGCTCCGGGCGGCTGAGATCGGGGTAGCGGAACGCCGGGTAGGGCAACGCGAGGACGTAGCCCGCGAGTTGCCCGTCGAGGTGCAGGACGAGACAGGTGCTGGGCGAGGCCCGGCCGCGCGATTCCAGCGCGGCCCGGCCCTCCAGCAGGGAGCTGTCCCGGTAGGCGGTGGCTTCGAGGGCCGCCACACCGGGCCAGTCGGCGGCGGCGACGGCCCGGATGCGCAGGTGGTGGTCCATCGGCTCAGGTCCCTCCGCGGGTCGCGCTGTGCGGCAGGGGGCGGAAGCCGTTGAAGCCCTGGGTCAGATAGCTGATGGCGTACGCCCCGGCGGACAGCACCCAGACCGGGTCGCCCGAGGCCACCCCTGCGGGCACCCGCACCCGGGGGTGCCCGCTCGGGTAGGCGTCGTCACTGTCGCAGGTGGGACCGGCGACGACGGCGGGCACGTACTCGGCGCTGTGCGTGGGGAAGACCAGGCGGTAGCCCAACTGGTCCATCTCGTACAGGCCGTTGAACTTCCCGCAACTCAAGTAGAGCCAGCGCGCGAGCGTGCCGTCCGGCTGCCGTCGCTCGGTCAGCCGGGACACGTGCGCCCTGATCGCACCGTGGTCGGCGACCAGGTGCCGGCCCGGCTCCATGACCACCGCCAGGGGTGCCGGGGAGAGGTCCCTGAGCCGCTCGACGCCCTCGCGGATCACCACGAAGATCTTGTCCAGCGGGGGTTCGAGCACGCTGCCCCGCCGGTCCACGTAGCCGAGCGCGGGCAGTCCGCCGCCGAGGTTGACGTGGTCCGGCACGATGCCGCGCCGGTGCAGCGCCGTCAGCACCTCGGCCAGCGAGTCGAAGGCGGACCGCCAGGCGGCGGTGGTCATCTGCTGCGAGCCGACGTGCAGGGAGAGCCCGGCCGGGGTCAGACCCGCCGCCCCCGCGGCCTGAAGCACCTGTACGGCGTCCTGCCCCGAGCAGCCGAACTTCCGGCTCAGCCCCCACAGGGCGCCCTGCCCATCGGTGGCCAGTCGGCAGAACACCCGGGAGCCGGGGGCGTGTTCGGCGATCGCCGTGACGTCCGCCAGGCTGTCGGTGGCGAAGTCACGGATGCCGAGCCGGTGGGCCTCGGCGATGTCGGTGTCGGACTTGACGGTGTTGCCGTAGTGGATCCGGTCCACGGGCACCCCGGTCCGCAGCGCCGACGCGATCTCGCCGGGGCTGGCCGCGTCGAAGCCCGCGCCCCGGTCGGCGAGGCAGGTCAGCACCTCGTCGACCGGGCACGCCTTGACGGCGAAACGGACGTCGAGGCCGGGCAACTCCCGCACCAGTTCGTCGTATTGGGCCTCGATGCCCACGAGGTCGTACACGACCCGGTCGTCGCTGGCGGCGGCCAGAGCCGCGCGCAGCCGGGGGCTCAGCCGCTGCCCGCTCACGGGGTCGCCCCCGCAAGTCCGGTGTCCCGGCTCGCCCCCACGAGGGGCGCCCAGGCCTCGGTCAGCAGTGCGAAGTCCTCGATGTCCTGCCGGGCCTCGTCGAGCAACCGCTCGCGGCGCGGCAGCAGCGCCTCGGCGAACTCGGTGTATCTGCCGCCCAGTTGACGATAGGCATCGTCGACCCGGTCCAGGCGCCACTCGTTCTCGGTCCGGTCGAGTCCGGTGCTCTCCCGCAGGAGAGCGGCGACCGCGTCGGCGCGGATCTCCTGGCGGTGGTCGAGGAGAGTGGCTCCGGCCGCGGCCATCCGGTCGTAGACGAAGTTGAAGTAGAGCATGGACAGCAGGAACTTCACGAAGCGTGTCTGGTAGGCGGCGAACCCGGTGTCCGTGCGCCGTTCCGGGGTGTGGAAGTTCTCGATGTGGCGGTTGTGCAGGACGCCGGGGAGGGTGGCGTCGTGCACCAGGTGGATGTGGAAGTAGTCGCTGCCGATCGTGTTCCGGGCCGGCGGCAGCGGCATCCGCTCGTACACCCGGTGCTCGAAGCCGATGTTGCACATGTCCACCCGCATCGGGTCGACCAGCGCCAGCCGCGTGACGTCCTCGGTGTACGGGGCGGTTCCGGCGCCGGTGAAGGACTCCGCGACCAGCGCTCGCTTCTGCTCCTCGGTCCAGTGGCCGGGCGCCCACAGGCTGACGACGTCGTCATAGACGTCCGGGTCGAGCCGACGCATCTCGGCTATGTCCACGGAGAGTTCGCCGATGAAGGAGCCGCCCACCATCGACACGGGCAGTCCGCCGTAAGCCGGATCCAGGTCCGTGTCCGACACCTCGGCCGCGACCTCGACGGCGCGCCTGCCCAGTGCGGTCAGTTCGGGATGGACGGGGAAGACCGGGGCGCCGTCCTTGGTCTGGTAACGGGAGTCCGAGTCGCGGCGGTGCACCGAGCGGCAGCCGAGGGCGGCGGCGATCAGGAAGGCACGGTTGGTGCAGGCGCCGTAGGAGACCTCGGGCGGGAGCATCAGGTCGAGCATCAGGTCCGGCTTGGGGACGCGGGCGCGGTCGATGACGGTGCGCAGGAAGTCCCGCTGCCGGGTCTCGTCGAGGTGGTGGACGGTGATGTGCGGGTGCGGGGCGAGTGCGGCGACGGTCCGCGCGTGCTCGGCGAAGGTCGGTTCGTCGCAGGAGTCGAGGATCAGCAGGTGCACCTCGACGCCGAAGTGCCGGACCGCGTAGGCCGCTTCGGCGCCGATCGCCGAGATCATCGGGGAGCAGGCCCGGTTGGTGGGCAGGACCAGGCAGACGCGGTGCCGGTTCACTGCGCGCCCCAGGAGTCCAGGCCCAGCACCTTGCGGCCCAAGCCGGTCAGTTCGGCGGCGCCGTAGCGGAGGGATTCGTGCCGGGCGGCGTCGCCGAGCAGGGTGCCGTTCCAGTCGGGGGTGCTGAGGGTGCGCCAGGAGTCGATCCGCGAGCGCCTCAGCTCTTCGTGTTCCTCCAGCGCGGGCATCATCGAGAGGTACTGGACCGCGCGGGCGCCGCTGCCGGAGTTGGGGGCCACGCCGTGCGCCAGCAGCCCGTTGAAGATCAGCAGATCACCGGCGTGGAGGTCGGGCCGCACCAGGGGGAACTCCCTGCGGTCGACGGCGGGCCGGATGGGATCGCGCCCCTCCGGCTGCTCCACCCGCCACCGGTCGAACTGCCGGAACAGCTCCGGGCAGCACTGGAACCCGCCCAGTTCGGGCTCGGTGTCGTTGAGCGCGATGATGCCCTGGACGCGCTGGGGCAGCACCTCCAGTGTGGTGTCGACGTCCCAGTGGAGCTCGATGTCGAAGCCCTGCTCGGTGGGTTCGATCAGGGAGCGCGAACGGTTCTTGATGTTGGGCGGGTTGAGGTTCAGCCGGTCCAGGGTGGTCCACAGCTCCTCGCAGTCCCAGATGTCGACGAACGCGTCGTGGACCCGATGATTCTGGCGGCTGTCCCAGATGAGCTGGTGGTGGTACGCCTCGACGAAGCCGTAGACGAACAGGTCGCGGTCCAGGTCGGAGCGGAACTCCCGTTCCTCGTACCAGGTTTCGGGGCGCTCGGGGTCGAGGCCCTGGAAGTCCCAGGCGAACTCCAGCAAGGCGCTCGCGGCTTCGGGGGAGATCGCCTCACGGACGACGACATAGCCGTACGTCTGCCAGAAGGCGAAGTCCTCCTCGGAGAGCACGCGCAGGGGGTGGGACTTCTCGATTCGACGCAGGGGGGTGGGGGTGAGGTAGGTCTCGCCGTCGGCGCTGAAGTACGGGCGGTTCGATGCCGCGCGGTGCAGACGCTGGTCAGGGATGGGCATGGCTGGTGCTCCAGGCTCGTTTGCGCTGTGGCCGAATGGCCGAGTATTGGACTAGACCAAGGAGGGGTATCGGGGGCTATAACGGAGTCCGCCGAGCGGCCGGAAGGCAGGAGCATGACCACCGATGCCGGTGCGCGAGCGCCCAAGTACTACCGCGTCAAAGAGCAGTTGCTGGAGTTGACGCGGACCTTGGGGCCCGACGCGCCGATCCCGGCGGAGCGGTCGCTGGCAGTCGCGCTGCGCACCTCGCGCACCACCGTCCGGAGGGCCCTGCGCGAACTCGCGGGCGAGGGCCGCCTCGACCGGGTGCACGGCAAGGGCACGTTCGTGGCACGTCCGAAGGTGTACGGGACCCTGCGCCTCGACTCGTGCGCCGAGGATCTGCGGGCCCAGGGAGTCGAACCCGGCGAGCGGACACTGGACGTCGGCCGGGTCGCCGCGGACGGGAAGCTGTCGGGGCTGCTCGGCGTCGGCGTCGGCGAACCCGTGCTGCGCGTCGAGCGGTTACTGCTGGCCGACGGCGAGCCACTGGCGATCGAGACGACGCACCGCAACCCCGGGGCGGGGCGCGCGACGGAGGGCGAGGTGACCGTCGAGACCACGCTGGCGACCCCGTACGAGGCCGCACTGCTGCACACCGACGTGGGCCAGCCGATGCTGCTGGTGACCCGGCACTCGCGCACCGCGGACGGCGAGCCGGTGGACCGGGTCCGCTCGGTGTACCGCGGCGCCCGCTACCGGTTCGTGACAACGTTGCTTCGGGCGACGGACTAGAGCCGGTGCGGCCGGGCCCGTCGTCCACCCGAAGGACGGGCCGCGCGGCGGCGGAGGTGCCTCCCGCGCGGGCCTGGCGCGACCGGTTCTCGGCAACGCCCGCGCTGCGGGCGGCAGTGGTCGGACGATCCTTAGCGGAGGGCATCCGCGCTCCCCTCCCCCAGGATGCGGCGGCGGGTCCTCGCCAGCGCCTCCGGGTCGGCGCGGTCCACGTACCAGGGGCGGTTCAGACGGTCGGAGTCCTCCCGCGGGACCAGGTGGACGTGCAGGTGGAAGACGTCCTGCCAGCCCGCGGGGCGGTTCGCCTGGAACAGGGTCAGGCCGTCGGGCGTCAGTACGTCGTCGAGGACCGCGGCCATGCGGTGGACGGTGCGCATCACCGCCGCCGCGTCGTCCTCGGAGATCTCCCAGATGTCCCCCGCGTGCGCGCGGGGGATGACGAGGGTGTGGCCCTCCATCACGGCCGTGTTGTCGAGGAAGGCCACGGTCCGCTCGTCCTCGAAGAGGATCTCCGCGTGCAGCCGGCCCGCCACGATGTCGCAGAACACGCACTCGGACGCCATGTCAGCCCCCGTCCTTGCGGGCGGCGGCGGCGATCAGCTCGCGCCAGCGGCGCACCGCGGCCGGGTCGACCGGGCTGTCCCAGCCCCGGTGCCGCACCGAGGTGCCGACGTGGAAGGCGTCGACGCCCCGGGCGCGCAGCGCGGGCACGTGCTCGGCGCCGAGTCCCCCGCCCGCCATGACGGCCACGGTGTGGCCCGGCCGGCCCTGGCGGTCCGCCTCCGCGAGCAGGGTGGGCAGACCGTCTGCGACACCGGCGACGCTGCCCGCGGTCAGCAGGGTGTCCAGGCCGGGCAGTCCTTCGATGGCGTACCGCAGCGCCGTCCGGTCGGCCGCGTGGTCCACGGCCCGGTGGAACGTCCAGCGGCCGCCCGGCACCGCGTCGAGCAGGGCGCGGACGGCGGGCAGGTCCGGTGCGCCGTCCGCGGTGAGGAAGCCGAGGACGAACTCCTCGGCGCCCGCCGCCCGCAGCGCCGCGGCGGCGGCGCGCAGGGCGTCGAGGTCGGCGACCTGGAAGCCGCCCTTGTCGCGCAGCATGACCCGGATCGGCACGGTGACGGCGTCCCGGGTGCGGACGAACTCCGCGAGCTCGGGGGTCATTCCGTCGGCGTCCATGTCGGCCGCCAGCTCCAGCCGGTGGGCGCCGCCCGCGACGGCCGCGCGCGCCTCCTCGGCGGAGGTGACGACGACTTCGAGGATCGCCTCGCCCATGGCTCAGACCTCCGTCCGGGGCGCGGCGGCCGTCGCGGGGGTCTGCGGCGGCCAGGTCATCCCGGTGAGATCGGGGACGATCAGATCGGCCGCGGCCAGCGCCTCGGCGGACTGGGTGGAGGTGATCGCCACACAGTCGGCACCGGCGCTCTTCGCCGCGGCGACCCCGGCCGGGGCGTCCTCGAAGACCACGACGTCGCCGGGCGCCACCCCCAGCGCCGCACAGCACTTGAGGCAGCCCTCCGGATCGGGCTTGCCGCGGCTCACGTCGTCGGAGGTGATCAGCACGTCGAAGAGGTCCAGCGCGCCGACCGCGCCGAGTTCGTGCCGGGCATAGGCGCGGGTGCCCGAGGTCACCAGACCGAGGGGGACGCCCGACTCCTTGAGCCGAACGAGGAGTTCGAGGGCGCCGGGGATGGCGCCGACCGGGGGCATGTCGGGGAGGGCCGTGTAGGCGAGGGCCTCGGCGAAGAGCTCCTCCACGGTGTGTCCGGGGAAGCGGGGCAGATGGTCGAGCAGCGCCTCGCGAGGGGGCCGCCCGGCGAAGCCCCGGATGGTGGCCTCGTCGTGCGGGACATCGTGGTTGCGGAAGAGCCGCGACCACGCCTCATGACTGCGGGGCTCGGTGTCGATCAGGGTGCCGTCGAGGTCGAACAGCGCGGCGGTGTACATGTCGGTTCCTTCGGACGGTCGGTGGCTCACCGCACCTGGGCGGAGAGGGCGGCAAGGTCGCGTGCGGTCCTGGAGAGCGGAAAGCGCGCCGCGTTGCGGAATCCGGACCGGCGCAGGCCCTCCAGCGCGCCGGGGTCGTCCCGCAGCCCGGTCAGCTCGGCCGGCGCCCGCTGAGGATCGGCGAGGAGATCGAGGGGCAGCGCCGAGTCGCCCAGCGCGTCCCGCAGCCCCGGCACCGGCTGATAGGCCACCGGCAGCCCGCAGGCCTGCGCCTCCACGGCCACCAGACCGAACGCCTCCAGCTTCGCGGACGGCACCACAAGCAGATCGTGCTCGGCGAACGCGGCCCACAGCTCCCGGCGGCTCAGCCACCCCAGATGCCGTACGGCCGACAGGTCCCGTTCCCTGGCCAGCCGCCGGAACTCGGCCACCGGCGCGGCCATGCTGAGCCGCACACCCGGTACCCCCGAGAGCGCGGCGACCAGTTCGGCGGCGCCCTTCTCCGCGGTGAGGCGGCCGGCGTAGAGGACCCGGAGCGGCCCGCCGCCCCGGGGAGTGCGTACGGGTGGTTCGGCCAGCAGGGCGTCGGGGATGCCCCAGGGGATGTGGACGATCCGGCCGCTGTCCGTCTCCGGGGCCACTCGGCGCAGTTGGTCGGCCATCCCGGCGGTCGGCACCACCAGGGAGCGGGCCGCCTCGACCGCCTCCCGCAGCACCGCGCCCTGGGTCTCGTACTCGGCGGCGAACAGCAGGTCCGTGCCGTGCACCAGACCGATGGCGGGCTGCTTGGGGTAGCCCCGCAGCAGCGCCGGGGTGGCGCCGAAGGCGAGGTGCTGGAGGTGGACGACGTCCTGCTCGGTGTGCGGGAAGCGGGCGGTGACCGCGTCCGTGAGCCGGTCGACGTAGGCCCAGAAGCCCTCGCCGCTGAGCTGTTTGCCGGGGACGTCCAGCAGGGCGAGGGTGCTCTCGTCCGGCGGTGGGGAGCCGTCTTCCGGAACCAGCATGAACGCGCTCGCCTTCAGCGGGCCGTCCGGGTCCAGATACAGGTCCTTGAGCAGTTCGACGCTGCCGCCCGGACTGCCCCAGGGCAGATCGAGTCCGGTCAGTGTCCGGGGTGCGCTCACCGCAGCTCCTCGTACAGCCGCGAGATGTCGATCCCGCTGGTCCGGGTGTACTTGCGGCCCAGGTTCTGGTAGCTGGACATCGCGCCCTCGGCGACCAGGAACACGATCTTCCCGAAGGGCATGCGGGGATAGACCCGCACCGGCCGCGCCACCCGGATCTCCAGGGTCCAGCGGATGGCGTGGCCCACGTGTCCGAGCGGGGCGGAGACATGGACCCAGACGCCGAGCGCGCCGAGGCTGCGGTCGCCGTTGATCATCTGGGCGTAGCGCTCGGAGTGGGTGCGCTCATGGGTGACGCCGAGATAGAGCCGGCCCGGCCGCAGCACCATGCCCTCGGGCGGGATGACGTGCTCGGTGACACGGGTCGCGGCGGCGGCGTCCAGTTCGTCGCCCTCGCAGACCCGGATGCGGTTGCCGAGGTGCCAGTCGTAGGCGTTGGGCGAGATCCGCTCCGGATCGAAGGGCTCGATGACGATGTCGCCGCGTTCCACGGCGGTGGCGATGGCCTCACGGGTCAGGATCATGTCGTCGGCACCGCCACGTCCTTCCAGTAGCGGGACTCCTGGGGGCCCGCCGAGGACTGGTACTTGCCGCGGTAGAGGTCGACCTCGCCGAGCGACACGAAGAACATGATCTGGCCGATCTTCATCCCCGGGTACACCCGCAGCGGCTGGACCGGGGACAGCATCAGCGTCCACTGGCCGTGGAAGCCGATGTCGCCGATGGGCGCCGTGATCTCCACGAACAGCCCGAGCCGGCCGACCGAGGACCGCCCGAAGAGCAGTGGCACGTACTGGTCGGAGCCGACCTGTTCCACGGTGTGCCCGAGATAGAGCTGGTCGGGCCTGAGGACATAGCCGTCCTCCCCGATGATGATCTCCCGGGTGGCGTTGGGCCGGTAGGGGTCGATGACGTCGTCGGTGTAGGTCAGCAGCCTGTCGCCGAGGCAGACGTTGTAGCTGTTGGGGTTCACCTGGGCCGGGTTGAACGGCGAGATGACGATCCGGCCGTCGCTCGCGGCCTCGGTGATCTCGGGGCCGGTGAGGATCATGCGGCCCTCCCCGTGGCGCCCGCGGCGCCCTCGAAGTCGAAGTCCACCCGGTCCGCCACGTCCAGTTCGCGCAGCATGCGCAGGATCCCGGAGAAGTCGGTGACGAGCAGCTCCGCCTGGCCGCCGCGGGAGTCCTCGATGATGTCCCGGGCCTTGGGGATGCCGGCGAACCGAAGGACCTTCAGCCACCAGTCGAAGTCCTCGGCGCAGAAGGCGTTGATCCCGGCGGGCAGCGACGCCACGAAGAAGTCCTGTTGCCGCCGCGAGAGGTTGACGAAGACGTCCTTCATCACCTCGACCATGACCGGGCCGTGCGCCGACTCGTCGCGGGCGTGCAGCCTCGCGATCGTGGAGTGCAGCGGCTGCACGGTGGTGTCCCGGGCCATCAGGTCGAGGAAGGCGTTCACGCTCACCTCGCCGACCGTGGTCCACAGCAGCAGGAGCAGATCCGACTCCCAAGCCTCGGCGCAGGCGTCCTGCGCCTGGTACAGCAGCCGGTTGGTGACGGGGTGCCCGCAGTCGGGCTCGGCGGTGATCCCCCGGGCCTCCCGGGTGCGCTGCATGCCGAGCATGTGCATGTACGTGTGCCACACCTCGTCGATGTGGGACTGCCGCACGATCTCTTTCACCTCGAACCGGTCCACCCCGGGGTACACGGCATGGCCGAGCTTCTCGAAGGTGGGGTTGACGACGAACTCCTCGGCGGCCACGACGCGTTCGTTGTACGCGATCCAGCCCAGGGTGTTCACCGTGCGCCGCTTGTCCTCCGGGGCGTCCCGGAAGTCGGGGTGCTCGCCGAACGGCATCAGCGCGACGGGGTAGTCGAGCAGTTCGGGGTCGTACTCCCCGGCTCCGGTGACCTTGTCCATGTCCGTGCGCACGGTGGCCCGGCGGGGCCAGGCCGCCGCCAGCCGGCGGAGCGTGCCGGGGCCGACCTGGCCGGTGGCTTCCTCGATGGTTCCCAACTCTTGCGTTCCTCCGTTGTCTTGCCGCGTCACTCGGCGGTCCTGCCGCGTCATCGGGCCGGTCCGGCGGTGGGGCGGGCCTCGATGACCCGGTAACCGCTGAAGCCGAGCGGCGCGCCGATCTCGGTGAGCTCCAGGCCGGCGGCGTCGAGGAGTTCGGTGAACTCCCGCTCGGTGCGCTCCCGGCCGTGGGTCAGGACCATCAGGTTGAGGTCGCTGACGGTGAGGAAGGGGTCGGTCGTGGTGTCCGCGACGGGCGGTGCGACGACCTCGACGATCAGCACCCGGGCCGTGTCCGCCATGACCCGGCGGCAGTTGCGCAGGATCGCCACACAGCGCTCGTCGTCCCAGTCGTGCAGCACGCTCTTGATCACATAGCGGTCGCCGCCCTCGGGTACGGCGGCGAGAAAGTCCTGGGCCACGAGTTCGCACCGGTCCGCGACGCCCGCGGCGGCGAGCGTCGTGGGGGCTCCGGCCACGCCCACCGGGGTGTCGACCAGGACCCCGCGCAGCTGGGGGTGGTGTCCGAGCACTCCGGCGAGCAGGGCGCCGTTGCCGCCGCCGACGTCCACGACGGTCTTGACGTCGGCGAAGTCGTAGGACCGCGCCAGCGCCTGGGCCTCCGCGCCGCCGCTGACCGCCATCGCGGCGTGGAACTCCGCGCCCAGCTCCGGATCGGCCGCGAACAGGTCGAAGACCGAGCCTCCGGTGACCGATTCCACGGACGGCCGTCCGGTGCGCAGGCACTCGGTGAACCGTCCCCAGGAGGCCCAGACGGCCTCGCTGAAGTAGGGCATCAGCATGGGGCGGACGGAGCCGGGCACGTCGGAGCGGAGCGGTTCGCCGGCCGGTGCCAGCCGGAAGCCGTCCTCGCCCCGCTGTTCCACCACGCCGAGGGTGGCCAGGCCCCGCAGCAGCCTGCGCAGGGCCGGGGCCCGGGTTCCGGTGCGCTCGGCCAACTCCTCGGTGGTCAGGGGCTGTTCGGCGAGCAGGTCGGGGAGCCGCAGCCGGGCCGCGGCGTGGATCATCTGGGCGGGTATGAAACCGAAGGCGAGGCGGTAGAGGTTGGCTGCCGCCATCGGGTCGATCATGGTCACGTGCCACTCGTTTCCGGACGAACAGGATCGAAAGAGACGGGAAGTGCGGTCAGTCCGCACAGGATGCTGATCTGGCGCCAGCGCAACTCATCGGGCGGGATGGCCAGTTGAAGGCCGTCGCAGCGGCCGAGCAGCGCTCCGAGTGCCGTCGCGGCGAGCATCCGGGCCAGCGGCGCGCCGAGGCAGTAGTGGATGCCGTGCCCGAAGGCCAGATGGGGGTTGGGGTCGCGCCGGACGTCCAGGGTGTCGGAGTCCCGGAAGGCCTCAGGGTCCCGATTGGCCAGGGACAGCCCGATGTTGACGACCGAGCCGCGGGGGATCACCGTCCCGCCGATGACAACGTCGTCTACCGCCACGCGCAGCGAGGACTGCCCCGCGGAACCTTCGTACCGCAGCAGTTCCTCCACGGCGGAGGCCAGCAGCGTCGGGTCCTCGCGCACCATGACGAGCTGGTCCGGGTGGAGCAGCAGGGTGAGCAGTCCGTTGCCGATCAGATTGGTGGTCGTCTCATGCCCGGCGACCAGCAACAGCACGGCCAGGCCGATGAGTTCGTCGTCGTCGAGGCTGCTGTCGCGTTCCTGCGCCACGATGAGGGCGCTGAGCAGATCGGGCTGCTCGTCGGGCGCCAGGTCCGGTCGTACGGCGGCGCGCTTGGCGGCGACAAGCCGGGTGAAGTAGGCGCGCAGGCGGCGCGAGCGCTCCTCGCGGGTGCGGGGTCCGGCGGCGGTGGACAGGGTGCGCGCGGCCCAGGTGCGGAAGGTCTCCCGGTCCCGGGTGGGCACCCCGAGCAGCTCGCAGATGATCAGCACGGGCAGCGGGAAGGCGAGGTCGGCGATGATGTCCGCCCGCCCGGTGGGCGCGATGGCGTCGAGGAGTTCACCGGTGACGGACTCGGCCCTCGGCGCCAGCGCGTTGATCCGGCGGCGGGTGAAGCCGTGCGAGACGAGTCCGCGCAGCCGGGTGTGGTGCGGCGGGTCGTTGTTGGCCATCGGGGAGTAGGCGTTCGCGGTGTCGACCGCGTGGCCGAGACGTCGCGGGTCGTTGGAGAGCCCGGGGTCGCGCAGGGCCTGGCGGGCCTCGGCGTACCGGGAGATCAGCCAGTACGTGAAGCCGCTCTCCTCCCGCACCAGGCGGACCGGTGGTTCGGCGCGCATCCGCAGGTGGACCGCGTCCGGTTCCGTGAGCAGCCGATACGGGCTGAAATCGAGCAACGGTTCGAGTTCCGGCTGAGTCTGCACCTTTTCCCCCTGAGCCGACCGACCCGATCACCCTCGCACCGTGGCCGGAAGGTGTCGTCCGTCCCTGGACCGGATTTGCTTCTCAGACTGGAGGTTGAGGCTCCGACTCCGACTCCACCGGCCGTCACCTGGGGCGACGAAGCCGGGCTCGGATGTCGCTAGATCTTTGCGGCGACCTATCAGTAGTCTGCAAGACGAGACGAGTGGTCCAGACCATCGGTCGTGGCCGTTTCCCGTGTGTCTGTCTTCGGGATTCATGCACTCATGGGGGTTATTTCACAGCATGACGAACACAACTGGGGCTGACTGTATACGGGTCCTGATCTGCGACCCGCGCCATCTGATGCGAGCGGGGATGGTCAGCGTCCTGGAGAGAGAACCGGACATCAGCGTGGTGGGCGAAGCCCTCGACGGCCGGGAGATGCTCGCCGCGGTGCAGAGCCTGCGCCCGCATGTCGCACTCATCAACCACGACGCCGACGCCGTGGACGGCATCGCCATGGCCCGCAGTCTGCGGAGAATGGCCCCGGACAACGCGCCGGGCGTCCTCATGCTCAGCTCCCGCACCGAGCAGGCGGAGCTGCTGTCGGCGCTGAAGGGCGGGGTGCGCGGCTTACTTCCGGGCAACTGCGATCCGCGGACCCTGCCCGCCGCCATCCGTGACATCGCCGGCGGCGCGATGGTCCTGAAGTCGCCGAACGCCGTGCAGCTGATCGGCAGACTGCTCAACCGCTCGCCCGAGGTGTCCGCCTCCGCCGGCTCCGGGCAGCTCGCGCTGCTCACCACCCGGGAGCGCGATGTGCTCTCACTCGTCGCGAACGGCCACTCCAACCTGGTGATCGCCAAGATGCTGTCGCTGAGCGAGGCGACGGTCAAATCGCACCTCTATCACCTGTGCCAGAAGCTCGGCCTGCGCGATCGCACCCAGGCCGTGATCCTCGCGTACGAGACGGGTCTGGTCCGCCCCTGCGCGGCCTGATCGCACCCCTGAGGGCGGTACCGGCGGCCGCGACCACCGCCGGCACCGCCCTCAGCCCACGGCCGGAAGCAGTTCGGCCGCGTCGACATGGCTCACCGCCACCGACAGGAAGGCGCTCGCGGATGCCTGATCGCTCGCTATCCATCGGGTGAACTCCAGCCGCTGCTCGGTCACTTCGAGTTGTGCGGTGTCCAGTGCGGTCCGGTAGCGCGGCTCCATCAGCCGGCGGTGGCCCCCGGCGTAGCGGTCCAGCGCGGCCGCCAGAACCCGGTCGTCGTGCAGTCCGGCGCCGACCGACTCGGCCAGCAGCGCCGCCTGTTCGAAGGCGTCGCTGATGCCCGTCCCGGTGATGGAGTCCTTGTGGCATCCGGCGTCCCCGACCAGGACCCAGCCAGGACCCGTGACCGTACGGAGGTGGTTGAGCTGGCTGCCGGTGCCCCGCAGCCGCTCCACCCGCCGTGCCGACAGGGCGCGTTCGGCCAGTTCGGGGGCGGTGGTCCGGATGGCCTCCCGATAGGCGCGGTCCGCGTCCCGCCGGACGTCGGCGAACTCCGACTGGGGGAAGTAGGCGGCCACCAGGGTCAGTTCGTCATGGGTGCCGACCACGCCGATGAGCCGTCCGGTCCGCTCGTACACCTCGAACTGTGCGGGCAGCCCTTCCCAGTAGCCATAGTAGACACAGGTGCGCGGCGCGTCCTGCCGCTGCACCGCCGCCCCGCACAGGCCCGCCAGCGTCGAGCGCATCCCGTCGGCGCCCACCACGAGACGGGCCCGCACCTCGCTCTCGCCCCGGCCGGTCCCACAGCGCACCCCGGTCACCCGGTCGCCCTCAGTGAGCACTCCGGTGACGGCGCACCCCTGCCGGAACTCGGCCCCGGCCGCCACGGCCGCATCGATCAGCATGCTGTCCAGCACGTACCGGCGCGGCGCGTACACCGCATCGATGCCCTCCTCCACGGGGACCGGCCCGGCGAGCCGGACGTCCTGGAGCGCGTAGGAGATCCGGCGCACCGGCGGACACCCGGTCGCCACCAGCCGGTCCAGCAGCCCCCAGCGCCTGAGCAGCCGCAGTCCGGGCCGGTGGATGTGCTGGGTGGAGAGGGTGTCGCTGGGGAAGGCCGCCCGGTCCAGCAGCAGGACCCGGTACCCGGCCCGCGCGAACAGCAGCGCGGTCGAGGCACCGGCACTGCGCGCACCGGCCACCACCACGTCGTAGGACTCCATGAGTTGAGTGCATCCTCCTGTTCAGAAACCGGCTCGCAGGGGCAGGTGCGGATCCGTGCGGTCCGGTGCGCGCGGGCCCACGGTCACCAGCACCAGCGGCTGGAGCGGGCCCGGGGTCAGTCCGAGAGCGGAGCGCAGGCGCTCCGGGTCGAAGTCGCAGTGCACATGGCTCTCCAGACCGGCGGCCGCGGCGGCCAGCGCGATCCGCTGCGCCGCGGCACCGGCCGCGATGTTCTGCGCCCGGTACCAGCGGTCCCCGTGGCGCTCGACCCCGGTGCACGGATCGCCGCAGGGCGCCAGGACCGCGGTGGCGGTGCGGCATTCGTCGGCCAGCATGGGGCTCTTGGCCGCGGCGAGCACGTCCGGTACGGCGTCGGCCCGCCGGGTGCCGATCAGCGCGTGGGCCACGGCGTCGTAGAGGTAGGCGCCGGTCTCCACCTCGGGGATCCGCTGGACGACGCCGGCGAGTTGGACCGGGATCCCGGCGGCCACCGGTTCGCCCGCGGCGGGGAGCAGGGCGGCGAGCGTCCGCTCGGGCACCGGGGCCGGGCGGAATCCGTACGCCGTGCGGCGGCCCGGGAAGCCGTCCGTGAGGGCGGAGACGGCGGGGGGCAGGGGGTGGCGGGGGCCGTCGGGGAGCGGCCATGAATTGGCCGTGGGGGCGCCGAAGTCCCCCGGTGCGGTGCGGTGGATGGCGGCGTGCAGGGCGGTGGCCTCGGCCAGGGCGGGCAGCTCGGTGATGGGCATGGGTTCGGGCCGGGCGGCGGGCACTTCGCCGTGCCAGCGCTCGCAGGGCAGTGCGGGCGGGGCGTCCGGCCGGTGCAGGGTGATCACCGCGAACACGCTCTCCGCGAAGGAGGCGAGGCCGAGGAGTTCGTCCAACGCACCGTCCTCGTAACGCAGATGGACGGTCGCCGTCAGCCCCGTCGCCTCGGCGGCGGCCACCGCCTGCGCGGTCGCCACCCCGACGTCGAGGCTCTGGAGGCGGTAGCCGAAGACTCCGTACTTGGCCATGTTGCGCCACAGCACGCTACTCAGCAGCAGGACGAACTCCGGGCGCTGGGCCGGTGGTTCGGCGAGCAGGGGTGTGATCAGGTGCCGACCGTCGCCCTCGCGCAGGTTCTCCAGGCTGTGGTGGACGGGGTCGTAGTGGGAGAGCCCGGCGGGGAGGCCGTCCAGGGCGGGGTGGGCGAGGTAGAGCTCCACGGGATAGCGGGAGCCGGAGGCGGCGGCGGTGCGGCCGGGCGAGAGGAGCATCCGGCGGGCGGCGGGGCTGCCGAGGCCGAGCGGCATGATGCCGCTCATCCAGCGCATCCGGGTCAGGCCGCCCGCCCGGTGCAGCAGCCAGGACAGGCGCCGCAGCGGATCCGCGTCCCGAGGCTCCGGACGGTCCGGCAACGGCCGGCGGACCGCCGACGGGTAGCGCTTGTGGACCGGCGGAAGCCGGAGCGGATCGGCCGCGGGGAGCGCGTCCGGTGGCTGGTGGCCGGAGGCGAGGTACTCCAGGGCGGCGGAGGCGGTCGAGGTGGTCATGAAGCCTCCTGTGAGGGACGCGGGGCGGTCGAAGTGGTCACGCAACTCGCCCCGTCGCGACGCAAGGCGGCCGAAGAAGCCACACGGCCAGCCCCCTCGCGACCCAAGGCAGCCGAAACAGCCACACGGCCAGCCCCAACACGACCCCAGGCAGCCGAGGGTGACGCGTGGCCCGCCCCCTCGCGGCGCAAGGCAGTCAACGAGGTCACGCGGCCCTCCAGTGCGGGACGGGCAGCAGGCAGCGCTCGTCGGCGCCGGGGGTGCCGAGCGCGATCTGGAAGACCGGCTCGTGGCCCGGCGGCAGGCGCAGGGCGCGGGCCAGCGGTCCGGCGGCGTACCCGTTGTGGATCCGCGCGGCCAGCCCGGCCCCGGCGCTCAGCACGCACAGCCGCTGCGCGACCACCCCCGCCTCGTGATGCAGCACCCTGAACCCCCGGTCACCGAAGGTTACTTGGGCCGGGCGAGCGGGCACCGACAGGAACACCACGGCGTTCACCGTCCGGTAGTCGATGTTGGCCGCCTCCAGACCGAGGTCCATGGGCCGGGCGGGACCGAGGTGCCGCAACCCGTGCGGGGTCACCTCGTGCAATCCGTTCTCGACCCCCGTGAGGTCGACCGCCCACAGGTGGGCCGTGACGGGCGGCGCGGAACCCTCCGGCACGGCGTCCGAGGCATACGGCGCGAAGGCCGGCAGGACCGCGTCGAGCACGGCCTCGACCGGCACCGGCCGGGGCTTCGGGTGGAACGCCGGGGCACCCGAGGTACGCCGGCGCAGCAAGTCGGCGAGTTCTCCGGCCGGGACGGGCGCGGCGGTCGGGGGCTCCTCGTAAGGCAGCCGGGCGAAGGACTCGGTGTCGGTGAGCCGTGCGGCGGCATCCAGCTCGACGAGGTCCGCGAGCGCGCCGACGCCGGTGGCGGGAGGCGCCGGGCGGCCGACCGGAGGGAGCACCGACAACTCCGCCTCGGGGCCGGGAGAAGCCGGCCGGCCGACCCCAGGCGGCACCGACAACTCCGCCTCGGAGCACTGCCGTACGGCTTCCCCCCGCCCCGCGGACAGCGGCAGCACCGCCGCGACGCTCTCCTCCGGACGCGCGACACCGAGCAGCCGCTCCAGCACCCCGTCGAGGAACTGGTGCCGCAACTGCCCCCGTAGGCCGAGCGCGCCCGCGACCATCAGCGCGTTCCCGGCCACCAGACCCGTCTCCTGCGCGCACAGCCGGTAGGCGTAGGCGCCGTACCGGAAGGCCGTACGCCAGAAGACCGTGGACAGCAGCAGCGCGCCCACCGCGTCGTCGAGGTCCGTGCCGAGCGCCGCGCCGAGCAGGGCGCGGAAGTCCCCGGCCCGCAGCAGGACCAGTGTGTGGTGTGCCGGGTCGTAGGCGTAGACACCCGCGGGGAGTCCGTCGTGGCCCGGGGTCCACAGATAGGTCTCGACCGGCGCGAAGCAGCGGGCTGAGGGGACGGCGCGGTGGTAGGGCCAGCGGGCGGTGGGGCCGAACTCGGTGCGCAGGACGCCGCAGGTGTAGTGGAGGAGCGCCGAGTGGAGGGCCGCGGTCGGCACGACCCGTCCCCCGGCACTCTCTCCGAGACCCCGGCTCAGCGGGCCGAGCGTCCGGGGCGGCGACGGCAGCGGATACCGGGGCAGCGAGCCGTGGCGGGTGAACCGCTCCGGTTCCCGCGGCCCGCCCTCCCGCCCTCCCGGCCCCTGCCCGATCAGGCCGGCGTAGTCGTGCAGGGAGCGGCGCCAGTACCGTGCGCCGGGCGGCTCGGGGGCCCGGTCGAGCCCTTCGATGGCGGTCATCCGCGCAGTCCTCACGGGAACGGGTGGGGGTGGGGGTTGATGTCCGCGGGCGTCAACTCACGGTCGCGGTAGCCGAGTTCGTACGGAACCCTCAGCAGCCGCGGGATTCCGTCGACCCGCCGGTTCTGATGCCCGAACGTCATCGGCAGGGTCCCCGGCACCATCACCTTGACGCAGGCGAAGCCGCCCGCCCGGTGTTCCGGGGTCGTCTGGTCCACGACCACGACATCCAGGCCCCGGTCCAGATAGCGGCGCAGCATCTCCTCCAGGTCCGCCCGCAGATCGGTGTGCGCGGGCCACCGCCACTGCTCCTCGAAGCTCGCGAACGGCCGTGCCTCGCGCTCCCCCAGCAGGAACTCGAACCGGTCGAAGGCGTCCTCATGGCTGTAGAGCACGGAGTGGTCGCCCATCACCTTCACCTGGGACGGGTCGCGCACCATGCGCCCGGCGCGCTCCCGCTCCGCCGCGTCGTAGATCTTGGCGTGCTCCAGCAGATGCGCCATTTCGTGCAGGACGTTGACGACGGCCTTTTCGGCCAGCAGGGCGGAGCCGCCCGCGCACAGCACCCGTGGTCTGCCCGGGTCGCCGAGCGCGTCCAGGCCGACCGCCCAGAAGCACGGGACGCCCTGTTCCAGGGTGGCCGAGTAGAGCTGGACCTCGTACCCCGTCCGATGGCGCAGATGCTCGATCATCATGGGGATCGAGCGGTCCCGCGCGGAGCCCGGGTCGACGCGCGGGATCGGCATCCGTCCGTACCAGGTCATCAGGAAGGCGTCCCGCTCGGCCACCTCCAGCAGCCCGCACAGGACGGCCTCCTCCAGACAGCCGCCCATGGCGCAGCCGTTGGAGATCTCGTAGACGAAGCGCGGATCGTCGTGGCTGTGCGCCGCGTAGTAGGCGTAACGCTCCGGGACGAGCACCGGCTCGGCGCGGGCGAAGGACCAGCCCCACACCCAGGGCATCACCAGATCCTCGTGGTACCGGATGTAGGGGAAGCCGGGCAGGTCGTAGCGGTCATCGGGGTAGAGCCCGAAGAGGTGCGGGTCCAGGGCGCGTTCGCCGAGTTCCCGTCGGCTGGCGGTGACCGTGGTGCGCCGCCCCCGGGGCTGCTCCCCGCCGAACCGCTCCAGCGCCTCCAGCACGGCGGTGATCCGGGAGGTGCGGTAGTCGGTCGTACGGCCCCACCCGTGCTGGGAGCTGTTGCCGCGCAGAGAGCTGAGCGGGGCCACCGCGCGGGGCAGCGGCCCGCCGCGCTCGTCGTCCACGGACGGCACGACACCGGCCGCGCGGTCCACGTAGATGTCGTACAACTCCCCCTCGCGCGCCACGACGTTCTGCACCCGGAAGACATCGGGCGCGGGCTTCGGGCGGGCGGCCGGGAGGATCCGCGCCGCCTCGGGGCCGTCGGGCGGCAGACCGCCGCAGTCCTCGCAGAGCGAGTACGGCAGATAGCGGTGGGAGCTGACGGCGAGCGAGGCCAGGTCGACGCGGACGAACCGGTCGTCGCGGCGGCGCCCCACGGCGACGTCCTCGGGCACACCTCTGCCGGACAGGCTCGCGTCGAGGAGGTCCACGGCGAGTTCGGCCGCCACGGCCGCCGCCGTCCGGGTGCGCAGGGGCGACAACTGGACGGCCAGGGCGGTGCCGTGGCGGGCGCGCAGCGTCTCGTGGTGCTGCCCCTTGTCGCGGGCGAGGCGGCGGCGCCAGTCGGCGCAGGTCGGGCAGGCGTCCCCGACCACGGGTCCGACGTGGATCGCGTCCGCCTCGGTGCGCAGCGGGATCCAGGGGACGCCGGCCGCCTCCGCGGCCTTGCGGAGGTCGCCGTAGCCGGTGGTGTCGGCGGTGTCCGAGGCGACGAGGACGGCCGCGCAGGAGCCGAGCGCGTCGGCGAGCGCGCCGCGGTCCGGCCGTACCAGCGGGAAGGTGCGGGCCAGGGCGGCGGCGGTGGCCCGGTCGAGGAGTTTGCCGTCGCCGAGCAGGGCGACCGGGCGGGTCGGGTGCTCACGCATCGAGCAGCACCACCCGGACGAGATGCGGCAGTACGGCGTGGACGGCCGGGTCCTGGTCCAGCGGTACGGCGACGGGTTCAAGTCCGTCGGTGCGCAGGGCCTCGACGAGCGCGCGGTGCCGCTGTCCGTCGGCGGCCTCGCCCGGGGCCCACAGGGAGACCCCGGGTGCGGGCGCGTACTCGTTCTGCTCGTGCGTGTGGGCCTGGTGGGCCAGCAGCAGGCGCCCGAGGCCGGATTCGGCGGCCTCGGCGGGGGTGAAGCCGACCCCGCGCTCGCTCGGCCCGGTCGCCTCGTCGCCGAGGCGGAAGAGGTAGGCGGTGACCCCGGCGGGAGCCCGGAGCGTGTACGCCGACAGTTCCTCGCCGGTGGTCAGCAGCAGATCGCGGAACCGGGCTGCGGCGGCAGTGAGTCGGAGCCCGTCGAGCGCCGTGCCCTGCGCCTCGGCCGACAGGAACGGCCCCCGCCTCAGATGGTCCAGCAGCGCCCGCTCCACGGCGTCGGCCCGTGTCGTCCCCGCGCCCGTTCCGGCGGGCAGCTGCCCGAACACCTCATCCGCCGGTACGTCCCTCGCCGTGCCGTCCGCCAGCGCGAACCCGGTCACCGAGCCGTCCGCCGGCAGCGCGCCCGGCCGTACGGCGTGGGCGGCGAGCCCGTGCCGCAGCACGGCGTCCTGGGCCTGTGCGAAGTCGGCCCCCGCACCCCAGACCGGGAAGGACTCCCCGGGGCGCCCGGGGTCGGCGACGGCGACCCGGACGACCCGCAGCGGGAACTGCTCGTAGTGCGCCTCGGTCGGCGGGCCCAGCACACCGAGCCGCTCGTCGGTCAACGCGCTCACCCGCTCGGCGAGTTCGCCCTCGTCCGACGCGACCGGAGCCGCGGGGAGCCGGTGAACGGACGTCTGAAGTGTCTCCAGGTCGACCCGGACGACACCCGCCGACGACGCGTCTTCCTCCGCGACCCCGGTGACGGACTCGAAGGCGCGGAACACCAGGTGGTTGGCGACGATGCCCGGGACGGGTCCGGTGAGGAAGTCGCTCCGCGCGTCCGCCGCCGGGCTGCCCAGCCGCCGCCACAGACTCCCCCAGCGCACCGCCGGACGGTCCGCCGCGCACACCGGGCCGATCCACGCCTCCTCGCCGAGGAGGGTCACGGGGATGAGCGTCCGCCCGAGCCGCACGCAGGCCAGATCGACCGCCGACAGCAGGCTGGGATCGACGCGATCGGCCGCGTACAGCACCAGGTCGGCTGCCTCCACCGCTCGTTGCAGCTCGGCCGCGTCCAGCGACCCGGCGTCCAGGGACTGCTCCACGTCACGCTGCCGGGCCTCGGCCGCGAGTTCGTCGAGCCGCGCCCGCACCTGAGGTTCGCTGCCCGTGAGCCGTGCCGAGACCCGGGCCACGCCGGTGAGCAGCGCGCCCTCCACCGCGGCGGCGAGCACGGATCCCGATCCCAGGACCAGCAGCCGCGTCCGGCGGTACCGCTGGAACCGCAGCGCCGGCGAGGAGCGGAACGCCTCGACGAAGGCGATCTCGGCGGCGTACGCCTCCAACTCGCCCTCGGACAGGGCGTGTTCCTCGTCGTCGCCGACATCGCGGACCAGTCCGGCCTCGTGCAGCGCGCCGACCAGCCGCTCGACCATCTGCCGGGTCGCGGGCCGCATGCTCGCGGTGAGGTCGCCGACGCTGTGTCTGCCGTCCAGGTGCGGGGACAGCTTCTCCAGCCACGCGTAGGTCGAGGCGCCCTGGAAGGTGACGATGTCGCTGCCCTTGGTCAGCAGCACACCGTCCCCTTCGGGGGCGGGGGTGAAGAAAACGCCGGTTCTCATCCGCGGACGCATGGCCGCGATCGTGCTCTGCATGGTGGAGGACTCCGCGTTCTGCTGGTCGGGCGTGCGCGCCCCGGGCGAGTCGTGAGGTCGATCGTGTCAGCGGGCCCCCGCCGCGGTCGTCCGTCGGCAGTCTGCATTCCTGCCTCCGCCGAACGGACGCGGGCGGGCCCGGTCTCCCACTGGTGTGGGGGTCGTGGTCTCAGATCCGCTGGTGATGGCTGGTCAGTTTCTCCAGCACCGGGACGAGTTCCGCGGGCCCCGGAAGGCGGGCCAGCTCCTCGCGCCAGGCGGCCGCCCCCTCCCGGCAGTCCTCGAGTACCGACCGCAGGGCCGCCCGCAGCGACTCCGGGTCGGACTCCCGTCGGTCGAGGGCGACTCCGGCGCCCTTCCGGACGAGCTGTACGGCCGCCGCCTCCTCGCCCCACGTCGGCTCCGGCACGATCAGCTGGGGCACGCCCGCCGCCGCGGCCGACGCGAACACCTCGGCACCTCCGTGGTGGACGACGGCGGAGCAGCTCGGCAGGAGCTGAACCAAGGGGACCGCGTCAGACGTGCCGACCACCTCGATGTCCAGCTCGCGGAGCGCTTCCGTGAATCCCTCCCCCGCCGCCCAGACCCTCGGCCGCAGCGGCCGGCCGCGCAACCGCTCCGGGACGGTCCCACCGCCGCCGTACGGCACCCAGCGCACGTTCTCGTACCGGACCCCCGGCGCGGACAGGCGTATCCCGGGTGGCATCGGGTCCACGGTCCACTGGCCGAGGACCAGTTCCTCCGCGTAGGGCAGTCCGTAGGGTTCGAGGAGCTGCTGCATGGTCTCCTCCAGCGGCTCGGGGAAGTCCGGCGACTGGTCCTGGTAGCGCGCGGAACGCCCGCGCAGCCAGGCGATGTTGTCCCGTCCCCACAGCAGCCGGGCGTGGGCGGCGCCGCCGACCCGGGCGGCGACGGCGGCCGGCAGACAGAACGGGTCCCACAGCACCAGGTCGGAGCGCCAGCGGACGACGGTGCCGGTCAGTTCCTCCAGCAGCGGTCGCAGGGCCGCGAAGGCGCGGGTCGTCCGATACCACCGGGCGCCCCAGTCGGGGCACTCCCCCGTGCCGATGTGCAGCCCGCCTCCGGGGTGGTCGGCCAGGGCGGGGTTGCGGGTGAGGTCCGTGAGCGCGGCGAGGTCCTCGCCCTGTCCCACCGGGACGGCCGCGAGCCCTGCCTCGGTCACCTGGCGCACCAGGTCCGGGTGGGTGGCGACGCGCACCTCGTGGCCCGCGTTCTGGAGCGCCCAGGCCAGCGGGGCCACGGGGAAGGCACGGGCCGCGACGGGAAAGGCGGCGAACAGGACACGCACGGGTCACTTCCTTCTTGCGGGGTGTTCGGTGAGCGGGCGGTACCAGTCGACGGTCTCCGGCAGGCCCCGCTCGAAGGGGACTCGGGGCCGGTGTCCGAGGCGCCGCAGCTTGCCGTCGTCGACGCTGTAGCGGCGATCGTGTCCCTTGCGGTCCTCGACCGGGCGCACCGCGTCCCAGTCGGCTCCGCAGGCGTCCAGGAGCCGCCCGGTCAGCTCACGGTTGGTGAGCTGGGTGCCGCCGCCGATGTTGTAGACCTCGCCGGGCGCGCCGCGTTCCAGGACCAGCCGGACGGCCCGGCAGTGGTCGGAGACATGCAGCCAGTCCCGGATGTTGCCGCCGTCGCCGTACAGCGGCACGGGCCGCCCGGCCAGCAGCAGGGTGACGAAGCGGGGGATCAGCTTCTCCGGGTGCTGCCCCGGTCCGTAGTTGTTGCTGCACCGGGTGATCCGGACGTCCAGACCGTGGGTGCGGGCGTAGGAGAGGGCGAGCAGATCGGCGGCGGCCTTCGTCGCGGCGTAGGGGGAGTTGGGCCTCACGGGGGCCTCCTCGGTCCAGGAGCCCTGCTCGATGGAGCCGTACACCTCGTCCGTCGACACCTGGAGGAAGCACCGGGCACCGGCGGCGAGGGCCGCGTCCAGCAGGATCTGGGTGCCGAGCACATTGGTGCGCACGAAGGCCTCGGCGGCGGCGATGGAACGGTCGACATGGCTCTCGGCGGCGAAGTTGACCACCACCGAGCCGCGCGGCAGCAGCTTCCCGACGAGTGCGGCGTCGGTGATGTCCCCCTGGACGAACCGCAGTCGTGGATCGTCGAGGACCGGCGCGAGGTTGGCCGGGTCCCCGGCGTAGGTCAGCGCGTCGAGGACGGTGACCTCGACGTCCGGGGGACCGTCGGGCCCGAGGAGGTCGCGGACGAAGTGCGAGCCGATGAACCCGGCCGCTCCGGTGACGAGGTAGTGGGTCATGAGGCGATCCGCACGGTGCTGTGGTCCCCGAGCACGAGCCGGTGCGCGGTGGGCACCCGGGGCGCGGGCGCGACCTGGACGTGACAGCCGATGAGGGAGGCGTCGATCCGGCGCACTCCGGTGATGGTCGCCTCGCCCAGCACGATGGAGAACTCGATCTCGCTGTCCTCGATCCGGCAGTTCTCGGCGATCGAAGTGGACGGCCCCACATAGGAGTCGACGACGACCGAGCCCGCGCCGATCAGCGCCGGGCCCACGATCCGGGAACCGCGCACGACCGCTCCCGCGCACACCCGTACCCGGCCGACGAGTTCGCTGTCGGCGCTGACGGTGCCCTCGACGGCGGGTTCGAGCACCTCCAGGACACTGCGGTTGGCCTCCAGCATGTCCGCGACGGTGCCGGTGTCCTTCCAGTACCCGGTGATGACGGTCGGGCGGATGTCCCGGCCCTGCGCGAGCATCAGGCGCAGCGCGTCGGTGATCTCCAGCTCGCCGCGTTCGGAGGGGGCGATGGCGCGGACGGCGTCGTGGACGGCGGGGGTGAACAGATAGGCGCCGACGATGGCCAGATCGCCGGCGGGCCGCTCCGGCTTCTCCCGCAGGTCCGTGACACGTCCGTCGGCGGACAGTGTGGCGACGCCGTAGGCGCTGGGGTTCGGCACCCGGGTGAGCAGGAGCTGGGCGTCCGGCCGGTGCGTGCGGAACTCGTCGAGCAGCGAACCGATGCCTCCGACGATGAAGTTGTCGCCGAGATACATCAGGAAGTCGTCGTCGCCGAGGAAGTCGCGGGCGATCAGCACGGCGTGGGCGAGCCCCAGCGGGCGTGGCTGCGGAAGGTAGGTCACCCGCAGTCCGAAGTCGCAGCCGTCGCCGACGGCCCGCTCGATCTCCTCGGCGGTGTCGCCGACGATCACTCCGACGTCCTTGATGCCGGCGTCGGCGATGGCTTCGAGGCCGTAGAAGAGCACGGGCTTGTTGGCGATGGGGACGAGTTGTTTGGCGGAGGTGTGGGTGATCGGACGCAGTCGCGTGCCCGCACCACCCGCCAGTACGAGGGCTTTCACGAGACTCCTTTCGGCTTCGGCGCTTCAGTGCCTCGGCGCGCGGAACGCGGCGACCGTCAGCGGGCCGAAGACCGCGAGCAGCAGCAGGGACCAGCCGAGCGTGGCGGCGACCGGGTGCGCGATCGGCCACGCGGCGTCGGCGGGTACGGCGACGGGGTTGCCGAACAGTTCCCGTACGGCCGACACCACCGCGCTCACCGGGTTCCAGTCCGCGAGCAGCCGCAGCCCCGTGGGCAGCCCTTCGGTGGGGACGAAGATGTTGGAGATCATGGTGAGCGGGAACATCAGCATGCCGACCAGGTCGGTGGCCGACCGCGAGGGCAGGACGAGGCCGATCCACATCCCCAGCCAGCTGAAGGCGTAGCGGGCCAGGAGCAGCAGCGCGAGCCCGGCGGCCATCGCCGTGGGACGCCAGCCGACCAGGAGCCCGCAGCCCGCCATCACCACCAGGGTGATGACCCCGCCCAGACACTCGGCCAGCGACTGCCCGACGGGCACGCCCGTACGGCTCATGGGCAGGGCGTGAAAGCGGTCGGTGACCCCGCGTTCCTTGTCCTCCGCCACGACGGCCGCACTCGCCGCGATGCCGAACACCGCCATCTGCGCCAGCATGCCCGGCACCAGGAAGTCGACGTACGAGACACCGCCCGGCGGCCGCATGTTGCTGCCCAGCACATAGACGAAGAGCAGGGTGAACAGCAGCGGGATCACCAGCGCCATGGCGGCCCGCTCCGGGGCGCTGCGCAGATGGATCAGATAGCGCCGGGCGACGGTGGCCGCGTCACCGGCGGCCCAGCGCAGCCGGGAGAGCGGGGGCTCTTCGGAGGTGTGCCACGTGCTGGGCGGCAAGGGTGTGCTCATGCCATCTCCCGGTCTCGGCTCGGCCGGTTCATCAGGTTGAGGAACACCTCGTCCAGCGTCGGGCGCCGCAGAGCGAGGTCCTCCACGGCGATCCCCGCGTTGTCCAACTCGCCCAGTACGGCGGCGAGTACGGCCGTACCGGGCAGCCCTCCGGCGCCGACGGCCAGGGTCGCCCGGCGCGGATCGTCGGCGAGGGTGGCCGCCCGGCCGCCCTCGCGGGTCAGGATCTCGGCGGCCCGGCCGAGCTGTTCGGCGTGGCGGACGGTGAGGTCGATGGATTCGCCGCCGAGCGCGGACTTCAGCTCGAAGGGGGTCCCCTCGGCGACGACCTGGCCGCCGGTTCCGTCCGGATCCGTCAACACGGCGATCCGGTCGGCGAGTTGGTCGGCCTCCTCCAGGTACTGCGTGGTCAGCAGCACGGTCGTCCCGGCCCGGACCAGCTCCCGTACGCTCTCCCAGAGCCCGACCCGGCTCTGGGGATCGAGTCCGGTCGTGGGCTCGTCGAGGAACATCACCACAGGCGGGACGACCAGTCCGACCGCGAGGTCGAGGCGCCGGCGCATACCGCCGGAGTAGGTGCGCACCGGCCGGTGTGCCGCGTCCGTCAGCCCGAACCGCTCCAGCAGCTCCTCGGCCCGTCGCCGTACGGCGGCTCCGCGCATCCGGTACAGGCGGGCGAACATCTCCAGGTTGTCCCGGCCGCTGATCACCTCGTCCACCGAGGCGTACTGCCCGGTCAGCGCGATGCTCCCGCGCACTCGGGCCGGGTGCCCGACGACATCGTGCCCTGCCACGCGGGCGGTTCCGCCGTCCGGGAGCGACAGGGTGGCGAGGATCCGGACCATCGTGGTCTTGCCCGCGCCATTGGGCCCGAGCAGTCCGCAGACGGTTCCGGGGGCGACGGTGAGGTCGACTCCGCCCAGGGCGGGCGTCGCCCCGAACGCCTTGCGCAAGCCGCGCACCTCGATCGCGGGGGCGTCGAGAGGGGGTGGGGGCACGGGTTCTCCTCGATGGATGCGGCACAACGGTCGGATTCAGAAGGCGGGGCGCAACCGCACCGGCAGCGTCAGCAGCCCACGCATGTCCCCGACGGGACGCCATAGTTGGGGCGCCTCGGGATCGGCCGCGGCCAGCTCCGGGAAACGGTGGAGCAGTACGGCGAGGACGGTCTCCGTCTGGAGCCGGGCGAGCGGCGCGCCCAGGCAGAAGTGGATGCCGTGGCCGAAGGAGAGATGGGGGCCGCGGGCCCGGGTGATGTCGAGCCGGTCGGGCTCGGGGAAGACCTCCGGGTCCCGGTTGGCGGCCGAGAGGGCCACGCTGACGACGCTGCCCGCGGGGATGACGGTATCGGCGACCTTCACGTCCTCCCGTGCCACCCGCAGCGTGGTGCGCGCCAACGATGCTTCGTAGCGCAGCAGTTCGTCCACCGCCGAGGGCAGCAGCTCGGGGCGGTCGCGCAGCAGCGCCAACTGGTCCGGATGGCGCAGCAGGGCGTCGACCGCGTTGCCGATCATTCCCGTCGTCGTCTCGTGGCCGGCCACGAGCAACAGCACCAGCAGGCCGACGAGTTCCTCGTCGTCGAGGCGCTGTCCTTGGTCGTGCGCCACCACGAGGGCCGCGAGCAGGTCGGGTTGCTCGTCCTGGTCCAGATCCCTACGGACGTGGGGGCGCTTCGCGGCCACGAGGGAGGCGAACCAGCGATGCAGTCGGCGGGTGCGCTCCGCGGGTCCCGATCCGTTGCCGGAGACGGTGAGCATCCGGGTGGCCCAGGTCAGCAGCGCGCCACGGCTGCGGTGCGGCACACCCAGCAGCTCGCTGATCACCAGGACCGGCAGCGGGAAGGCCAGCACCGCCATCAGGTCGACGCCTTCCTCGTCCCCATCCTCGTCCGGGACGGCGTCGAGGAGTTCATGGGTGAGCCGCTCGACCCGGGGCCTCAGCTCTTCCACCCGGCGCGGGGTGAACGCCCCCGAGACCAGCCGCCGTAGCCGGGTGTGGTCCGGAGGGTCGCTGTTGACCAGGGGCAGGAAGAAGCTGTCGGCGCCAAAGACCCCGTACCCGGCGGCACTCAGCGCCTGTTCGGCGAGCCGGGGGTCCTTGGAGAACCGGGGGTCGAGCAGCACCGCCCTGGCGTCGGCGTGCCGGGTGATCAGCCAGTAGCCGAGGCCCTGCGGGTTGCGGACGAGCCGGGGGCCGGGGGTCTCCCGCAGCCCGGCGTAGTAGCCGTGCTGATCGGCGAGGAAGGAGGGCGTGTCGATCTCGGTCGGCGGGCTCACGGGGCTTCCCGCACCAGGAGGGATTCGACGACGTCGGCCGCGGCGGGAGCCCCGCCCGCCCGCCGGATGTGCTCGCGCATCTCCTGGACGCGCTGGGCGCGGGAGGGCTCGGCCAGCACGCCGACGGCCGCATCCCGCAAGATCTCAGCGGTGATCTCGCCGCGAGGCAGCGTCACCCCGAGCCCCAGCTCCGCCAGCCGGTCCGCGTTCGCACGCTGCTCACTCATCTGCGGAATCGCCACCATCGGCACCCCGAACGACAGCGCCTCCATCACACTGCCCATCCCCGCGTGCGTCACGAACAGATTCGCCTCACGCAGCACTTGGAGCTGCGGCACATGGGCACGAACCTCCACATGCCCGGGAACACCCGACAGCCGAGCGGGATCGACCCGGTCCCCCACCGCCATCACCACATCCCACGGCAACCCTGCGAAGGCATCCACACACTTCTGGAAGAACCCCACATCATCGTTGTGAATCGTCCCCAACGACACCAGGACCAGGGGCCGTTCACCACCCGCCCGACTCCACTCACCGTCCGTCGCCCGCCGTCCGAGGCAGGGCCCGACGAAGTGGACATCGTCGCCGAAGGTCTCGCCGTGGAACTGGAACTCACGCGGGAGGAACACCAGCGCCGGACCGGACTCGCTGCCGGTCATCAACTCCTTGGGCCCGAGGGGGACCTTCACCCGGTCCAGCAGCTTGGCCACACCGTGGAACACCCGCATGATCTCCGGGTGCAGTGGATCGACGTCGGTCCGGTCACTGGCCAGCGACCAGTCGGCGCTCGCCGCGAAGGTGGTCCGGTACGGCAGTGCCGTGATGCCCCGTCGTGCCGCGGCCAGCCGGGCCGCCCATCCGGACGGGTCGTCGTAGACCACCAGGTCGGGCCGGTCCGCGGCGAACGCGCGGTCCAGCGGCCCGAGTACGGCCACGGTCTCGCGCAGCAGATCGCGCAGCACCTTCGCGAGATCGGCGCTGCCGAACCGGTCCGGGCGGTCCTCTGCGCTGTCGTCGGCCGGCAGCCCGTCCATGGTGGACTCGTAGAGCAAGGGTGCCGCGCCGGTCCCGGCCACGGCGGCAGCGAACCTGCCGGTCGTGGCGAAGCTGACCCGGTGCCCGCGCCGGGTCAGCTCCTCGGCGACACCGAGCGCCGGGTTCACATGGCCGTGTCCGGGCAGGGCGAAGAACGCGATGTGCGCCGGGCGGAGACCGCTCACCGTGCCACCTCGGACCGCACCAGCAGGGATTCGACGACATCGGCCGCGGCCGGGGCCCCGCCCGCCTGCTGGATGTGACGCCGCATGTCCTGCACCCGGCCGCCGAAGGAGCCGTCGGACAGCACCGTGCGTGCCGCCTGCCGCAGACCGTCGGCCGTCACCTCGGTCCGGTGCAGCATCGTCCCGAGTCCCAGCTCCGCCAGCCGGTCCGCGTTCGCACGCTGCTCACTCATCTGCGGAATCGCCACCATCGGCACCCCGAACGACAGCGCCTCCATCACACTGCCCATCCCCGCGTGCGTCACGAACAGATCCGCCTCACGCAGCACTTGGAGCTGCGGCACATGGGCACGAACCTCCACATGCCCGGGAACACCCGACAGCCGAGCGGGATCGACCCGGTCCCCCACCGCCATCACCACATCCCACGGCAACCCTGCGAAGGCATCCACACACTTCTGGAAGAACCCCACATCATCGTTGTGAATCGTCCCCAACGACACCAGGACCAGGGGCCGTTCACCACCCGCCCGACTCCACTCACCGTCGAACCGCCGCTCCGACCAGCACGGTCCGACGAAGTGGAAGTCCTCCCCGAAGGTCTCGCCCCGGATCTGGAACTCACGCGGGAGGAACACCAGCGCCGGACCGGACTCGCTGCCCCCGAAGAACTCCTGGGCGCTCAGGCCCACTCCGAGCCCGGCCAGCATGGTGGCGATCTCCCCGTACACGGCGTTGAGTCCGGCGTGCTCCGGCTCGAAGCTCGCGTACTCCCCGTCCGTACCGAGCGACCAGTGCTCGTTCGCGGCCAGCGTGGGGATGCTGCGCACGGCGGGTATCCCCCAACTGTGCGCGAGCAGGCGGCCGGTCCAGCCGGACAGCCCGTCGTGGACCAGCACGTCCGGACGGTCACCGTCGAACGCCTCGGCGAGCCTCGGGTACACCGCCTCGGTCTCCCGTACCAGGCCGCGCAGCACCTGCACGAAGTCGCCCGTGGTGAACCGGTCGACGCTCTCCAGGTCGTTCATCGCGTTCCGGGTCTGCCGCATGGTCGACTCGTACGGCACCAGCGTGGCGCCGGCCTCCTCGACCTCCGCGCCCTGGCGTGCGGTCACCGCGTAGCTGACGCGATGGCCGCGCGCCACGAGTTCCGCGACGATTCCCGCCGTCGGATTGACGTGACCGGTTCCAGGAATGTTGAAGAAGGCGATATGGGACATCGAACCACCTGTGTTTCCGGGCGGGCAGAACTGTCATCGGACCGGCAACGTAGCAAAGGATTCTGCCCGTTCGGTATGCGCGGGCGTGTTCGGTCGCCGTATTGACCGGAAGGTGAGTCCGCGTCTCGCACCGGGGTGGGAGACGGCCGGCCGGCTTCCTACTCGCGCGGGGAGCCAGAAACCAGCGGGGCGGCGGAAGAATTCGGGATGCTCCCCGGACAGCATGGCGACCGCCGTCCGGACCTCGGGCGGCTCGCGGATGCAATCCCCATCCGTCGGAATATCCATTGTCGAAGGAGGCACCATGCCCGTCGCCGACCTGCTGGCCGATGACCTGCTGGAGCTGGACGCCCTGACCGAGGACGAGCTCCTCACCGTTGAGGCGGACGAGAACGAGGCGCAGGCCATCCTGTGCGCCTGCTGCTGCTCCTGGTGCGGTTGCTGAGTATCGGTCTGATACACGTCCCCCGGGAGGCCCCGCCTCCCGGGGGACGGCTGGACCCTGTCGCCCAGGAGGTCGGAGTACGCGATGACAAGTGAAGAGAACTGGGGAATGCCGCCCATCCCGATTCCTCCCCTCGGGGTGAAACGCCTTCTCCTGGTCGGCACCGGATCATCGAATGCCGCTTTTCTTCCGCTGTGGGTCAACTGGTTCCAGGTCAGTTACCCGCAGGTGGAATTGCGCATCGTGCTCACGCGTTCCGCGCAGCGTTTCGTGACCCGGGAGGGCCTTTCGGTTCTCACCAATCGGCTGGTCTTCGAGGATTCCTGGTCCGAGGAGCCGCAGACGCGGAAACTCCATGTGGAACTGGCGAGCTGGCCCGACGGAATAGCCGTTTATCCGGCGGGCCTGCACTTCATCGCCCGCCTCGCCCAGGGCCTCGCCGACACCCCGGTGACGATGGCGCTGCAATGCACCGAGGCGCCGATCGCCCTGGCCGCCGCGCTGCCCCCGGGCGGCTGGGAGAGCGCCGCGATGACGGACCACCGGGAGCGGCTGGAGCGGCGCGCCAATGTCGTGCTGCGTCCGCCGGTCATGGGACTGAGCATGACGACGGGGCGCCATGACGGCAATCAGCCGGACACCCTCCCGAACCTGCTCAGGACCCTGGAGGACCTCCGCACCCGACGGGAGGCGGTGAACGGTGCCGGCGCCCGCTGAACCGGGGGCGGCGGCCCGGCACGTGGCGGTCTGCACGGCCGCCGCGTACAGCCACATCAGCCCGCTGCTGGGCACCGTGTCCGAACTCGTCCGGCGCGGTGTACAGGTCAGTTACGCCACGACCGAACGGTTCGCGCCCCTGGTGGAGTCCGCGGGCGCCACTCCCGTGCCGGTCCGCTCCTCGCTCCCCGCCGACCCGGCCGACTGGCCCAGGGACATCCGGCGGCTGCCGCTCCTCTACCTCGACGACGCCCGCGCCACGCTGCCCCAACTGGCGGCGGCCTTCGCGCGGAACCGCCCCGACCTGGTCCTCACCGAGGACCCGGCCGGCGCGGGCAGCGTCCTCGCCGCCCGGTGGGACATCCCGTCGATGCAGGTCTGGACGTATCTGGCGGCACCCCGCCACTGGTCGCTGACCCCGCCGGGAACGCCCACCGCGAACCCGATGGCCCCCGAATTCCTTTCCCGGCTGGAGGAGTTCCTGGCCCAGGAGGGCGTACCGGCCACAGCGCGGGACCACTTGA
Source organism: Streptomyces davaonensis JCM 4913 (assembly GCF_000349325.1). GTDB lineage: Bacteria > Actinomycetota > Actinomycetes > Streptomycetales > Streptomycetaceae > Streptomyces > Streptomyces davaonensis. Next base: position 2,649,115 of record NC_020504.1, read on the forward strand.
ACACGGCGCTGTCGGGCGGGCTGGTCCTGATCCCCCGCTCGTTCCAGCCGGACGGCGACTCCTTCGGCGAGGAGTACGCCTTCGTCGGCCCGACCCCGGCCCCCGAACCGGCGGACTGGACCCCACCGGACACCGACACCGCCGTCGTCCTGGTCTCCCTGGGCTCGATCGACCACGCCCACCCGGAGTTCTTCGCGACGGTCGCCGAGGCGTTCGCCGGCCTTCCCTGGCACGTGGTGATGGCGACCGGCGACCGCTGCGTCCTGCCTCCGCTCCCCGCCAACGTGGAGGCCCGTTCCTGGGTGCCGAACCGGGCGGTGCTGCGCCACGCCGCCCTCGCCATCCACCACGGAGGCATGGCCACCACGATGGAGGCCCTCCAGCACGGCGTGCCGTCCCTGGTGGTCCCCCGGCTGCCCGAACAGACCAGTACCGCACAGCGAGTTCGTGAGCTGGGCCTGGGCACGGCGATCCCCTTCCGCTCGGTCACCTCCGCGGCCCTGCGCAGCACGGCACTGCGACTGCACGCGCACGAAGGGGTACGCGGGCGGGTGACCGCGATGCGCGAGGAGATCCGCCGCGCGGGCGGCGCGCGCACCGCGGCCGACGCCGTCCTGCGACGCCTCGCTCCCGCATGACCGCCGAAGTCATCGGCGACGGTTTCATCGCCCGCCATCTGCGCCGCCACCCCCTCCCGCACCACCGGGTGACCGTGCTGGCCGCGGGCGTCTCCAGAACCTCGGAGACCGCGCCGGAGCAATTCGCCCGCGAGGCGAGGCTGGTGACCGACACGGCCCGCCGCTGCCTCGAACAGCGCCGTCTGCTGGTCCTCCTGTCCACGGCGGCCACCGGCCTCTACGGCAGACAGGGCGAGGGCCACGAGAGCGCGCGGATCACCCCGCTGACCCCGTACGGCCACCACAAGCTGGCGATGGAACGGCTGGTCACCGCCTCCGGCGCCGCCGCGCTGGTGCTGCGCCTGAGCCATCTGGTCGGCCCGGACCAGAACCCGGCCCAGCTCATCCCGTCGCTGGTCCGCCAGATCCGCTCGGGCACGGTCACCGTCCACCAGGGGGCGCGCCGGGACCTGCTGGACGTACGGCACTTCGGGACGGTGCTGAACCGGCTGCTGGAGCGCGGAGTCCACGGCCGTACGGTCAATGTGGCCTCGGGGATCTCCCACTCCGCGGAGGAGATCGTCACAGCGGTCGAGGCGGCCCTGGGACAGCGGGCGCACCGGGTCCCGCACGAGGTGCCGCCCGAGTCCCTGCGCATCTCCACCCGCCGGATGCGGGCCCACGTCCCGGAGGCCGCGCACTTCGGCTTCGGCCCGGCCTACCTGGACGACCTCATCGCGCGCTACGCGCCAGCCACGGTGTGAGGTTGGCGTCCACGATCAGCTCCTTGTACGTCTCGTCCCCCGGGAGCGGCACGATGAGCCACTGGCCGGGCGGAAACAGCCGCCCCTTGGTCCGGGCGAGCCCGCCGTAGACGGATCTGAGGAACCCGGGTACGGAGTCCCGCGGTACGTCGTGGAACTCCACCCCGTCGACGGTGATCCGCGCATCGTCCTCGGGGAAGAGCCGGACGCTCACGGACGGCGACCCGGCAAGCTCCACGAAGGCCTCGTGCGGCAGCGAGCCGTCGGGGTCGAACACGGTGAACAGCTCGGCGGACGTGCGGCGCGAGGTCTGGTCCGCACCGATGTCGTCGGTGACCGACATGCTCACCCCGAACTCCATCGCGAGGTCACGAATCGCCACGACAGCGGACTCGGTGGTCGGCAGATGCGCTCTCTCCATGCCCTGATCATGCCCGACACCCTTGAAAAGGTCTAGACCGGTTCCTCCTGTGACTCCGGCGGCTCCACGGGGGTCGGCGCCGGGCGGGTGAAGAGGACGGCCCGGGCCACGGGCGGCGCGAACAGCGCGGCGACAGGCTCGGAGAGGGTCAGTACGGCACGGAAGGCACGGCCCACGACCGGGTCACCGGGTGCGCGCTCCTGGACCCGGCGCAGATACCAGCCCGCGACCCGGTCCGCGGGGCCGCCGTCGAGGGCGTTGCCCATCACGCCGGGCATCCCGCGATCCGCCCCGGCGGAGATGTCCCACGCCTGCCGGGACGCCGCGAGCAATGCCTGCTGCACACGCCGCGTGGTGGGCGTACGGCGCGGGTCGGCGAGCGTGTCACGCAGGGCGACCGCGCTCATCGCGGCCACGGCCATGCCCTGGCCGTAGATCGGGTTGAAGGTGCAGAGCGCGTCGCCGCTGGCGAGGAAGCCCGCCGGGGTGCCGGGCAGGTCGTAGCGGCGGCGGACGTTGGCGGTGCGCCGGTAGCCGAACGGCGTGGAGAGCGGTTCGGCCTCGCTGATCCAGCGGTCCAGGAGCGGATGGGCCAGCCGCTTGAGGTACGCCTCGAACTCCTCTTCGCCCGTGGGCGGTTCGTCACCGCGCAGCCCCGAGACGATCACCAGATGGGTGCCGTCCTCCAGGGGCAGCGCGCCGCCGCCGTGGGGCTGGGCGGGGCCGGGATAGACGTAGTAGCCGAGGGTCTCACCGTCGAGGACACCGCTGGGGCCGCGGTAGATCCGGGAGGCGTACGCGAGCCCGGTGTCGAGCTTCTCCTCGTGCGGGGCGGCGGCACCGATCGCCGCGAGCCACTGCGGGGCCTTGGTGGCGGCGCCGGTGGCGTCGACGACCAAGTCGGCCTCCAGGGCCCGGGGTTCGGCACGCTTCTCCCCGGACCGCTCCCGCACCAGCACGCCCCGCACCCGCGAGGCGTCCCCGAGCAGCCCGACGACGTCGGTGCCCTCCACCACGTCGATCAGCGGGTTGGCCAGAACCCGCCGCCGCACCAGCCCTTCCAGTTGCGCACGGGACCCGGTGTAGATGTGCGTGGAGGCGGACACCCGGCGGAACCAGCGGCCGTCCTGCCACAGCACCATGTCCGACGGCATGCCCACCCACGGCGCGCCCGCGTCCCGCAGCTCCGCCACGAAGCCCGGCAGCAGCGACTCCATGGCCGCCTGCCCGCCCTGGAGCAGGACGTGGGGATGGCGGCCCTGCGGTACGCCGGACCGCGGCTCGGCGCCCTCCGGGAACCGGTCGCGCTCGACGACGGTCACCCGGTCGGCGTGTCCGGCGAGCGCATGCGCCGCCAGGAGCCCCGCGAGGCTCCCGCCCACGACGACCGCATGCCGCCCACCCCGACGGCCCGTTCCTACGGCAGAGTCCACCGATCCGCTCCCCTGGTCACCCGAACTGAGAGAAGCCTCAAGTATCCCGCCCCGCCAAGCGGGTTGACCGTGTTTCGGCCCTTCTGCGGGGGGCGACCGGGAGCAGCCGAGGGGCGTACGGCGTACCGCTGTCGGATCAGCCCTCGTCCGGCGTCAGCCGCAGCGAGATGCTGTTGATGCAGTACCGCTGATCGGTGGGCGTCGCATAGCCCTCGCCCTCGAAGACATGACCGAGGTGCGATCCGCACCGCGCGCACCGCACCTCGGTGCGCACCATGCCGTGGGAGGTGTCCGACAGCAGCTCCACCGCGTCGGTGTCCTTCGGGTCGTAGAAGGACGGCCAGCCGCAGTGGGACTCGAACTTGGTGGTCGAGGTGAACAGTTCGGCGCCGCAGGCGCGGCAGGAGTAGACGCCCTCGGTCTTGGTGTCGGTGTACTCACCGGTGAACGCGGGTTCGGTGCCGGCCTTCCGGAGTACGGCGTACTCGGCCGGGGTCAGTTCCGCGCGCCACTGCTCGTCCGGCTTGTCGACGTCGTACGACATGAGTCTCAGCCCCTCACTTGGACAGACGGTCCAGGATCTGCGGGCCCAGGTCCGTCACATCACCCGCGCCCATGGTGAGAACGAGATCACCGGGCTTCGCCATTCCCGCCACGACCGAGGCCACCTCGGCCTTGTCGTGGACCGGGGTGACGTCCGCGCCCGCGGCCCGGGCCGCCTCGATGATCAGTTCGCTGGTGATGCCGGGGATCGGGTCCTCGCGCGCCGGGTAGATGTCCAGGACCAGGGAGGCGTCCGCGAGGGCCAGGGACTGGCCCATCTCCTTGCCCAGCTCCTGGGTGCGGGAGAAGAGGTGGGGCTGGAAGACGACCAGGATCCGGGCGTCACCGGCGGCGGCGCGCATGGCCTCCAGGTCGGCCGTCATCTCGGTCGGGTGGTGTGCGTAGGAGTCGATGACCTGCACGCCCGCGGCCTCGCCCTTGAGCTGGAGGCGGCGCTTGACGCCGGTGTAGGCGGCGATCGCCGGTGCCAGCTCGGTGGCGGGGACGCCGAGAGCCGCGCCCGCGGCGAGGGCGGCGACGGCGTTGTGCGCGTAGTGGCGGCCGGGGACGGAGACCGTGAAGGTGAGCTCCTGGCCGTCCAGGACCACGGTCACCTCGCTCTTCAGTCCCTGCGCGACCACCGACAGCACCCGCACATCGGCGTCCGGCGCCTCGCCGTACGTCACCACGCGCACGCCCTCGACGCGCCGCGTCAGCTCGCGCGCGCCCTCGTGGTCGGCGGAGATCACCAGCGTGCCGCCGGGCACGATCTTGCCCGCGAAGGTCTCGAAGGACTCGTAGATCTCGTCCATCGAGGCGTAGTTCGCGTGGTGGTCGAGCTCCACGTTGAGGACGATCGCGACTTCGGGCGCGTACTTGTGGAAGCTGCGGTCCGATTCGTCCGCCTCGGCGACGAAGATCTCTCCCTCGCCGTGCAGGGCGTTGGAACCGGGCGCGTCCAGGTCGCCGCCGATGGCGTACGACGGCTTCAGGCCCAGCTCGCTCAGCGACACGGCCAGCATCGAGGTGGTGGTGGTCTTGCCGTGCGTACCGGCCACCGCGATCGGCCGCAGGCCGTCCATCAGGGCGGCGAGCGCGTCGGACCGGTGCACCACCGGAATGCCCAGCTCGGCGGCGCGGGCCAGCTCGGGGTTGTCGGCCCGGATCGCCGAGGAGACGACCACACAGCTCGCGTCGTCGGCGAGATGCCCGGCGGCGTGCCCGATGTGCACGGTCGCCCCGAGCGCCCGCAGGGCCTCGGCGGTGGCGGACTCCTTGGCATCACTGCCCGCGACGGCGGCCCCGCGCTGCGCCAGGATCTTCGCGATGCCAGACATCCCGGCGCCGCCGATGCCGATGAAGTGCGGTCGGTCCATGGCGGAGGGAAGTCCGGCTGCCATGTGCATATCTCCCAAGATCCGGTACGACGATGAACGCGCCCCCAGCCTATGGGGTGCGCCGGACCCCTGAGGCACTAGGCCTTGCTGTGCGAGAACAGCTTCAGCACCGGTACCCCCACCTTGTGCCGGGCCCGGGAGGCCCAGTCGCGGTGGAAGAACTCCTCCACATAGTGCGGATCGGTCAGCACGATCACCTCGTCCGCGCCGGTCTCGGAGACCAGCGATCTGAGCGCGTCCAGCGGGTGGTCCTCGACCAGCCGCCCGTCCGCCTCGCTTCCGGACGCCCGCAACGCCGTGAGGGAGACCTCCAGGGCCCGCTCGCCGAACCCCTTCGCCTCCTCCCCTTCCGGGGTGTCGCCCTCCCGTGCCGCCTCGTCCAGCTCGCCCAGCGCCACGTCGTCGATGGCCCGCAACAGGCGATCGGCCTGGTCACCGCGCGGCTGGAGCAGCACATGGAAGGAGACCGCCTCGTCCCCGTGCAACGTGGTGACGAACTCCACGTCCGCGGACGTCAGGGCCTTCTCGATCATCAATACGCTTCTGAACACCAGGCGCCCCTTCTCCTGCAAGGCCGCGCAAGGCCCTGCGGAAACCATCCTGCCCCGTGGTCGCACGGGGACTGCGAGTTTTAGTGTGCCCGCCGGAAGCTAAACGGAACGGATCATTCCGCCGTTCTCGGGATCACAAGATCGAACCGTCACCCCGAGGCGCCCGCGACCCCCGTCAGGCCCGCCCGTACCGGGTGAAGAGGAAGCCCTCCTCCTCCAGCAGGGACACCAGTGCGAATTTCCTGGGCACCTCGACCGAGGGCCCCCCGGCGATCCGCTGTGCGTCCCCGGCCGCGAGCATCGGGGACACGGTCAGACAGATCTCGTCGAGCACATCGGCCGCCACGAACTGCCCGAGCAGCGTCGGCCCGCCCTCCGTCAGCAGCCGCCGGTACCCCAGCCCGGCGAGCCCCTGGACGACCCGCTCCGGCTCGACCCCGGCACCGTCCCCGGCGAGCACCACCCGGACGCCAGCCCGCTCCGCCGCGGCGATCCGGCCCGGGGCGGCGGAGGCACCGGTCAGGACCACGGTCGGCACCAGCGGCGAGGTGAACAGCGGAAGGGAGAAGTCCAGGTCGAGGCTGGCCGTGACGACCGCGACGGCCGGTGCGGGCCCCTGCCCGGCCGCCGCCCGGCGGTCCGCGAACTCCGCCCGCGCGCGGGCCGGCCGGTACCCCTCCTGCCGTACCGTCTGCGCGCCGACGACCACCACGTCCGCCAGCGCCCGCAGGGTGCCGAAGATCCGCATGTCGGTGGCGCTGGAGATCGGCTGCGACTTGCCGTCGTGCTGGGCGGCGCCGTCGAGGGTGGACACCATGTTGGCGCGCAGCCAGGGCTCGGCGGTGTCGGGATAGGCGTAGGCGTCGGCCAGCTCGGCGAGACTCCACTCCCGGTCCGCCGTCCCGGATTCGAGTGTCTGATCGGTCACAGGGAACAGGTGTCGCATGCCGGAAGTGTTCCACGGGGCGCGGGGGCGGGCCTCACGAGCGCGGGGCCGAGCCGGAGCGCCCTCCCGGCCACCCCCTAAAATCGATAGACGTGTCCTCCTCTCCCTCCGCCGGCGCCTCCACCCCCGGCTCCCCCACCGCCGGCGAAGCCCCCATAGCCGAAGCGGCCCCCGTCTCCCTCTGCTCCCGCGAGCCGCACGTCCCCGCGGACCGTCTGGTGGCCGAGATGGTCCCGCCGCCCCGCTTCGACTCGGTCCGCTTCAGCACCTACCTCCCGGACCCGAACCAGCCCAGCCAGACGGAGGCGGTCCAGGCCCTGGAGACCTTCGCGGCGGGCCTCGGCGGAGCGCACGCGATCGGCGGCTCCCCCAAGCGCGGCTTCTTCGGCCTCGGCAGGCCCAAGGCCCCGAAGACCCCGCCCGGCCCCCTGGGCGTCTACCTGGACGGCGGCTACGGCGTCGGCAAGACCCACCTGCTGGCCTCCCTCTGGCACGCCACCCCGGCCGAGCCCTCCCTCAAGGCGTTCGGCACCTTCGTGGAGCTGACGAACCTGGTCGGCGCCCTGGGCTTCCAGAAGACGGTGCAGACCCTCTCCGGCCACCGGCTGCTCTGCATCGACGAGTTCGAGCTGGACGACCCGGGCGACACGGTCCTCGTCTCCACCCTGCTCGGCAAGCTCGTCGACGCCGGGGTCGCGCTCGCCGCCACCTCCAACACCCTCCCCGGCAAGCTCGGCGAGGGCCGCTTCGCGGCGGCGGACTTCCTGCGCGAGATCCAGGGCCTGTCGGCGCACTTCCGCCCCCTGCGCATCGACGGCGAGGACTACCGCCACCGCGGTCTGCCCGAGGCGCCGGCGCCGTACTCCGACGAGCAGGTGACGAAGGCGGCGTACGCCACCGAGGGCGCCTCCCTCGACGACTTCCCGCATCTGCTGGAGCACCTGGCCAGGGTCCACCCCAGCCGGTACGGCGCGCTGACCGACGGCGTGAAGGCCGTGTGCCTGACCGACGTACAGCCGATTCCGGACCAGTCCACGGCCCTCAGGCTCGTCGTCCTCGCGGACCGGCTCTACGACCGTGAAGTGCCGGTGCTGGCCTCGGGGCTGCCCTTCGACCGGCTGTTCAGCGAGGAGATGCTGAAGGGCGGCTACCGCAAGAAGTACTTCCGGGCGATCTCCCGCCTCACCGCACTGGCCCGGGACGCGAAGCCGCTCGTCGAAGCCGCCTGAGCCGGACGAGGCAGGGCCGAGGCGTATCCGTACCGCAAACCTGGGCATATCGTCTAGTAAGCGGATATACCGGACCTCTGACAGGGAGGTCGTCATGGTCGAGGAGCTGCTCGCCGTGGCCGCTGCCGCCGGCGCCGCCGGGCTGGTCTACTTCGCCGCCGCGGCACGGGTCGTCAAGCAGTACGAGCGCGGGGTCGTCTTCCGGCTCGGGCGACTGCGCGGCGCCGTGCGCCAGCCGGGGCTCGCCGTGATCGTGCCGGGCGTGGACCGGCTGCGCCGGGTCAACATGCAGATCGTGACGATGCCGGTGCCGGCCCAGGAGGGCATCACCCGGGACAACGTCACGGTGCGGGTGGACGCGGTCGTCTACTTCAGGGTCGTGGACGCGCCGTCGGCGGTCGTGAACGTCGAGGACTACCGGTTCGCGGTCTCGCAGATGGCCCAGACCTCGCTGCGCTCGATCATCGGCAAGAGCGACCTGGACGATCTGCTCTCCAACCGGGAGAAGCTCAACCAGGGCCTGGAGCTGATGATCGACAGTCCCGCGGTCGGCTGGGGCGTGGGCGTCGACCGCGTGGAGATCAAGGACGTCTCCCTGCCGGACACCATGAAGCGCTCGATGGCCCGCCAGGCGGAGGCCGACCGGGAGCGGCGGGCCCGGATCATCAACGCGGACGCCGAACTCCAGGCCTCGAAGAAGCTGGCCGAGGCGGCCCAGCAGATGGAGGACACCCCCGCCGCACTCCAGCTCCGCCTGCTCCAGACGGTCGTGGCGGTGGCCGCCGAGAAGAACTCCACGCTGGTGCTGCCGTTCCCGGTGGAGCTGCTGCGATTCCTGGAAAAGGCCCAACAGCCGCTGCCGGAGCGCCGCGACGGAAAGTGAACACGCTCTACGCGCGTGGTTCACCTGGCCGGAACCAGATGATAGACACGGCGTCGACACAGTCCTGTCCGCCAGCAGGAAGGTTCCAGCATGTCCGACCACGGCACTCAGAGCCGCCGTCAACTCCTCGCCCGCACCGGCGCCTTGGGCGTCTCGATCGCCTTCGCCGGAAACCTGACCGAACTCTTCGCGGGCACCGCCGCCGCGCAGACCATGGGCCACACGGGTTACGGCCCCCTCGTCCCCGACCCGAACGGTCTCCTCGACCTGCCGGAGGGCTTCCGCTACCGCGTGCTCTCCCGCGAGGGCGATCAGCTCCGCTCCGGCGAGGGCAAGGTGCCCTCCAACCACGACGGCATGACGGCCCTGCCCGGCCGCCGCGGCCGTGTCCACCTGGTCCGCAACCACGAGAACCGCAACACCGCGAAACTCCCCGTCCCGACGGTCGAGGGCCTGACGTACGACCCGCAGGGCAAGGGCGGTTGTACGGCCCTCACGCTGGACGTGCACGGCGAGGTCCTGGCCGAACGGGTCGCCATCGCCGGTACGGCCGTCAACTGCGCGGGCGGGCCCACCCCTTGGGGCACCTGGCTGACCTGCGAGGAGACCGAGGACAGAGCGGGCACCAACGGCTACACCAAGGACCACGGCTTCATCTTCGAGGTCGACCCGGCCGACCCGCACCGCAGCGGCGCGGTCCCGCTGACGGCGATGGGCCGCTTCCAGCACGAGGCGGTGGCGGTGGACCCGAGAACCGGCATCGTCTACGAGACCGAGGACGCCTTCCAGAAACCCTTCGGCCTCTTCTACCGCTTCCTGCCCACCCACCCCCACGGCGGCGCCGGTTCCCTGCGCGCGGGCGGCCGCCTCCAGGCGATGCGGGTGCCGGGCGTACCGGACCTGTCGTCGATCCAGGAGCCCGGTACGACCTTCGACCGCGTCGACTGGGTCGACGTACCGGACCCGCTGGCCGCCGAAACCCCCATCCGCCACCAGGACTTCGGCCGCAAGGGCATCACCCACGCCCAGAAGCTGGAGGGCTGCTACTGGGGCGGCCGCTCGGTCTACTTCGTCTCCTCCTACGCCCGCAGCGCGGAGGGCTCGGCGGCCGACCACTACGGCCAGATCTGGCGCTACGACCCCACCCACCGCCGCCTCACCCTGGTGATCGTCTTCGGCCCCGACACCGACATCCAGCTCCCCGGCGAATCCCCCGACAACATCTGCCTGGCCCCGTCGGGCGGCCTCATGGTCTGCGAGGACGGCAGCGGAGCCCAGCACGTCTACGGCGTCACCCGCCACGGCGAGGTCTACGCGATGGCCCGCAACGCCCAGGCCCTCACATCAGCCGCTACCGCGGCGGGCGGCACCCCGGAAGCCCCCGAGTGGGGCGAGTTCGCCGGCGTCACCTTCTCCCCCGACGGCCGCACGATGTACGTCAACTGCTACACCCCCGGAACGACCTTCGCGGTGCAGGGCCCCTGGCGTAGGTGACGCGCGCCGGGGCGCGGGCGGCAATCCGGAGCTTGTCCGATTAGTCCCGTTATGTTCATTCGGTGATCATTCGAGTACGACAAGTCACCGCCGCCTGCGCCCTGGCCACCGCCCTCTCCGCCTGCGCCTCCCCCGAGGCCGAGGCTCCCCGAGCCGCCCGCCCCGCACCGGCGGCGGCCTCCGCAGCTCCCTCCCGGCCGCCGACGCTGGCGCCGGGGCCCGCCGGGCTGACGCCCGTCTTCGAGAACGGGCCCCGGTCGTCGGAGAAGGTCGTCGCGCTCACCTTCGACGCCGATATGACCGCCGATCAGGGGGCTCGGGCGACCAATGGGGAACGGTTCGACAATCCGCGGCTCATCGCGACGCTGCGGGCGCTGAAGGTCCCGGCGACCGTGTTCATGACGGGGCGATGGGCCGAGGAGTACCCCGTGCAGGCACGCGGCATCGGACGGGATCCGCTCTTCGAGGTCGCCAACCACTCCTACAGCCACCACGCCTTCACCGGGGACTGCTACGGGCTGCCCACCCTGTCCGAGGAACGGATGCGCGGCGACGTCGAGCGGGCGTACGACGCCTTCCGCAAGGCCGGTGTGCCGGGCGCCATGCCGTACTTCCGGTTCCCCGGCGGCTGCTACGACCGCGCCGCGCTCAAGGCCCTGACCCCGGCCGGGGTCACCGCCGTGCAGTGGGACGTGGTGAGCGGGGACGCCTTCGCCACCGACGCCGACGCCGTGGCCCGGCAGGTGCTGGACGGGGTGCGGCCGGGGTCGGTCGTCGTCATGCACTGCACCCGCAGCGCCGCCCCGGCCACCGAACGCGCCGTCCGCACGATCGTCCCCGAGCTGCGGCGCCAGGGATACCGGTTCGTGAAGGTGTCCGAGCTGATCGGGGCCGCCCGCGCGGAGCGGTGAGCGCTCTACGCTGGACTCATGAGCGACAGCGACTACTGCACGATCGCCGACGCGACCAAGCCGCCCAAGGCCGACGGTCCTCCGTACGCCGAGTGCGTGCTGTGCCGGGAGCCCACGGAGTACCCGGAGTCCTTCAAGGGCATCACGCTCTGCCCGGTCTGCGAGTGGCGGGAGGCCGAGCGGACCGCCTGCTCAGGGTGATCTGCGGGAGCAGAGCACGCAGGCCAGGGCGATCGCCGCGGCGGCGAAGAGAGCGGCGGCGACCAGGGGCAGTGCCGACACCGGGACCGTGCCCGAGCGGGAGCCCGTGACCAGTCCGCTCACCGCCGCCTGCGCGGGCGAGCCGGTCAGCACCACCGACAGCAGCGCAGCGAGGAGCATCGCGGGTATCGCGCGACCCGTCGTGCGCAGCACCGGCCAGGTGGTCAGCGCTCCTACGGCCGTCCCCAGCAGCGCGCAGACCAGCGCGGCGACCAGTCCCGCGGCGCCCGCCGGAAGCCGCGGAACCTCCGCCTGATAGTCGGCGGTCCTCGGATCACTGATCAGCGTCACCACGACCGTCGCCACTGTGCCGAGCGTCGCCGCCGCCGTCAGCGCGACCAGGAGCGCGGCCAGGTGGGCCCGTCCCGGTCCGACGGCCGCCGCCACGACGCCCCGGGCCGCGGGCGGTTCGCCGGTGACGCAGATCCGCACCAGCCAGGCAGCGACCGGCAGCAGGGCCGCCGCCGCGTAGCCGAGCGAGTCCAGCACCGGCTGACCGCCCTGGACGCCCACGGCCAGGAAGACGGCGTAGAGCAGGAACGGCGGCAGCCAGCGCTGGGAGCGCAGCAGCAGGGCGGTCTGATAGCGGAGCAGCGCGGTCACTGGGCTTCCTCTTTGCCCACGGTCACCACATGCCACGGAGGGCGGGCCGTCAGCAGGGCTCGGAGCAGGACGTCGGAGTGGGATGCGGGGACCGTGATGCGGTAGCTGCCCGCGGTGGTCTCCTCGAGAGCGGTGAGAGGGAGCCGGGCGGTCTCGGCGGGGAGGGTTCCGCCGCTCGGACCCTGCGCGACCACGACCGTCCGCGGCCCGGCACCCTCCTGCGAAGTCCGTTGTTCCGTACGGCGGTTGACGGAGCCGCCGCGGACCGTGCAGATCACGTCCGGGACTCCGGCCAGCCGCCGTGGGTCGTGGTCGACGAAGACCACGGAGGCCCCGGCGGCGGTGCGGTCCGCGACCGCGCGTTCCAGTTCGGCGCGGGCGTCGGCGTCGAGGCCGGTCCAGGCCTCGTCCAGCACCAGCAACTCCGGCTCGGCGAGCAGTGCCTGGGCCACGGCGACCTTCTGGCTGCTGCCCTTGGAGAGCTGGGCCATGGGCGTACGGGCGTATCCGGCGGCGCCGAAGCGCTCCAGCCAGTCGCCTGCGGCGCGCCGGGCCGACTCGCGGGACAGGCCGTGGACCGTGCCCAGGTGGGTGAGGTAGCCGAGGGCGGTGAAGGGGAGGGCCGTGGGGAAGCGCTCGGGGACGTAGGCCGTGCGGGGGCGGCCGGTGATGCGGCCCTCCGTGGGGGCGTCGATGCCGGCGAGCAGGCGCAGGAAGGTGGATTTTCCGGTGCCGTTCGCGCCCTCGACTCGGGTGAGTGTTCCGGGAGCCATGGCCAGGTTGACCGCCCGTAAGACCCAGGGTCCGCGCAGGCCGTAGCGGCGGCCCACGTTGTCCAGGCGAAGATCGCGTTGCATGAGGCCATCCTGTCGTACTCGCGAGAGCCGATCTTCGGGCTGGCAGACTTGGAATGGTGAGCCAAGAACCCACCGCCTCCGCCGACAGTCCGTTCCGGTCCGAAGCCACCCCCCGCGACCTCGCGCCGCAGTTCGTGCTGCCGCTCGTCGTGCGGATCGAGCGGGCCGCGCCCCCTGCTCGTACCGACGCCCTGGAGACCGCCGCCCGTGCCGTGCTGGTGCTGCTCTCGGACGAGCGGGCCGGTGGGGACGGGGAGTGGGCCGAGGCCATGCGGGACTGGCAGGACGCCCGGATCCGGAAGGTCGTACGGCGGGCTCGGGGCGCCGAGTGGCGGAAGGCGGAGGCACTCCCGGGGATCACGGTGACCGGGAAGTCCGCCGAGGTGCGGGTCTTTCCGCCGGTACCCCTCGACGGGTGGCCCAAGGAGCTGGCCAAGCTCCAGGTGTCCGGCACCGATCTCGACGATCCGGAGGTCCCGGTCGCGGCGGATCCCACCGCGCCGGTGCTGTGGCTCAACCCCGACCTCGACATGTCGGCCGGCAAGGCGATGGCCCAGGCCGGGCACGGCGCCCAGCTCGCCTGGTGGGAGCTGTCCGAGGAGGAGCGTACGGCCTGGCGCGACGCCGGGTTCCCGCTCGCCGTACGGACCGCGCCCCGCGACCGCTGGACCGGCCTCACCACCAGCGGTCTGCCGTTCGTCCGGGACGCGGGCTTCACGGAGATCGCCCCGGGCTCCTGCACGGTGGTCGCGGATCATCCGTCCCTGCGGCGGGACGAGCGGTGATGGCATGATCAGGTCGGGTTTCTGATCAGTAACCGACTTGCTCCACGGGGGAGTTCACATGCGTCTGTCGACGCGCGAAGGTCGTTTCGTCGTGCCCGTCGGGCTCGTGCTCGGTCTGCTGACGGCCTGTGGCAGCGGGGGCGAGGGCGGCGCAGGGACACCACGGCGTCCGCCGTCTCCGACGAAGAGGTCCGGGCGGTGAGCGTGCTCGACGGCGAGGAGCTGGGATCGCCCTGCTCGCCGCGTTCTCCGTCACCGAACCCGGCTCCGGCACCACTCCCGACCGGCCCCTGATCGAACTCACCGCCGTCGCCGCCGACTCCGGCAAGCGCCTGTGGACGGCCACGCTCGAACGGCCCGAAGGACACGAGGAGGGCGATCCCTACCTCGCCGGGGCCGATGCCACCACCGCGGTTCTCACCTTCGATGGTGACAGCGATGCCGTGAGCGTCGGCGTCTCCCTCGCCACTCGGCAGACGACCTGGACCGAGCAGGGCTTCGACGCCCGCTTCGTCGGCACCGGCGTTGTCGTGGGGCGCGGCGGTGCCACCGTGGAGGGCCGCAGGACGGCCGACGGCAGCAAGGCGTGGACGTATCTGGACCGCCTCGACGAGACCGAGCTGAGCCCGGTCGGTGGCGGTCTGTTCACGGCGGTCGTGGGCGCGCCCTTCGAGTCGGAGACCCGGATCGGCGACCTGCTCGCCGTCTCCACCGGCAAGCCGCCCGCCGGACTCCGGGCCGGGCGCACGCTCAGCGAGCCGGACGAGCTGTCCTGCTGGTGGGCCGAGGGCTCCGCCGTCGTCTGCGAGGTCGAGAAGGACTTCGACGAGCGGGTCATCGCCCTCGACCCGGAGAACTGGGCGGAGTTCTGGTCCTTCTCGGGCCTGTCCGGCGGGTCGCGAGGGCAACTACTGTGACGCCCTGCGGAAAGCTCGCGTCGACGATTTGTTGAAATCCAGGGTCCGGGAGCCATGTTCGACCTGGGTGGCCGGATGCTACGCCCGTACGCGCGGGAGGGCACCCATTACGCCGCCATCCGCAGGAAAGGGGCGATCCGGGTTGGTGGGGCCGGCCGGGCGGAGAGACGCTTTCCTGAGGGCGTTTTCCTGACTGGCGATCCCTCCGACGGCTGCAAGGGAGTGCGCACCATGGGTTCCTCACTCAAGTCCTTCAACCTCGACAATCACTTCGTCCGGCACGCGAACTTCCTGGGAGAGCTGTCGGCCGTCGCGAGCGACCTGGACCGCACCGACGCCACCTTCGACATGGTGAACGGCCTGGCCGACCGCAGCCTCGTGTCCTTCCGGTCCGTCAACTTCCCCCTCCACTTCCTGCGGCACCAGGACTTCCGCGTCAAGCTTCACGAGGGGCCGAACACCCCGCTCGTTCCCCCCGGGTCGACGCCCCCGCCCGACTCCCCGGAGATGCAGCTGATGCGGAAGGACGCCACGTTCGCCATGGTCCCGGGACTCGCAGACCCGAACGCGGTGTCGTTCCGGTCCTTCAACTTCCCCGACCGGTTCCTGCGGCACAGGGATTTCCACCTCTTCGTCGAAGAGGTCCACAGCGACCTGGACCGGAAGGACGCGACGTTCACGGTGGTCCCCGGACTGTCGCCGGAGCCGCCGGGACCGCACTAGGGCCCGTGCCGACGCATCGGACACGCCCTGGGCCGGGCCGACCCCGCGCCCAACCTCAAATGTTGCTCTGAAGCCCGGGCCGGGGGGATTCACCGCCCGGCGCCCGGGCCATACCCCCTGCACATGTGGAGTAGGGGGACAGTTATGGAGCGACTGGGGACGGGTATCGGCTGGCGGCCGGAGATCGCGGAGGCCGTGGAGGCGATGCCGGGGATCGACTGGGTCGAGGCCGTCGCCGAGAACGTATGTCCCGGGCATCTCCCGGAGTCGCTGCTGCGGCTGCGGGAGCGCGGGGTCACCGTCGTCCCGCACGGTGTCTCGCTCGGGCTCGGCGGGGCGGAGCGGCCCGACGCGGACCGGCTGACCGCGCTCGCCGAGCGGGCCGAGGCGCTGGGCTCGCCGCTGGTCACCGAGCACATCGCGTTCGTGCGGGCGGGCGGCCCGCTCACCGCGTCGCCGCGCCTGGAGGCCGGCCATCTGCTGCCGGTGCCGCGCACCCGGGACGCCCTGAAGGTGCTGTGCGAGAACGTCCGGATCGCCCAGGACGCCCTCCCCGTGCCGCTCGCCGTGGAGAACATCGCCGCCCTGTTCTCCTGGCCCGGCGAGGAGATGACCGAGGGGCAGTTCCTCTACGACCTCGTCGACCGCACCGGCGTGCGGCTGCTCATCGACGTCGCCAATCTGCACACCAACCACGTCAACCGGGGCGAGGACCCGGCCGAGGCGCTCGCCGAGGTGCCGCTGGAGGCCCTCGCGTACGTCCATGTCGCGGGCGGTTTCGAGCGGGACGGCGTCTGGCACGACAGCCACGCCCACCCGGTCCCGCGGCCCGTGCTGGACATCCTCACCGACCTCGCGTCCCGGGTCGCCCCGCCCGGTGTGCTCCTGGAGCGCGACGAGAACTTCCCCGAACCAACCGAGCTGGAAAGGGAGTTGGACGAGATCCGGGCCGCCGTCGACAAGGGCGGCAGGGTAGCGGACGCCCGGCCCGCCCCCTCCGGCACCGCACCGGAACCGGCCGGCGACGACGAGGCCCGCGGGCGCCTCGCCCTGGACCAGGCGGCGCTGCTCTCCGCCCTCGTCGCCGGGACCCCCGCCCCCGAGGGCTTCGACCGGGCGCGCCTCGGCGTACAGGCGCGGGCGCTCGCCGCGAAGCGGGCGGATGTGGTCGCGAAGGTCGCGCCCGAGCTGCCCGTGATCCTGGGCCCGCGATACCGGCCGAATTTTCTCGCCTACGCCCAGCGCAACCCCATGACCAGCGGCTATCGCCGTGACGCGCTCGACTTCGCCGGTCAACTGCTGCACGGGGAGACAGCGTTGGAGACGCACGCCAGGAAGGAGTTGAACCAGTGGTGGCGGGAGCGCTCGGGCCCGGCCCCGCTCGCGCACTCCAGGCTGGCGCGGATACGGCGGTCTCTGACCCGCCGGTGAACGAGGGGCCCTGATTAGTCGTTAATATGCCCATCCCACCCCTCGAAACGCACTGACGTGCGGTGCCGAAACTGGAGGCACCATGCGACCGCGACCGCCCGTCCCCGGCCGGGGCATCCTCAGCGGAACCGGACTCATCATCACCGGCCTGACGGCGACCCTCGTGGCGCTGATCGTCCCGATCTGGTCGTACGCCGACCGCTCCGGGACGGGTCAGGACGTGCTCAACGCCGAGACCGTGTCGACGGAGTACGGCCCGCTGTCGGGCCTGGACCGCGAGTTCATCACCAAGGTGCGGCTGGCCGGGCTCTGGGAGCTGCCCGCAGGTCAGCAGGCCCAGCGCAAGGGCGGTACGGCCGCCGTGCAGACCGCCGGGCAGCATCTCGTCGAAGGGCACGCCTTCCTGGACGAGCGGGTCCGCGACGTCGCCGCCAAGCTCTCCCTGTCGCTGCCCAACGAGCCGAGCGAGCAGCAGCGCGAGTGGCTCGGCATCCTCGACTCCGCCCAGGGCGCCGAGTACGACTGGCAGTTCGCCAACCTGCTGCGTCTTGCGCACGGCAAGGTGTTCTCGGTGGTCGCCCAGGTCCGCGCGAGCACCCGCAACACCCTGGTGCGCGAGCTCGCCAATGACGCCAACACCACGGTGCTGGACCACATCACCGTCCTGGAGGCCACCGGGTACGTCGACTTCGACGCGCTGGCCCGGGACATGGCCGACGGGAGCACTCCCCCGCTGACCCGTTCCCCGGCGCCGCCGGGCCCGGTGACCGACCCCTCGCCCGCGATCCCCGTGACCCCCTCGCCGGTGCCGACACCGACGTACACCCTGCCGCCCGCCGCCAGCCGCCCGCCCACCAATGCCAGTGAGTCGTGACAAACGACCCAAAACCGCAACCATTAATTGAGGAACCCCCGCGGCGAGCAACCAAGTCCGCGAGAGCGGCGGCGGTTTAGCCGCAAAATGGAGCCATGTTCTGGGTCCTTCTTCTGCTCCTGGCCTGGGCCGTGGCCGGCACCGCCTGCACCCGGCTGTGCCTGGCCGCCGTACACGCGGCGGCCGCGGATGTGAACGCGGGCCGGGAACACGATCTGACGCTGTACGAGGCCGCGTTCCTGTCCGGCGGCCCCCGCCGGGTCGCCGATCTGACCCTGGTCTCCATGGCCCGCCAGCGCCGGCTACTGCTCGCGCGTACGGGCTGGGCGACGGTCGTCGACCCGCGCGGCCGCGACGACATCGAACGGTCCGTCATAGGGGCCATCGGGCCCGAGGGGCAGTCCCGTATCGAGCCGGTACGGGACGCCGCGGCCGGTGCGGAGGCGGTGGGCAGCCTCGCCGACCGGCTGGTGCGGGCGGGCCTCGCAGTGCCGGACGGGGCCCGGACCGGGACCGCGGCGGCGGTGCGGCAGGTGCAGTTCGCCGCGGCGGTCGTCCTCGTCCTGGGCGCGACCGCGCTGCTGATGCCGGGCGCCGCCGACGTGCCACGGCATCTGGTCGCCCTCTGGTTCGGGCTGCCCCTCGCGCTCACCCTGAGCTGTCTGGCCATCGCCCGGGTCGAGATCCACCCGTACTCGCGCTGGGCCTCCCCGGCCGGACAGCGGCTGCTGGGCACCCTCGCCCGGCACACGGCCGGCGGGGACGACCGCCGGTATCTCACCACGGTCGCCGTCCGCGGTGTCCGCGCGATAGGCGAACCCGACCTGCGGGCGGCCTTCGAGCACCGCGAGCCCCTCCGGCGCCACTGACGCCATCGGCTCGCGGAGGAGCGCACAAGGGGCATTGACGCCGACACCGGCGGACGGTGCTTGCCTTCGCCGACGACCGAACGAACCATCCCTTTTGTTGCGTCCGCGCACCGAAGGGACACGCGATGAGAGCCCCCGCCCTCTACTCGGCCGCCGGGTCGTTGCTCCTGACCACCCTCGCCGCCGCCCCGGCCGACGGCGCGGAGGCCGTGCCCGGCCTGGCCGAGCTGCGCGGCACCGTGGTGGCCGCCGAGCGCGCGAAGGACGCCGGCATCCGCTTCGGCTCCTGCTCCGAGGGACAGGACATGCCGGGCAGCCTCCGCTGCGGCACGGTGAACGTCCCGCTGGACTACGCGGATCCGAACGGCAAGCAGATCAAGCTGACGGTCAGCCGGGTACTGGCCACCCACAAGGACCCGCACAACAGCAAGCGCCGGGTGCCCCGGCAGGGCGCCCTGGTCTTCAACCCGGGCGGCCCCGGCGCCTCGGGCATGTACTTCCCGCTGATCGGCCTGATGCCCGAGTGGAAGCGCATCGCGGCCGCCTACGACCTCGTCGGCTACGCCCCGCGCGGGGTGGGCGACAGCGCCCCGCTCTCCTGCCAGGACCCCAAGAGGTTCTTCAAGGGCCCGACCCAGGCCCCCCTCCACCCCTCGGAGTCGTACAAGCGCGAGCGCATCGCGCAGGCGAAGGCGTACGCCCGCGGCTGCGCCCAGCGCTCCGGCAGCGCGCTGCGGCACTACCACTCCCTGAACAACGCCCGTGATCTGGACGTCCTGCGGGCCGCGCTGGGCGAGGAGAAGCTGACGTTCATGGGCGCCTCGTACGGCACGTACTACGGCGCGCTGTACGCGACGCTCTTCCCCTCGCACGTGCGGCGGATGGTGTTCGACGCGGCGGTGAACCCGGAGCCGGAGCAGATCTGGTACCGCAACAACCTCGACCAGTCAGCGGCGTTCGAGAGCCGCTGGGCGGACCTGCGGGAGTGGATCGCCAAGCACCACAAGGTGTACGGCCTGGGCGACACCCCGGCGAAGGTGCTGCGCAGCTACCTCAGGGCGAGCGCGCGGCTCGCCGCCGAACCCGCGGGCGGCAAGGTGGGTCCGGGGCAACTGCACGGGGCCTTCCTCCAGGCCGGGTACTACGACGACTACTGGCCGCTGCGCGCGGAGGCGCTGTCGGCGTACCTCAAGGGCGATCCGCAGCCGCTGATCGACATCGCGGCGCCGGTGACGGAGGCGGCCGCCGAGGCGGAGAACAGCAAGGCGGTGTACACGGCCGTCGAATGCAACGACGGGCCGTGGCCCACCGAGTGGCGGGTGTGGGACCGGGACAACACGCGGTTGGCGCGGGTGGCGCCGTTCGAGACGTGGGACAACGTGTGGGCGAATCTGCCCTGCGCGTACTGGCCCGCGCCGCGTCAGTCGCCCATCGATGTGCGAACGGGGCCCGGTGAGCTGCCGCCGACGCTGATTCTTGCTGCCGAGCGGGATGCCGCGGCGCCTTATGAGGGGGCGCTGGAGTTGCACCGGCGGCTGTGGGACTCGGTGTTGGTGACCGAGCGGGACGCGGGGACGCACGGGATCGGGGGCGGTCCCAACAAGTGCGTCAACGCGCATCTGGACGCGTACCTGCTGGAAGGGCGGCTCCCGGTGCGGCGCGCCGCGTGCGCACCGCACCCGGAGCCGAGCCCCGAGAAGTCCTAGGCCAGCTCTGCGACCAGGTCGGCGACCGACTTCCTGCGGCCCGTGTAGAACGGGACCTCCTCGCGGACGTGCATGCGGGCCTCGGACGCGCGCAGGTGGCGCATCAGGTCGACGATGCGGTGCAGTTCGTCCGCCTCGAAGGCGAGGATCCACTCGTAGTCGCCGAGCGAGAACGAGGCGACGGTGTTGGCGCGGACGTCGGGGTAGCCGCGGGCCATCTTGCCGTGGTCGGCGAGCATGCGGCGGCGGTCCTCGTCGGGCAGCAGGTACCAGTCGTAGGAGCGCACGAAGGGATACACGCTGACGTAGTCGCGGGGCGTCTCGTCGGCGAGGAACGCCGGGATGTGCGAGCGGTTGAACTCGGCGGGACGGTGCAGCGCCATGTTCGACCAGACCGGCTCCAGCGCGCGGCCGAGCTTCGTGCGGCGGAAGAGGTTGTACGCCTCCTGGAGCTGATCGCTGGTCTCGGCGTGCCACCAGATCATGACGTCGGCGTCGGCGCGCAGCCCGGACAGGTCGTAGGTGCCGCGGATCGTCACGTCCTTGGCGGCGAGCTGGTCGAACAGCTCCTGGACCTCGTCGGCGTAACCGCTGCGGTCCTCGGGCAGGACGTCCTTCAGCTTGAAGACGGACCAGAGGGTGTAGCGGATGACCTCGTTGAGGTCCTTGGCCAGCTTGCCCTTGTTCGGGATCCTGCCGGACTCGGTGGTGGGGGCGTCGTCACTCATGTCCCTCATTCTCCTGCTCCTCCGTGCAGACTCTGCACCGGGTTGGCGGTGAGCTCCTGCACTGCGCGCAGGTCACCGTGGATCTGGTCGACGGCGGCATGGGCGCTCGCGATGCACGCCGGGATGCCGACCCCGTCGTAGGCGGCACCGCACACGGCCAGGCCCGGGACGCGGCCGAGGTGCTCGCGGATGCGCGCCACGCGCGCGTGGTGGCCGACGGGGTACTGGGGCAGACCCTCGGTCCAGCGGGTGACGCGGGTGGCCACCGGGGTGGCGTCGAGGCCGGTCGCCGCCTTGAGGTCGTGCCGGGAGACGTCGACGAGGGCGGCGTCGTCCCGCTGGAGGATCTCGGTCTCGCCGTAGCGTCCGACGGAGGTGCGCAGCACCAGCAGGTCCGGGTCCTCCTCGGCGATCCAGCCCCACTTCCGGGAGGCGAAGGTGGAGGCCTTGATGGTGTGGCCGTCGACGGGCGGCACCAGGAATCCGCTGCCCTCGGGGAGCGCGGTCCCGGCGCGGCGGTAGGCGAGGGTGATCAGGGCCATGGAGGCGTACTCGACGGCGGTCAGCTCGGCCGCGGCGGCGGGGACCTCGGCGCGCAGCAGTCCGGCGGCGACGGGGGCGGGTACGGCGATGACGACGGCGTCCGCGCGCAGTGTCCGGCCGCCGGTGACGATCCGCCAGCCGTCCGGCGCGCGGCGCAGCCCGGTCACCGGGGCGCCGGTGACGATCTCGCCGCCCCGGGCCCGCACCGACTCCGCGACGGCGAGCGGAAGGGTGCCGATGCCGCCCTGGATGCCCATGAACACCGGGCCGGACTGCTGCTGGTGGGCGGCGGCCTTGGCCTGGATCTCGCGGACCGCCTCGGTCAGGGAGTCATGGGTCTGTGCGGCCTGGAAGAGCTGGGGGACGGCCGAGCGCATCGAGATGCGGTAGGCGTCGCCCGCGTACACCCCGCCCAGCAGCGGCTCGACGAGACGGTCGACGACCTCCCGGCCCAGCCGCTCGGCGACGTACGCCCCGACCGCCACGTCCTCGCCGACCTCGGTGCGGGGCAGTTCGGTGTCCCGCTCGATGCGGGCGAGGCCCTCGTCGGAGAGCACTCCGGCGAGGGCGGCGGCGGTGCCGGGGACGCCCATGACATGACCCTTGGGCATGGGGCGCAGGGCGCCGCGGGTCCACAGGGAGGCGGTGGCGGTGGCCGGCGGCTGGAGGCGCTCGGCGAGGCCGACCTCGCGGGCCAGACCGACGGCCTCGGGGCGGCGCGCGAGCATCGACTCGGCGCCGAGGTCCACGCGGACGCCCGCGATCTCGCCGGGCAGCAGCTTGCCGCCGACCCGGTCCGCGGCCTCCAGCACGGTCACCCGTCTGCCCTCGGCGAGCAGCCGATGCGCGGCCGCGAGGCCGGCGATCCCGGCGCCGATGACGACGACATGTCCGCGTTCCGCTGGAGTGTCCGAATCCGTGTCCGCTGCGTGCATGATCCCACTCTCTCAAACCCCACTGACACTCCCGCCAGGGCCGTTCGGCCCGGACCCGCCGCCGACCGGCGGCCCCCGTGTGCCCGGCCCGAGTCCGGACCGTGACCGCATCGGAACCGGCGGAGGCCAACGTCCGGGCCCGGTCGGGCGTCGAAGGAGCATTCAAGGCCCGTCACAACCCTCGGGGGGTACGCCTCATGCGCTCACGACGTTCCGTTCGACCCGTCCATGCAGCGGCCGGTCTGCTGCTGGCCGCGGCCCTGGCGCTGACCGGGTGCAGCGGCGCCAACGACTCCAACGACTCCGCCGGCGGCAGCAAGGACGCCGCCCAGTCCGAGGCGCGGAGCCCCGAGGGCGCCGCGGCCGGGGACGCCGGCGCCGACAAGGCGGCCGCCCCGCCGAAGGTGACCGCGAGCCACATCATCCGTACCGCCTCGCTGACCGTGCAGGTCAAGGACGTACCGAAGGCCCTCGACGAGGCCCGCGCCACCGTCGAGAACGCGGGCGGCTACGTCGGCAACGAGACGACCAGCCGCGACGGGAAGGGCAGGGAGCGCACCCGGGTCGTGCTGCGGGTGCCCGTCGACTCCTACGCGGACGTCCTCGCCGATCTGGAGGGCACGGGCAAGCTGCTCGACCGCACGGCGAAGGCACAGGACGTCACCGACCAGGTCGTGGACGTGGAGAGCCGGATCAAGACGCAGCGGGCCAGCGTGGCCCGGATCCGGGAGCTGATGGACCAGGCCACCAAGTTGAGCGACGTGGTGACGCTGGAGGGCGAACTGAGCTCCCGCCAGGCGGACCTGGAGTCGCTGCTCGCCCAGCAGGCGTCCCTGAAGGACCGTACGAGCCTGGCCACCATCACCCTGTCGCTGTCCGAGACGCCGGTGAAGAAGGCGGTCGCCGAGGACGACGACCCGGGGGTCGTGGACGCGCTGACGGGCGGCTGGGACGCCTTCGTGACGATGCTGCGGTGGATCGTCATGGCCGTCGCCGCGATCCTGCCGTTCGCGGCGGGCGCTGCCCTGCTGATCGTGCTCTGGCTCCGCCTGGTCCACCCCCGTCTGAACCGCACCTCCGAGCCCGCGCTCGGCCCCGAGGAGGACTGACCGCGAGCCCGAAATGATCTGCGCCCGTAGCGTGTTCGCATGAACATGAGCCTTGGGCGGGGTACACGGGAACGGCTGGTCGTGATCGGCGGCGACGCCGCGGGAATGTCCGCGGCGTCGCAGGCGCGCCGGATGAGAAGCGCCGGGGAACTGGAGATCGTGGCCTTCGAGCGCGGCCACTTCTCCTCCTACTCGGCGTGCGGCATCCCCTACTGGGTGGGCGGCGACGTCTCCGCGCGGAACGAGCTGATCGCCCGCACGCCCGAGGAGCACCGCGCGCGGGACATCGATCTGCGCATGCGCACCGAGGTCATGGAGATCGACGTGGCGGGACAGCGGGTACGCGCGCGTGACGTCGATTCCGGGGCCGAGTCCTGGACGTCGTACGACAAACTCGTGATCGCCACCGGTGCCCGGCCGATCCGGCCGGAGATGCCGGGCGTGGACGCGCCGGGGGTGCACGGCGTGCAGACGCTGGACGACGGGCAGGTGCTGATCGACACGCTGGCACGCACGCGTGGGCGGCGCGCGGTGGTGGTCGGGGCCGGGTACATCGGCGTGGAGATGGCCGAGGCGCTCATCAACCGCGGCTACGAGGTGACCGTCGTCAACCGTGGCAAGGAGCCGATGTCCACGCTCGACCCGGACATGGGCCGGCTGGTGCACGAGGCCATGTCCGGGCTCGGCATCACCATGGTCGACGACGCCGAGGTCACCAAGATCCTCACCGGTGCCGACGGACACGTCCGCGCGGTGGCGACTCAGGACGCCGAGTACCCGGCGGACGTCGTGGTCCTCGGCATCGGCGTCCGCCCGGAGACAGCACTGGCCCGGGCGGCGGGGCTCCCCCTCGGCGCCCACCAGGGACTGCTCACCGACCTCGGGATGCGGGTGCGCGGCCACGAGAACATCTGGGCGGGCGGCGATTGCGTGGAGGTCCTCGACCTGGTCTCGGGCCAGCAGCGGTACATCGCCCTGGGCACCCACGCCAACAAGCACGGCCAGGTCATCGGCACCAACGCGGGCGGCGGCTACGCCACCTTCCCCGGCGTGGTCGGCACCGCGGTCAGCAAGGTCTGCGACCTGGAGATCGCCCGCACCGGGCTGCGCGAGAAGGACGCCGACCGCGTCGGCCTCCAGTACGTCACGGCCACCATCGAGTCGACCGGCAGGGCCGGTTACTACCCCGGCGCCTCCCTGATGACGGTGAAGATGCTCGCCGAACGCCGCACGGGCCGCCTCCTGGGCGTCCAGATCGTTGGCCGCGAGGGCGCCGCCAAGCGGGTCGACATCGCGGCAGTGGCCCTGACCGCAGGCATGACGGTCGAGCAGATGACAGCCCTGGACCTGGGCTACGCCCCACCGTTCAGCCCGGTCTGGGACCCCGTACTGGTAGCCGCCAGAAAGGCGTCAAAGGCGGTGGCGCAACGCCCCTAAGCCGTCCCGCTGATCCTCGGCAGCGAAGCCACGGACGCACTCGACGGAGCAGCCACCGGCTGCTCCCCACTCCCGAGACCCGGCTTGGCATGCGCCGCGGACGCCCGCACGGACCGCAGCCGGTGGCTGACCGCCTCGTCCAGCGTCACCGGCCGCCCCGTCTGCGCGGCGAGCCGACCGGCCTCCTGGCCGAGCCGTGCGACGTCCTCCCACGGCAGCCGCACCACCACGGAGAGCTCCGCCTCACCATCCGGCAGCGCGTGCATCGAAGGAGCCACTCGATCGTTCATCGCCCGTCCTCACGTAGACCCGGTTGAGAAGCCATACGCGCGCGGGGGCACCGGCGTTCACCGATTCCCGGACCTCATCCGGGGAAGAAGACAACCGTGGTCATTCCCGTCCATGACGTGAACCCCGTACGGGGCACCCCTTGGGTGACGTACGGCCTGATCGCCGCGAACGTCCTCGTCTTCCTGGCCATGCCCGGCACGATCGCCGTCGCCGGGGAGAGCCAACTGTCCCAGGTGTGCCAGCTGCACGCGTTCCTGGACCACTACGCGGCGGTGCCAAGGGAGTTGATCCACGATCAGCTGCCCGGTCTGGTCCCGACCGGCGAGATCGCGGCCGGCCCCCAGGGCCCTGGCTGCGTGATCGGCGAGCCGGGCTACGACAAGTCACCGGCCCTGTCGGTCCTCACGGCGATGTTCCTGCACGGCGGCTGGCTGCACCTGCTCGGCAACATGCTGTTCCTGCTGATCTTCGGCAACAACATCGAGGACCGCATGGGCCATGTGCGGTTCCTGCTGTTCTACGTCGTCTGCGGCTACGCGGCCGGTTACGGCTTCGCGCTCCTCAACGACAACTCCGGCGACCCCCTGATCGGCGCCTCGGGTGCCATCGCCGGGGTGCTGGGCGCCTATCTCGTGCTGTATCCGAAGGCCAGGGTGTGGGTGCTGGTGCCGTTCCTGATCTTCCTGCCGCTGCGGCTGCCGGCCTGGCTGGTGCTGGGGTTCTGGTTCGTGCTCCAGGCGGTGTACTCCTCCGGCGAGGGCATCACCGACGCCGGCACCGTCGCGTACACGGCGCATGTCGTCGGCTTCCTCGCGGGCATGCTGCTCGCCTGGCCGCTGAAACCGGGCACCCCGCCGCCACCGGAGCCGCGCGGCCTGCTGTTCGGCAGGCGGGCCCGGCCCCGGTACCCGGGGTGAGTCAGCGCGCGGTGCGGGTGTGGACGTAATCCACGAGCCGGGTCAGGCTGTCCGGGTCGGTGTTCGGCATGACGCCGTGGCCGAGGTTGAAGACATGGCCCTCCAGGCCCGCCGCCGCGTCGAGGACCTCCTGGGTCTTGGTCTCGACGGCCTCGGTGGAGGAGAACAGCACGGTCGGGTCGAGGTTGCCCTGGAGCGCCTTGCCGGGGCCGACCCGGCGGGCCGCCTCGTCCAGCGGGACCCGCCAGTCGACGCCGACGACGTCCGCGCCCGCCTCGCCCATCAGGCCGAGCAGTTCACCGGTGCCGACGCCGAAGTGGATGCGCGGGACGCCGTAGCCCTCGACGGCCTTGAAGACCTTGGCGGAGGCGGGCATCACCGAGCGCCGGTAGTCGGCGGGGGCGAGCGCGCCGACCCAGGAGTCGAAGAGCTGCACCGCGGAGGCACCGGCCTCGATCTGGACCTTCAGGAAAGCGCCGGTGATCTCCGCGAGGCGGTCCAGCAGATCGGCCCACAGCTCGGGGTCGCCGTACATCATCGCCTTGGCGTTCTCGTACGTACGCGACGGTCCGCCCTCGACGAGGTAACTCGCGAGGGTGAAAGGCGCGCCCGCGAAACCGATCAGCGGGGTGGCGCCGAGTTCGCGGGTGAGCAGGCCGATGGCCTCGGTGACGTAGGAGACGTCCTCGGGGGTCAGGTCACGCAGCTGAGCCAGGTCGGCGCGGGTGCGGATCGGGTTCTCGACGACCGGGCCGACGCCGGGCTTGATGTCGAGGTCGATGCCGATGGCCTTGAGCGGGACGACGATGTCGCTGAAGTAGATCGCCGCGTCCACGTTGTGGCGGCGCACCGGCTGGAGGGTGATCTCGGTGACCAGCTCGGGACGCATGCAGGACTCCAGCATCGGAATCCCCTCGCGCACCTTGCGGTACTCCGGCAACGAGCGCCCGGCCTGCCGCATGAACCACACGGGCGTGTGCGGCACAGGCTCCCGGCGGCAGGCCCTCAGGAAGGCGGAGTCATGCGTGGCGGTCGGCGTCGTCTCGTGTGCACTCACGCGGAAAGTCTCGCATGAAGGCGCACACCCGCTGTCCCCACCTCAGGGGCGCGGGGCTGTATCGATTTGCGGCTCCGCCGCGGGGCGCGACAAGCCCCCCGCACACCCGCACTCGGCACACAACCTCAGGCCCCTCCCCCTTGGCCGCCCCGGAACATCGCGGGTGTCTACGCCAGCGCAGCCGCTCCGTTCCCCTTAACCTTCCGGCATGGCTGCGGCTCAGGGACGAGTGTCGGGTGGAATGGATGACGCGAAGGACACCGGGGAGGTGGACGGGCAGACGAGCAGTTCGGCGCCGCCGGTCTTCCGAGCCGCGGTGGAGGCCCTGCGCAGCAGCCGGCTGAGGCCGCAGATCGAGGTGGAGTCGACACGCGCGCCCCAACGGCTCGCCCCGCACGCGTACGCACTGGAGGCCACGGTCGTCGACGGCGACCAGGATCTCGCGGACGGCCGCCTGGTGCTGCTGCACGATCCGGCCGGGCACGACGCCTGGCGGGGCACGTTCCGGCTGGTGACGCTGGTGCGGGCGGAGCTGGAGCCGGAGATGGCGGCGGATCCGCTGCTGCCGGAGGTGTGCTGGTCGTGGCTGACCGGGGCGCTTCAGGCCCGCGGTCTGGCGTGCGGCGAGCCCAGCGGCACGGTCACGCGGGCGAGTTCGCACTACTTCGGCGGACTGTCCGAACGCCCGTCGACCTCGCAGATCGAGATCCGCGCCTCCTGGACCCCGCGCGAGGGCCTCGGCGGGGTGCCGGACACCGCGGGGCATCTGGCGTCGTGGGCGGATCTGCTGGCGCAGATCGCGGGACTGCCGCCGGCCGGTCCCGGTGACGCGGCGGTGGTGACGCTGCCGCAGCGCCGGGGACCGCAGTCGCGCTAGAACGGTCGCGCCGGACCGGGACGATCAGACAGGCATGAGTCGCGAACGTGTGGGCATCACTTTGTCGATACGACCACTTTCAGTCATGAGTGACCACTCGAACGAACCGATTCGTTCACCGAACGATCGACCGTACGTCCGAATTGCACCAATTGTTACTCACTAGATCGTGATCATTCTCTAAAGGACTCCGGGCTCGGTGCCGAAGACGACTGTGACCTTCAAAGCCGTCCCGCACCCCAGGAGGCCTGGTGTCCGTTCTCCTTGAGCAGCCCGCAAGCCTGGTCGCCTACCGCCCCAACAAGCCCACCGCCATGGTGGTCGTGGCCGATCCCCGAGTCCGCTCCACCGTCACCCGCCACCTGTGGGCGCTCGGTGTCCGCGATGTCATCGAGGCGTCGTCCATCGCGGAGGCCCGTCCCCGCGTCGGCAACCCCCGCGACATCTGCGTCGCCGACGTCCACCTGCCCGACGGTTCCGGCCTGACCCTGCTGTCGGAGACCCGCGCCGCGGGCTGGCCCAACGGCCTCGCCCTCTCCGCGGCCGACGACATCGGCGCCGTCCGCAACGCCCTCGCCGGGGGCGTCAAGGGCTACGTCGTCACCGGCACCCGCACCAACGTCGGGCTCCCCACCCGGCCCGGTGCCGCCCCCATCGGTGCCGCCGCCCGTATGCACCGCCGCCCCCCGGGTGCCCCGAGCCACCCGGGCGGCTACCGCGAACTGTCCGGCCGTGAGGTCGAGGTGCTGCGACTGGTGGCGGAGGGCCAGTCGAACAAGGCCATCGGCGTCTCGATGGGCCTGTCCGCGCTGACCGTCAAGAGCCACCTCGCCCGGATCGCCCGCAAGCTCGGCACGGGCGACCGGGCCGGCATGGTCGCCGTCGCCCTGCGCACCGGCATCATCCACTGACCCCCACTCCCACCATTCACGGACGTGAACGGATCGGCCGCTGGTCCGCTCCGTCCGTGTCCCGCCCGTCGTGAACCGGACTATTCACCGACCTGACTGGTTTGCGACCCCCAGGCGCCCGTCGACGGAACGTTCCGTCGACGGGCGCTGTCCATACACAGATACCCTTGACAGGTGACCGACGCCCAAGAGACCGCAGCAGACAGCTCACTGCGAACCACCGGAGGCGCCCCTCCGGACGACGGCGGATCGTCTGTTACGGGGGCGCCGAGCGGGGTTCCGGCCCCTGAACCCACGCCTTTGCTGGAACCGCGCGAAGGCATTCCGCCGGTGATCGCCGACGAGGAGTCCCTCGCCCGGGTGATCGCCGCGTTCGACGCCGGCTCCGGCCCGGTCGCCGTGGACGCCGAGCGCGCCTCCGGCTACCGCTACGGACAGCGCGCCTATCTGGTGCAGCTGCGCCGCCAGGGCGCGGGCACCGCACTGATCGACCCCGTGGCCTGTCCGGACCTCTCCGGTCTCGGCGAGGTGCTGGCCGATGCCGAGTGGGTGCTGCACGCGGCCACCCAGGACCTGCCGTGCCTGCGGGAAATAGGCATGATCCCCAGCCGGATCTTCGACACCGAGCTGGCCGGCCGGCTGGCCGGGTTCCCGCGGGTCGGGCTCGGCCCGATGGTCGAGAACGTCCTCGGTTTCGTACTGGAGAAGGGCCACTCCGCGGTCGACTGGTCCACCCGCCCGCTGCCCGAGCCGTGGCTGCGCTACGCCGCGCTGGACGTGGAGCTCCTGGTCGACCTGCGGGACGCGCTGGAGAAGGAGCTGGACCGGCAGGGCAAGCTGGAGTGGGCCCGGCAGGAGTTCGACGCCATCGCCTCGGCCCCGCCGCCCGAGCCCCGCAAGGAGCCCTGGCGACGGACCTCCGGGATGCACAAGGTGCGGCGGCGCCGGCAGCTCGGTGTGGTGCGCGAGCTGTGGGAGACGCGGGACCGGATCGCCCAGCGGCGGGACGTCTCGCCGGGCAAGGTGCTCTCCGACGCGGCGATCGTGGAGGCCGCGCTCGGCCTTCCGGCCAACGTGCACGCGCTCTCCGCGCTGAGCGGCTTCGGGCACCGGATGGGACGGCGGCAGCTGGAGCAGTGGCAGGCCGCGGTGGACCGCGCCAAGGCGCTCACCGAGTCGCAGTTGCCGCAGCCCGGCCAGTCGGTCACGGGCCCGCCGCCCCCGCGGGCCTGGGCGGACAAGGACCCGGTCGCCGCGGCCCGGCTCTCGGCGGCCCGCGCCGGAGTGTCCGCGCTGGCGGAGCGGCTGAACATGCCCCAGGAGAACCTGATCACCCCGGACACCGTGCGCCGGGTCTGCTGGGAGCCCCCGAAGCCGGTGGACCCGGACTCGGTGAGCGCCGCCCTCGCCTCCCACGGCGCCCGCCCCTGGCAGATCGACCAGGTGACCCCGGTCCTGGTGGCGGCACTGTCGGCGTAGCCGTGCGGCCGCGGAAGCGGAACAGGGACGTCGAGATCACGCCAAGGTCTTCCGACGGCATGCTGCGATCTCCGCGAGGATCGACGGCTCCCCCGGGGATGTGACCTTCGCCGCTCCCGCCTCCGGGACTGTGCAGCTACGTTACTCATAAGTAGCATGGTCGTAAGCGCGCGCTCAGTGCATGCGCCGCAGCAGTGCAGTCCCGCACCCTGGAGGAGAGCCATCGTGCCTCGTACCGTCAGGGACGTCGTCTTCGTCGACGGCGTCCGCACCCCGTTCGGCAAGGCGGGCCCGAAGGGCATCTACCACGAGACCCGCGCCGACGACCTCGTCGTGAAGGCGATCCGGGAGCTGCTGCGCCGCAACCCCGGCCTGGAGCCCGGCAAGATCGACGAGGTCGCCATCGCCGCGACCACGCAGATCGGTGACCAGGGTCTGACCATCGGCCGCACGGCGGGCATCCTCGCCGGGCTGCCGCAGTCCGTGCCCGGCTACTCCATCGACCGCATGTGCGCCGGCGCCCTGACGGCCGTCACCGCCGTCGCGGGCGGCGTGGCCTTCGGCGCGTACGACATCGCCATCGCCGGTGGTGTCGAGCACATGGGCCGCCACCCCATGGGTGAGGGCGTGGACCCCAACCCGCGCTTCGTCAGCGAGAAGCTGGTCGACGAGTCGGCGCTGTTCATGGGCATGACCGCCGAGAACCTGCACGACCGCTACCCGACGATCACCAAGCAGCGCGCCGACGAGTACGCCGTGCGCTCGCAGGAGAAGGCCGCCAAGGCGTACGCCAACGGCAAGATCCAGCAGGACCTGGTGCCGATCTCGGTGCGCCGCACCAACCCGGAGGCCGGTGAGACGGGCTGGGGCCTGGTCACCGCCGACGAGCCGATGCGTCCGGGCACGACGATCGAGAACCTGACCGGTCTGAAGACGCCGTTCCGCGTCCACGGCCGGGTCACCGCGGGTAACGCGGCCGGTCTGAACGACGGCGCCACCGCCTCCCTCATCGCCTCCGAGGACTTCGCCCGGGAGAACAACCTCCCGGTGAAGATGCGCCTCGTCTCCTACTCCTTCGCGGGTGTGGAGCCGGAGGTCATGGGCTACGGCCCGATCCCGGCGACGGAGAAGGCCCTCGCCCAGGCGGGGCTCACCATCGACGACATCGGCCTGTTCGAGATCAACGAGGCCTTCGCCGTCCAGGTGCTCGCGTTCCTGGAGCACTACGGCATCGCCGACGACGACGCGCGCGTCAACCAGTACGGCGGCGCCATCGCCTTCGGCCACCCGCTGGCCTCGTCGGGCGTGCGTCTGATGACGCAGCTGGCCCGCCAGTTCGAGGAGCAGCCGAACGTCCGCTACGGCCTGACCACCATGTGCGTCGGCTTCGGCATGGGCGCGACGGTCATCTGGGAGAACCCGCACTTCGAGGGGGACAAGTGAGCACCACCGCTGAGCTTTTGAAGGGTGCGGCCGAGCTGTTCCCCGACGAGGTCGTGACGTCCGCGCACGTACGCCACCTCGACCTGCCGTTCGGCGCCGGGCGCTTCGCGCTCGTCACGCTGGACAACGGCTTCGACCACACCAAGCCGACCACCTTCGGACCGCAGTCCCTGGCGAACCTCAACCTCGCCATCGACCAGGTCGAGAAGGAGGCCGCGGACGGCTCGATCGTCGGCGTCGGCATCACCGGCAAGCCGTTCATCTTCGCCGTCGGCGCCGACCTCAAGGGCGTCGAGCTGCTGAAGGAGCACGAGCACGCGCTCGCCATCGGCAAGGGCGGCCACGAGGTCTTCAAGCGCCTCGCCGCGCTCGCGGTGCCGACCTTCGCGTACTACAACGGCGCGGCCATGGGCGGCGGTGTCGAGGTCGGTCTGCACTGCACCTACCGCACCGTGTCGAAGGCGCTGCCCGCCTTCTCGCTGCCCGAGGTCTTCCTGGGCCTGGTCCCGGGCTGGGGCGGCTGCACGATCCTGCCGAACCTGATCGGTGCCGAGAAGGCCGTCTCGGTGATCATCGAGAACAGCCTCAACCAGAACAAGCAGCTCAAGGGCCAGCAGGTCTTCGACCTCGGCATCGCCGACGCCCTCTTCGAGGGTGCGGACTTCCTGGAGCAGTCGCTGATCTGGACGGCGAACGTCCTCAAGGGCGACGTCGAGGTCGAGCGTCCGGTGATCGACCGCGGTGAGGCCTGGGACCAGGCCGTCGCCAAGGGCCGCTTCATCGCGGACTCCAAGGTGCACGGCGCCGCCCCGGCCGCCTACCGCGCGCTGGACATCATCGCCAACGCCAAGAACGGCGACCTCCAGCAGGGCTACGACGCCGAGGACGTGGCGCTCGCCGACCTGATCATGGGTGGCGAACTGCGCTCCGGCATCTACGCCTTCAACCTGGTGCAGAAGCGCGGCAAGCGCCCCGCCGGTGCCCCGGACAAGAACCTGGCCCGCCCGGTCACCAAGGTCGGTGTCGTCGGCGCCGGTCTGATGGCCTCCCAGCTCGCGCTGCTCTTCCTGCGCCGCCTGGAGGTGCCGGTCGTGCTGACCGACATCGACCAGGAGCGCGTCGACAAGGGTGTGGGCTACGTCCACGCCGAGATCGAGAAGCTGCTCGGCAAGGGCCGTATCAACCAGGACAAGGCCAACCGCCTCAAGGCCCTGGTGACCGGTGTGCTGGACAAGGCCGAGGGCTTCGCCGACGCCGACTTCATCATCGAGGCCGTCTTCGAGGAGATCGGCGTCAAGCAGCAGGTGTTCGCCGAGGTCGAGGCGGTCGCCCCGGCGCACGCGATCCTCGCCACCAACACCTCCTCGCTGTCCGTCAGCGAGATGGCGTCGAAGCTGAAGAACCCCGAGCGGGTCGTGGGCTTCCACTTCTTCAACCCGGTCGCCGTGCTGCCGCTGCTGGAGATCGTGCGCGGCGAGCAGACCGACGACGCCTCGCTGGCCACGGCCTTCGCCGTCGCCAAGAAGCTGAAGAAGACCGCGGTCCTCACCAAGGACGCCCCGGCGTTCGTCGTGAACCGCATCCTGACCCGCTTCATGGGCGAGATCCAGAACGTCATCGACGAGGGCACGTCGGTCGAGGTCGCCGAGAAGGCGGTCGAGCCGCTGGGTCTGCCGATGTCGCCGCTGGTGCTCCTGGAGCTGGTCGGTCCCGCGATCGGCCTGCATGTCTCGGAGACCCTCAACCGGGCCTTCCCGGACCGCTTCACGGTCTCCCCGAACCTCGCCGCCGTCGTCAAGGCGGGCAAGCGCGGCTTCTACGTCTACGACTCCGGCAAGCCGGAGCTGGACCCCGAGGTCGCCGCACTCCTCAAGCAGGGCGATGTCGTCCTGACCGAGGAGCAGGTCCGCGACCGCGTCCTGGACGCGGTGGCCCAGGAGATCGGCCTGATGCTCGACGAGGGCGTCGTCGCCGAGGCCCAGGACATCGACCTCTGCCTGATCACGGGCGCCGGCTGGCCCTTCCACCTGGGCGGCATCACGCCGTACCTGGACCGTGAGGGTGTCTCGGAGCGAGTGAACGGCAAGAAGTTCCTGGCGCCGGGCGTGGCGAGCGTCCCCGCGTAAGCGCCCTGCACTGAACGCCGGTGCCCCGCACGCCTGCTGGTGTGCGGGGCACCGGCGTGCTCAGTCCGTGGCCGGGCGCCGGTCCTCGACATGGACGACATTCAGGTCCGTGCCGTCCTGGTGGCGTTTGCCGCGTCCGTGAATGCCGACGGCCAGGTGCGAAGGGTCGACGGGCTCGTCGAGGGCGACATGGGTGACGACGTCCGGGTGATGGCCGGTGACCAGCCAGCCCAGATCGTCCTTGAGCGTGAGCACATTGAAGTCACCGGCCGGGGAGCCCACGTGCACCGGGCCGAACTCGCCGAGAATCCCCGAGGCCTGTCCCGCGAGGTCTCCCGCGGGCTCCTTCAGCACCACGCACGTCCCGTGCTCGAAGAGCACCCATGAGGTCCCTGAGGGCGCCAGGATCCGCCGCCAGACCTCGACCAGGCCTTCTGTGTCCATGACGGTCATCCTGGCGCAACGGTGTCCGAACAGTCCCGCGAATTATGTGCGCCGGGACGCGCTCAGACCTCCCGCCAGGCCGCCAGCGCGAGCCCCGGCTCGTCCTTCTGGCGGGCCACGCGCAGTACGCCGTCCGGGGTCAGGCTCGCCGCCGCCACCCGGCCCTCGGCGTCCTCAACCACGGCGACCCGGGTGCCCGCGGGCAGGGCGGGGCCGGACTCCGTCCACCACAGGCCCGCCGACTCCTGTTCCGTCGGGTACGCGGCGAACGCCACGCGGCCCGAGGACGAGCGCTGGGCGAGCAGCGTGCAGTCGTGGCCGTTCAGGTCGCAGCGGACGGTGGAGACCGGTCCTGGGCCCGCGGCGGCGATCAGCGGGACCGGGTCGCCGTCCGGCCGCCAGGCGTGCAGCATGCCCTCGGGGTCGCTGAAGAAGAGGGTGGTGTGCTCCTTCGAGGTCGGCAGCGCGTTGAGCGTGCCGGGCTCGATTCGTACGTCCAGCGGGTCGGCGGCGAGCGGGCGGGCGCCGGGTTCCTCCTGGAGCCAGCGCAGAACGCCGGTGGGGCTGGTGGCGTACACCTCGACCAGGCCCGACTCGGCGGTGACGGCGACGAGTTCCTCGCCCACCTTGGAGCCCTTCAGGTCGTGCCACGTGTTCCAGCCGCCGCGCTCCTTCTGGTTGATGGTGTGCACGCCCTTGCCGCGATTGCGTACGAAGAGGTAGGCCCGGCCCTCCGCGTCGACGGCGACGGCGGGGGTGCCGGTGCGCTCGCCGGTCTTGTTGGGGTGGCCGATGGGCTGCCAGTCCAGGGCGGCGAGCAGCGGGCGGAAGTGGGTGGAGTGCACGAGCCCCGACTCGCCCGAACGGGTGGGGCGCCAGGCGATGAGGTGGCCGTAGCGGTCGGGGCCCTGGCCCAGCGCGAAGCCCGGCTGCACCTTCTGGTCGCCGCCCACACGGCGGGGAGCGTCCCAACTGCCGCCGGGGATGCGCTCCGCGCGGCACAGGACGGCTTCCTGGGTGTGCCAGTAGACGCTGAGGCGGCCGTCTCGGCCGCGTATGAGCCAAACGCCGTTCACCGGATCACTCTAAACGGGGGCGTCCCGGGCAGCGCGTGCGACCCTGGGGCCATGGAGGCTGCTCTGCTCGTGATCGTCGACGCCGCGAACGTGGTCGGCTCGGTGCCGGACGGGTGGTGGCGGGACCGACGGGGCGCGGCGGAGCGGCTGCGCGACCGGCTGGCGGCTGACGGGGTGCCGGGGCGGCCGGGCGAGGTGGAGATCGTGCTCGTGGTGGAGGGCGCGGCGCGCGGCGTCGAGTCCGTCGAGGGCGTACGGGTCGAATCCGCGCCGGGCAGCGGCGACGACCACATGGTGGAACTGGTCGCGGCACGCCCGCCCGACCGCCCCTGCCTGGTCGTCACGGCCGACCGCGAACTGCGTCGCCGGGTGACGGAACTGGGCGCGGAGGTGACGGGCCCTCGGACGGTACGGCCGTGACTAGCGGGCCTTCACATGCAGTACGGCGCCGTCCACCACCGCCACCTCCTCGTACCCTTCCAGCAGGCGCCGTAGGGGCCGGATGCGTTCCGGGGCGTAGGGCTTGCCGCGGGAGTCGTCGATGATCAGGCGGGGCGGGGCGGTGGCGAACTCCCGGTTCAGGGTCGTCCAGGCGCCCTTCATCGCGTACCGCTCCCCCACGCGCGGACCGTCCCGGCCGCCGCTGTAGTTCGTCAGGAGACCCGCCGTCAGATAGCGGGTCGCCGGGGTGCGGTCGGACAGCCAGTACGTCTCCGGATGTATGCCCCACACGAGGATCCGGTCGTGCGGCGCCGTGTGGCGGCCGATCGCCGCCGCCAGGCGCTCGGCATGGCTCAGTTCGGGGCGCGGGGCCAGCATTCCCCAGGTGAGGAAGAGGGCCGCGCAGCAGGCCGTGGTGATGAGGGCGCGCATCGCCCGGGGCCGGGGCAGTCGCCGTAGCGCCGCTGTCGCCAACAGGGCCAGGGGCGGGGTGAGTTGCAGGTAATAGTGGCCGAAGAAGTGGAAGCCCAGGGCCACCGCGCCCGCTGAGGCGGCCAGCCACAGCCACAGGTCACCGGGCGCCGGACGCCTCGCCCGTACCAGCAGCGGCAGTACGCCCGCGCAGGCCACCGTCAGGATCGCGGTGTTCGTCAACGCCCGGCCCAGCACGTGCAGTTCGGAGCCGGTGAAGGAGGCGTACGCGCCCGATCCGGTGACCGTCCAGAACAGGAAGCCGGACGGATCGGTGAGTACGGCCGCCGCCAGCACCGGCAGCACCGCCCCGGCCCCGATCCGCAGCAGCCTCGCCCACGAGGCGCCGCACAGCCACAGCACCGGCAGCAGCACCGCGCCGCCCGTCTGCTTGGCGAGGAACGCGCAGCCCACGGCCAGGCCCGCCGCGGCCCAGCGGCGGCGGTCCGCGCACCACATCGCGGCCGCCGTGCACGGCAGCATGAACACCTCGAAGCCGGCCGCCTGCGCGTCCTCGGGGTTCAGTCCGACGGAGATCAGCAGATACAGCACTCCGGCCGTGCGGCCCGCCGTGTCACCCCAGCGACGGCGGGCCAGCGAGGCGAGCAGGGCCGCGGTCAGCAGGTGCGCGAGGATCGCCAGCAGCCGCACCGACACCAGCGAGTCGGAGCCGGTCAGCGCGAACGCCCCCTGGTAGAGCCACGGCACGAGCGGGGGCTTGCGGTCCACGACCGTCTCGTAGAGCTCTCCGCCGTGCGCGAGCAGGCGGGCCTGTACGGCGAGATAGCCCTCGTCGGGGTTCCAGAGGGGGTGGGCGAAGGACGGGACGCGGGTGAGACCGGCCAGGAGCAGCAGGGCGGGGAGCAGGCGTCTCCAGTAGCCGCAGCCGACGCGTGGGGTGGATACGGAGCGTTGCGGGGCGAGGAGCTCGGCGTCCATGAGAGTGCACGCTATCCGGCCCCGCAGCCCCGCCGAAACGGGACATACGGGGCCGTATCAATCAGCAAGTCCGTTACTCGGCGTCACCGCGCGGCGGCTTCATCACCTGGCCCACGGTCGTCTCCTCATGCCGTCCGAGGCGGCTGTGGGACTGGCCGTAGAGGAAGTACACGAAGAAGCCGACGACCATCCAGATGGCGAACCGGACCCAGGTCTCGGCGGGCAGGTTGATCATCAGCCACAGCGAGGCGCACACCGACAGGATCGGAATCACCGGCACCCAGGGAGTGCGGAAGGCGCGGTGCAGGTCGGGGCGGGTCTTGCGGAGGATGATCACGCCGATCGAGACGACCACGAAGGCGAACAGGGTGCCGATGTTCACCAGGGCGGCGAGTTCGGTCAGCGGGGTGAAGCCGGCCAGGATCGCGATGATCACGCCGAGCAGGATGGTCGGCCGGTGCGGGGTCTTGAACCGCGGGTGGACGTGCGAGAAGAAGCGCGGCAGCAGGCCGTCGCGACTCATCGCGAAGAAGACGCGGGTCTGGCCCAGGAGCAGGATCATGCAGACCGTCGTCAGGCCGACCGCCGCGCCGAAACTGATGAAGCCCGCGAACCAGGGATGCCCGGTGGCCTTGAAGGCGTCGGCCAGCGGGGCGTCCACGGACAGCTCGCTGTAGTGCTGCATGCCGGTGACGACGATCGACACGGCGACGTAGAGGGCCGTGCAGATCAGCAGGGAGCCGATGATGCCTCTCGGCATGTCCCGCTGCGGGTTCCTGGTCTCCTCGGCCGCCGTGGCCACCACGTCGAAGCCGATGAAGGCGAAGAAGACGACCGAGGCGGCGGTGAAGATGCCCATCACGCCGAAGTTGGAGGGCGCCCAGCCGAACATGAGCTGGATCAGCGGGGCCTGGAGACTCTCGCCGGCCTCCACGGTCTGCGTCTTCGGGATGAACGGGTCGTAGTTGTCGCTCTCGATGAAGAAGGCACCGGCGATGATCACGGTCAGCACGACCGTCACCTTGATGGCGACGACGAGCGAGGTGATCCGCGCGGAGAGCTTCATCCCGAGGACGAGGATGCCGGTGAGGACGAGGACGAGGGCGAAGGCGAGGATGTCGAAGCCGAACTCCCCCGCGCCCTCTCTGCTGCCCAGTTCCGCGGGCATCTCCCAGCCCGCGTTGTCCATGAGCGACTGGACATAGCCGGACCAGCCGACGGCCACCACCGCCGTACCGAGCGCGAACTCCAGGACCAGGTCCCAGCCGATGATCCAGGCGGGCAGTTCACCCAGGGAGGCGTACGAGAAGGTGTAGGCGGACCCGGCGACCGGGACCGTGGAGGCGAACTCGGCATAGCAGAGCGCGGCGAGCGCGCAGGCGACGCCGGCCGCCACGAAGGCCAGCGCGACGGCCGGCCCGGCGTTGTTCTTGGCGACGGTGCCGGTCAGCACGAAGATGCCGGTACCGATGATGACGCCGACGCCGAAGACCGTCAGATCGAGCGCGGACAAGGATTTCTTGAGCGCGTGCTCGGGCTCCTCGGTATCGAGGATGGACTGCTCGACCTTCTTCGTCCGGAAGATGGTGTTGGCCACGGGCGTACCTCCCACGCTTGTCGTCCTCGACATGATCGAGAGGGGGCGTGGTGCGTATGCCCTGACACAAGCGAAGTCACACGAACGGGCCGGTTCCACCACCGCAAAGGGGGGTGGGACCGGCCCGTTCGGCGGTACTCAGTCGCGCGCGGGCTCCGCTTCGGCCGGGGTGCGGTCGTACCGCCCGTCCAGCTTGGAGACCAGCCCGGTGACCTGGCGGGCGATGTCCGGGGCGGTCAGCCCGATCTCGGCCATGACCTCGGCGCGCGAGGCGTGGTCGAGGAAGCGCGGCGGGATGCCGAAGTCGCGCAGCGGGACATCGACGCCCGCGTCGCGCAGGGCCTGGGCGACGGCGGAGCCGACGCCGCCGACACGGGAGTTGTCCTCGACGGTGACGACCACCCGGTGGCGCTCGGCCAGCGGGGCCATGGCCTCGTCGACGGGCTTCACCCAGCGCGGGTCGACCACGGTGGTGGAGATGCCCTGCTTGTCGAGGAGGGAGGCGATCTCCAGGCACATCGGGGCCAGAGCGCCCACCGAGACGAGCAGCACGTCGGGCCGGTCGGTGCCCGGCTCGCGCAGCACGTCCATGCCGCCGACGCGGCCCACGGCGGGTACGGCGGGGCCGACGGCGCCCTTGGAGAAGCGGACCACGGTCGGCGCGTCCTTGACCTGGACGGCCTCGCGGAGCTGGGCGCGGACCTGGTCGGCGTCGCGCGGGGCGGCGAGCCTCAGGCCGGGGACGACCTGGAGGATCGACATGTCCCACATGCCGTTGTGGGAGGCGCCGTCGGTGCCGGTGATCCCGGCCCGGTCCAGCACGAAGGTCACCCCGCACTTGTGCAGGGCCACGTCCATCAGGACCTGGTCGAAGGCGCGGTTGAGGAAGGTGGCGTAGACGGCGAAGACCGGGTGCACGCCACCGGTCGCCAGGCCCGCCGCGGACACGGCGCCGTGCTGCTCGGCGATGCCGACGTCGTAGACCCGGTCCGGGAAGCGCTTGGCGAACTTGTCCAGGCCGACCGGCTGGAGCATGGCGGCGGTGATGGCGACGATGTCGTCGCGCTCCTCGCCGAGCTTGACCATCTCCTCGCCGAAGACGGAGGTCCAGTCGGCGCCGCTGGTGGCGATCGGCAGTCCGGTGTCGGGGTGGATCTTGCCGACGGCGTGGAAGCGGTCGGCCTCGTCCTGGAGGGCGGGCTGGTAGCCGCGGCCCTTCTCGGTGAGGCAGTGCACGATGACCGGGCCGCCGAACCGCTTGGCGCGGGCCAGGGCGGACTCCAGGGCCTCGATGTCGTGGCCGTCGATGGGGCCGACGTACTTCAGGCCCAGGTCCTCGAACATGCCCTGCGGGGCGATGAAGTCCTTCAGGCCCTTCTTGGCGCCGTGCAGGGTCTCGTAGAGGGGCCTGCCGACGACCGGGGTGCGGTCGAGGATGTCCTTGGTGCGGCTGAGGAAGCGCTCGTAGCCGTCGGTGGTGCGCAGGGTCGCCAGGTGGTTCGCCAGGCCGCCGATGGTGGGCGCGTACGACCGCTCGTTGTCGTTGACGACGATGACGAGGGGGCGGTCCTTGGCCTCGGCGATGTTGTTCAGCGCCTCCCAGGCCATACCGCCGGTGAGGGCGCCGTCACCGATCACGGCGACGACATGGTCGTCGCGTTTCTGGATCTGGTTGGCCTTGGCGAGGCCGTCGGCCCAGCCGAGCACCGTGGAGGCGTGGCTGTTCTCGATGACGTCGTGCTCGGACTCGGCCTGCGAGGGGTAGCCGGACAGGCCGCCCTTCATCTTCAGCTTCGAGAAGTCCTGGCGGCCGGTGAGCAGCTTGTGGACGTAGGACTGGTGTCCCGTGTCCCACAGCACCCGGTCCTTGGGTGACTCGAAGACCCGGTGCAGGGCGATGGTCAGCTCCACCACACCGAGGTTGGGGCCGAGGTGGCCGCCGGTCTTGGAGACCGCGTCGACGAGGAAGGTCCTGATCTCGCCGGCCAGCTGGTCCAGCTGCTCCAGGCTGAGCCGGTCCAGATCGCGCGGTCCCCTGATGCGGGTCAGCAGCGGCACCCGTGCCTCCTTGCAGTAGAGCTGTTGCCGGGCTTGTCGAGTCTAATGTTCCGCCTGCGCGGCCAGCGCGCGGGCGGTGCGTCGTACATCACGCGATCGGCTGTACCCACAATGTGCCGTTCCTACGACATGACTGTGCCCGGTGCCGCCATTGGCACCGGGCAACAGGTCTTGCGGGACTGCGGGACGCGGTTAGGCGCGACCCGCGGTCTTCTGCGTCTTGCGGGTGACCGCGTCGATGACGACGGTCGCCAGCAGCACGCCACCGGTGATCATGTACTGGACCGGGGAGGCGATGCCCTCCAGGGCCAGGCCGTACTGGATCGAGACGATCACGAGGACACCCAGCAGGGCGTTCCAGGTGCGGCCCCGGCCACCGAACAGCGAGGTGCCACCGATGACGGCCGCCGCGATGGCGTTCATCAGCAGGTCACCGGCGCCGGCGCCCTGGTTCGCGGAGGCGATCTTCGAGGCGATGAACAGACCGCCGATGGCGGCGAAGGTGCCGGAGATCGCGAAGACCGAGATCCGGACCATCTCCACGTTGATACCCGCACGGCGGGACGCCTCGACGCTGCCGCCGAGCGCGAACACCTTGCGGCCGTAGGCGGTGCGGCGCAGCACGAAGTCCGTCAGCAGCAGGACCCCGATGAAGAGCACCACGGCCAGCGGCAGGCCCTTGTAGGAGTTGTAGACCGCGGCCACCGCGAAGGAGACGATCGCCAGCAGCGCGGTGCGCAGGATGGTGTCGCTCAGCGGCCGGGACGGCACTCCCGCGGCCTCGCGGCGGCGGTTGCCGTAGAAGGAGCTGAGGAAGAACAGCGCGGTCGCGGCGATGGCGAGACCGTAGGCGGCGGCCACATCGGAGAAGTAGTAGCTGGTCAGCTTGGCGACGATGCCTTCGCTGTCCAGGTTGATGGTGCCGTTGTCGCCCAGGATCTTGAGCATGAAGCCGTTCCAGAACAGCAGACCGGCCAGGGTCACGGCGAAGGCGGGCACGCCGATCTTCGCGAAGAAGAAGCCGTGAATGGCGCCGGCGGCCGTGCCGGTGAGGATGGCCAGCACGAAGGCGAGCCACTCGTTCATGCCGTTGGTGACGTTCAGCACCGCGAAGCTGGCGCCGGCGACACCGGAGACCGAGCCGACCGACAGGTCGATCTCGCCCAGCAGCAGGACGAAGACGATACCGACGGCGATCATGCCCGTGCCGACCATGGCGACGGAGATGTCGGAGAGGTTGCCGGCGGTAAGGAAGTTGGAGTTCAGGCTCTGGAAGATGATCCAGATGACCGCCAGACCGATCACGACCGGGATGGAACCCAGGTCGCCGGCCTTCATCTTGCGCTTGAACTCGGAGACGTAGCCCGCGAGGCCCTCCTCGCGCACCAGCAGCCGGGGGTCCACAACGGTCGCGGCGCCCGCCGCGGCCTCGGGGTTCTCCACGACGTGGTCCTGGGCGTTTTCCGTGGTCGCGGAGGTCTTGTCGATGCTCACTTCTTGACCTCCCCATTGGAGCGCGCCGCACGGCGGGTCACGGCGTTGTCCGTGGCGCCGGTGATGGCGGAGATGATCTCTTCCTGCGAGGTCGACTTGACCTCGAACACGCCGTTGTTGCGCCCGAGGCGCAGGACGGCGACCTTGTCGGCGACGGCCTTCACATCGGCCATGTTGTGGCTGATGAGGATGACCGCGTGGCCGCGCTCGCGCAGCCGCTCCACGAGGTCGAGGACCTGGGCGGTCTGCTCGACACCGAGGGCGGCGGTGGGCTCGTCGAGGATGACGAGCTTGGGCTCGCCCAGCATGGAGCGGGCGATGGCGACCGTCTGGCGCTGACCGCCGGAGAGCGAGGCGATCGGGATGCGGACGCTCGGGATGCGGATGGACAGCGTGTCCAGCAGCTCGCGGGAGCGGCGCTCCATCTCCACCTCGTCCAGGATGCCGCGCTTGCGGACTTCCCGGCCCAGGTAGAGGTTGCCGACGACGTCGATGTTGTCGCACAGCGCGAGGTCCTGGTAGACGGTCGCGATGCCCAGGTTCTGGGCGTCGTGCGGCTTGTTGATCGTTACGGCCTTGCCGCCCCACTCGATGACGCCGTCATCGATGGGGTGCACGCCGGCGATCGTCTTGACCAGCGTGGACTTTCCGGCGCCGTTGTCGCCGACCAGGGCGACCACCTCACCGGCGTGGACCTCAAGCTCTACGTCGGTGAGCGCCTGAACGGCACCGAACCGCTTGGAGACCCCGCGCAACGCCAGCACGGGCGTAGCGGACACGTGAACCATCTCCTTCGCCGCCTGACCCGGCGGGAGGTTGTGCAGAAGACTGAGAGGGGGGAGTTCCGTCCGGCGCCCCGCGCCGAGCTTGCGGGGCTGTCTGTTGCGCGGGGCACCGGAGGAGCCTGGAGCTTCAAGTCCCGTACGGGAATTCAAGGACGAATTCCCGTATTTGGAAAGGGACTCGAGGCTGTTTACTCGAGGCCGATCTTCTCGCAGGCCGCCTTGTACTTGGCGGTGCAGATCTCGGCGACGGTGTAGACGCCGTCCTTGACGACGGTGTCGTTGATGTTGTCCTGGGTCAGCGACGTGACGCCGACCAGGACCGCCGGGATGCCCTTGTTGGTGGGGCTGTCGACCTTGTCCTTGGCGACGGAGTCCAGCGCCTTGCCCTGGGCGAGCGCGACGGCCATCTCGGCGGCGGCGTCGGCCTCGGGGGCGTACGGCTTG
This sequence comes from Streptomyces davaonensis JCM 4913, assembly GCF_000349325.1. GTDB lineage: Bacteria > Actinomycetota > Actinomycetes > Streptomycetales > Streptomycetaceae > Streptomyces > Streptomyces davaonensis. The sequence continues at coordinate 2,692,932 of NC_020504.1, forward strand.
TAGACGCTCATGTACTGCTCACCGGTGACGATGCGCTGCACACCCGCCAGCTCGGCGTCCTGACCGGTCACCGGGACGTCGTCGAGACCGGCGGCCTTGAGGGCGGTGATGATACCGCCGGCCATGCCGTCATTGGCGGAGTAGACGCCGATGATCTTGTCCTTGCCGATCGCCGAGATCGCGCCCTCCATGTTGGCGTTGGCGTTCTCCGGCTTCCACTCCTTGGTGTCGTACTCCTTGCCGACGTTCACCTTGCCGTCGAGGACGGAGTGCGCGCCCGCCTTGAACTGGGCGGCGTTCGGGTCGGTGGAGGAGCCGTTCATCATGACGATCTGGCCGTCCTTGGCCTTGTCGCCAAGGGCCTCCAGGAGGGCCTCGCCCTGGGTCTTGCCGACCGTCTCGTTGTCGAACGAGGTGTAGGCGTCGATCGGGCCCTGCGCCAGGCGGTCGTAGGCGACGACCGGGATGTTCGCGTCCTTGGCCTTCTGCACGGAGGACTTGATGGCCGCGGCGTCCACCGCGTCCAGGATGATCACGTCCACCTTGTTGGTGATCATCGACTCGACCTGCTGGGCCTGCTGGCTCGCGTCCTGCTTGGCGTTGGCGTAGACGACCTCGCCCTTGCCGTTCGTCAGCTCGCCGATCTTCTTCTCGATGAGCGGGCGGTCGAACTTCTCGTAACGCGCGGTCTGGTTCTCCGGCAGGAGCAGACCGACCTTGATGTCGTCGCCCTTCTTGGCGCTCGACTTGGTGGAGTCACTGTCGCCGGCCTCATCGGCGCTGCCACAAGCGGCGAGCGAGATGGCCATCGCACCAGCGGCAACGGCTACGGCGGCACGACGCATACGCGTGTTCACTCTAGAAACCTCCCTGACGAGGCCGCGTCGTTGCGGCCGAGGTGGCTGGAAGTCAACTCGGCCACGCGTGCGACGTCAAGAAGTAAATCCTTAACGGGTTGGCAACGGTGCCATCCGTTCTCTAAGTGAAGGCGGGTGCCGTGGCGTGCAGAGTTCCGTCCAAAAGGGTCGAATCGCCCATCTCGCTGAGCGCGAGAGCGAGCGCTCCGAGCACCTCCGCACGGCCTCCAAGCGCCCCCGGGAGAACGGAGAGTTGACGTGCTGCGCTGGGGATCGCGTACCGGCTCACGGAGTCCCTGATGGGCCCGAGAACCAGCTCGCCGGCCTCGGCGAGATCACCGCCGAGGACCACCCGGCTCGGGTTCAGGAGATTGCAGAGATTGGCCACTCCACTGCCGATGTGGCGGCCGACGTCGGCGATCACCCGACGGCAGCCCGGGTCTCCGTCCCTGGCCAGCCGCACAACGCCCTCCATCGTCAGATCCGTACCGTGACTGGGCTGGAGGAGCGGCAGCACATAGCGCGCGGCCGTGAAGGTCTCCAGACAGCCACGGTTTCCACAGCGGCAGACCGGGCCGGACTCATCAAGAGTAATATGACCGATTTCTCCCGCTGTGCCACCTGGGCCTCGGTAGATCTTCCCGTTGATCACCAGACCGGAGCCGACACCGCTCGCGACCTTGATGTATGCAAGATCACGCACCCCTCGGCCGCTGCCCCAGACCAGCTCCCCGAGGGCGCCCAGGTTGGCGTCGTTGTCCACGTGCACCGGCACGCCGAGCCGCCCCCGCAGCTCCTCGGCGGGCTTGGTGCCGGTCCAGCCCGGCAGGATGGCGGTGGAGCCCAGGGTCCCGGACTCCACGTCGATCGGACCGGGCACGCCGAGGCCCACGCCCGCGACCTTCGAACGGTCCACCCCGGTGGCCGCGATCAGGCGGTTGACCAGCTCTTCCGCCCGGTCGAAGCCCTGCGTCGAGGAGGCGTCCACATCAAGCGGCTCGGACTCCTCGGCCAGCACCTGGTGGGCCAGATTGCCCACGGCGACCCGGAGGTGGGTGTGCCCGAAATCGACGCCGATGACAATGCCGGCGTCCCCGCTCAGCGAGACGCTGCGGGCCCGGCGGCCACCCGCCGATGTGGGCGTGACCTCGACGGTTCCGCCGTCCTTCAGCTCCCGGACGATATTGGAGACCGTCGCCGCCGACAGCCCCGTCGTCCTGGCGATCTCCGCCTGGGTGAGGGAGCCCGCCAGCCGTACGGCACGGACGACCCGTTCCAGGTTGGCTCGGTGCAGCGACGACTGCGACCCCGGAGTCTCCACGACGACCTCCTGCGCGCGGGACCGCTTCAGTGAGGCCCCGTCTATGTCCAACTAGTGAACTCTAAGCTGAGCCGTTCGGGTTGCCTCCCGTCAAGAGGTTGAACAGTATCCGGGGTCCAGCACACACGGACGCACGCCGCTCCCAGGGAGGGGAACGGCGTGCGTCCGAGTGACTGCCGAGGGTTACTTCGAGGCTTACTTCAAGGTCGCGGACGTGAGACCCGCCTGCACCTGGCGCTGGAACGACAGGTACACGACCAGCATGGGGATCATGGCGATGGTGACGCCCGCGAACAGCACCGGAAGGTCGGAGGCATACCCCTGCTGCTGCTGGAGCTGGATCAGACCCTGGGTGAGCACATAGCGTTCCGGATCGTCGCCGCTCTGCGGCTGCATCAGCACCGTCGGCAGGATGAACTGGTTCCACTGGCCGAGGGTGTTGAAGATGCCGACGCTGAGCAGTCCCGGCTTCGCCATCGGCAGCATCACCTGGAAGAAGGCCCGGCTGTGCGAGGCGCCGTCCAGGATCGCCGCCTCGAACACCGCCGTCGGCAGGGTCCGGAAGAAGGCGTGCATGAAGAAGACCGTGAACGGCATCGAGTAGGCGACGTACACCAGGATCAGACCCTGATAGGTGTTCAGCATGTCCAGCCGTTTGACCATGAAGAACAGCGGGACCAGGGCCAGGAACACGGGGAACATCGCGCCCGCGACGAAGAAGTAGTACAGGAACCTGTTGCCCCAGAACTGGTAGCGGGCCAGCACGTACGCCGCCATGGAGCCGAACAGCATCGTCAGCGGCACCGAGAAGATCAGCACGATGACGGTGTTGAGGAAGTAGTCCCCGATGCCCCTGTCCCAGGCCCGGGAGAAGACGCCCAGGTCCCAGTTCTCCGGCCAGCCGAAGGCCGAGCCGCCGATCTGGGCGTCGGTCTTGAAGGAGCTGAGCACCAGCCACAGCAGCGGCAGCACGATCAGCAGCGCCCACAGGGCGAGGAAGCCGTGCGAGAAGACGTTCAGTACGACGCCCTCGCCGCGTGCGTCGCCCGGCCGGGCCGGTGCCTTGCTGACCGGGGTCGGCGGGGTCGGGGGTGCCGATTCCTTGATGGGTGCGCTCATGTCGTCGTCTCTCCCGCTCAGAACTCGATGCGCTCGCGGCGGGTGGCGCGCAGCGTGACCACGGACACGATCAGGGTGAGCAGCAGCATGATCACGCCCATGGCACAGGCGTAGCCGCTCTTTCCGTACAGCAGGAAGTTGCGCATCATCACCGTCGCCATGACCTCGCTGTGGTGATCGGGGCCGCCGCCGTAGTCACCGGAGGTCATGGTCGTCACCAGGATGAACATGTCCATCGCGGCGATGCCGAGGTAGACCCAGGCGGTCTGCACGGAGTCCCACAGCAGGGGCAGGGTGATGCGGAAGAAGGTGTGGGAGCGGCTCGCGCCGTCGATCAGCGCGGCCTCGTAGATGTCCCGGGGGATGGACTGCATGGCCGCGGAGAACAGCACCAGATAGAAGCCGACGCCGTGCCAGACGACGACCGCGATCAGCGCCCACAGCACGATGTTGGGCTCGTTGAGCCACTCCACGGGGGAGCCCTCGTCGACCAGGCCGAGCTTGATCAGGAACCCGTTGAGCATGCCGCCGCCGTCACTGCGGTACACCGCGCCGAACAGCACGGCGAGGATCGCCAGCGACAGGACCTGCGGGAAGAAGTACACGACCTTGTAGAACCCGGAGCCGGCCACTCCCGCGACTCCGCCGGCCCGGCCGCGCCCGCCCGCGTTCAGCATGAACGCGAAGAACAGGGCGAGCAGGATGGTGATGGCCGGGATGAAGATCAGGAACAGGATGTTGTGCCAGATCGCCCCCATGAAGATGTCGTCCTTGAACAACGCGGTGTAGTTGTCCAGGCCGACGAAGCTGAACGACTGCGACTGCCCCTTCCAGTCGGTCAGCGAATAGCCGAACGTCTGGAGGTAAGGCCAGATCACAAAGACCACGTAGAGCGCCACGGGAACGATGAGAAACCCCGCGACGAACCGGTACTGCCCTTTACGCATAGGCGTTTTCCTGCCCCTGAAGTGCCGTTCCGGGCCGGGGTTGTCCGGCCCGGAACGTGGTCGGTCGTGCGAGATCAGTCCCGACGGTTCTTCTTGGACTCCGGGTCCTTGGCCTGCTTGTCCACCGCCGCCTGGGCCCGCTTCAGCCATTCCTTCGGCTGAATACGCTTGGCCATCAGCTCGTTGGACGCGTTCTCGATCGCCGTGCCCATCTCGCTGTACCACTCGGTGTACAGGTAGCGGAAGGTGTTTTCACCGGCCGCCTTGGACGCCTCGACCGTCGACTGCGTGCCGGGCCGCAGCTGCACGCTGGAGTCCACGCCGTCCGCGAGGATGGTCAGCGAGTTCGCCTCCTTGGCGAACAGCGTCGACCACTCCTTGGACAGCATCATCCGCATGAACTCCTTGGCCGCGGGGAGGTTCTTGGCCTTGGCGGGGATGATGAACGGCTCACCGGAGCCGGCCCGGATCGCCTCGAAGGGCAGCTGGCTGTCGGGCAGCAGCGGCATCGGCAGGAACTTCATGTCGAAGTCCTCCGGCGTCGTCTTCAGCTGCTCGTTCTCCAGCCAGGAGCCGCTGGTGATGAAGGCCGCCTTGTACTGGTTCCACCGGGTCTGCGACTCGGTGTGGGTCAGCCCGTTGGTGCCGGGCATCAAGTAGCCCTTCTCGACGACCTCGTAGATCGCCTCGACGGCGGCCGTCGCGGCCTCGGACCCCACGAACGCGTTGGGTTCGAGGTTGTCGATCGCCTTCATGGCGTCCAGACCGCCGGTCTTGGCGATCAGGTCCATGATGGCGACGTTGATGTAGTACGGGTACTTGCCCTGGTGCGCGAGGCCGCCGATGCCCTGGGACTTGGCGTCCTTGCAGATGGCGAGGAAGTCGTCCCAGGTCTGGGGCGCCTCCCAGCCCTTGTCCTTGAAGAGCTTGCCGGAGTACCACAGGCCCCACACCGTGTAGATGTAGTTGAGGGCGACGACCTTGCCGCCCTGCATACCCGCGTCCAGCGTGCCCGGGATCAGGGTGTCGCGGACCTTCTTGCTCGGGTCGTCGATCGACGGGGCGTCCAGGACCACGGCGAGGTCGAGGAGCTGGCCGTTCTTGTTGAGGACGTCGATCGGGATCTGCTGGGCGCCCGCGTCGTCCACGATGTCCGGCGGGTTGCCCGCGTTGAAGCGCGGCTGGAGCTTGCCGGTGATCTCCTGGGTGCCGGTGTGGGTGGAGGTGACCCCCCACTTCTTCTCGAAGGACGCCTCCCACGCCTTGGCGTAGTCGTCGCCGTAGCCGCCCTTGAAGACGACCACGTCGAGCTTGCTGCCGTCCTTCACGCCGAACGGGTTCTTCTCGGACGTCTTGCCCTCGGTCTCGCCGTCGGACTCGTCGTCCCCGCCGCCGCTCGCGCAGGCGGAGAGGAAACTCATCGTCGGTACCGAGATCAGACCGAGTGCGGCGGACCGCTTGATCAGATCGCGGCGGCCGGTGCCCACCTCTGTGCTGTTCGGGTCGGAGCTGGATCCCATGCTCAAGTCCTCGCCTTCTCCAGGACTCAGGCGGTGAACCGGATCCTCGCCGGCACCGCGGTCAGGTCAAGCAGGGTCATGCAGGAAGTACCGTGAATCGCCGACAGGTATAGTCCACTTCCCGCCAGCGGAGCAAGATCGAATGCAAGGTTGGCCGGTGGTCTTTTCCGAGTTGAGACCTCTCGGAAATATGAGCGGGCCGTGGACCCCCTGGCGGAAAAATCCGCGCCATCACCCCCGAATGCCACAGCCAACACCCTTGACACAACTGACGACTTGAGCCACAACTAATCCTTGCGCACCGAAGTTGACAACGTTGTCCAGAGCGCAGGGAGAGTGCTTGCCGATGAGGCACAGACGTGGCACGGCGGTCGTGTGGGCGACCGCCTTTGCTTTGGCCGTGGGCTCGCAGGGCGTGGCGGTGGCCCTGCCCGAGGCCCCCACCGTCGACCGGGAGTTCAGCTCCTCCTTCGAGAGCGGTGACCCTGCCCCGGACTGGCTCAACACGGTCGACACCGCGGCCGACGGCAGCAAGCGGGCCGAGGGGGTGGACGGCGGCTACAGCTCGGGCATTCCGGGCAATGTGACCGACCATGTCACCGACGTACGGGCGAGCGGCGAGAACACCGGCGGCGGCGAGGTGAAGGAGAACCTCGTCGACGGCGAACCGGGTACCAAGTGGCTGGTCTTCCAGCCCACCGGATGGGTCGAGTTCGACCTGGACAAACCGGTGAAAATCGCCAAGTACGCGCTCACTTCGGCCAATGACTTCGCCGGGCGCGATCCACGGGACTGGACCCTGAAGGGCTCCACCGACGGCACGAACTGGACGACCCTGGACTCCCGCTCGGGTGAAACCTTCGCCGAGCGGTTCCAGACGAAGACCTACGACCTCGCCGAGCCGGGCGAGTACCGGCACTTCCGGATCGAGGTCACCAAGAACAACGGCGCCTCGGACATACTCCAGCTCGCCGACGTCCAGTTCTCCACCGGCGGCAGCGACGGCCCGGTGCCGCAGGACATGCTCTCGCTGGTCGACCGGGGCCCGAGCGGCTCCCCGACGGCCAAGGCGGGCGCGGGCTTCACCGGCAAGCGGGCGCTGCGCTACGCGGGTCGGCACACGGCTGACGGGCGGGCGTACTCGTACAACAAGGTCTTCGACGTGGACGTGGCGGTCGGCCGGGACACCCGGCTGTCGTACCGGATCTTCCCGTCGATGGCGGACCGCGATCTCGACTACGACGCCACGAACGTCTCGGTGGACCTCGCCTTCACGGACGGCACGTATCTGAGCGACCTCAAGGCCACCGACCAGCACGGCTTCCCGCTGACGCCGCGCGGGCAGGGCGATTCCAAGGTCCTCTACGTCAACCAGTGGAACAACGTCGCCTCGCGGATCGGGTCGGTCGCGGCCGGCAAGACCGTGGACCGGATCCTGGTCGCCTACGACTCCCCCAAGGGCCCGGCGAAGTTCCGCGGCTGGCTGGACGACGTGAGCCTGAAGAGCGTGCCGCAGGAGGCGCCTAAGGCGCACCTGTCGGACTACGCGCTCACCACCCGGGGCACCAACTCCAGCGGTGGCTTCTCGCGCGGCAACAACTTCCCCGCGACGGCCGTGCCGCACGGTTTCAACTTCTGGACGCCGGTCACCAACGCGGGCTCGCTGAGCTGGCTCTACGACTATGCGCGAGCGAACAACTCGGACAACCTGCCCACGATCCAGGCGTTCAGCGCGAGCCATGAGCCGAGCCCCTGGATGGGCGACCGGCAGACCTTCCAGGTGATGCCGTCGGCCGCGTCCGGGACCCCGGAGACCGGGCGGGAGGCGCGTGAGCTGGCCTTCCGGCACGAGAACGAGACCGCGCGGCCGTACTACTACGGGGTGCGGTTCGAGAACGGTCTGAAGGCGGAGATGACGCCGACCGACCACGCGGCGGTCCTGCGCTTCACCTACCCCGGCGACGACGCCAGCGTCCTGTTCGACAACGTCACCGACCAGGCGGGCCTGACCCTCGACAAGGCGAGCGGGACCTTCACCGGCTACTCCGACGTGAAGTCCGGCCTGTCGACGGGCGCCACCCGGCTCTTCGTGTACGGCGAGTTCGACAAGCCGGTCACCGAGGCCGACTCCAGCGGAGTCAAGGGATACCTGCGCTTCGACGCCGGGGACGACCGTAAGGTCACCCTGCGCCTCGCGACCTCCCTCATCAGCGTGGACCAGGCCAAGGCCAACCTGCGCCAGGAGGTCCCGGACGGAACCTCCTTCGACGCGGTGAAGAACCGCGCCCAGCGCCAGTGGGACCGCATCCTCGGCAAGGTGGAGGTCGAGGGCGCCACGCCGGACCAGCTGACCACGCTGTACTCCAGCCTGTACCGGCTGTACCTGTACCCCAACTCCGGCTTCGAGAAAGTCGGTTCGAAGTACCAGTACGCCTCGCCCTTCTCGCCGATGCCGAACCCGGACACCCCGACGCACACCGGCGCGAAGATCGTCGACGGCAAGGTCTACGTCAACAACGGCTTCTGGGACACCTATCGGACCACCTGGCCCGCGTACTCTCTCCTGACGCCCTCTCAGGCGGGTGAGATGGTCGACGGGTTCGTGCAGCAGTACAAGGACGGCGGCTGGACCTCCCGATGGTCGTCGCCGGGTTACGCGGACCTGATGACCGGCACCTCCTCCGACGTCGCCTTCGCGGACGCGTATGTGAAGGGCGTCGGCTTCGACGCGAAGGCGGCCTACGACGCGGCCGTGAAGAACGCCACCGTCGTGCCGCCCTCCTCGGGCGTGGGCCGCAAGGGCATGGCGACCTCGCCGTTCCTCGGCTACACCAGCAGCGACACCCACGAGGGCCTCTCCTGGGCGCTGGAGGGCTACCTCAACGACTACGGCATCGCGCGGATGGGCCAGGAGCTCTACAAGAAGACCGGCGAGAAGCGCTACAAGGAGGAGTCGGAGTACTTCCTGAACCGCGCCCAGGACTATGTGAACCTGTTCGACTCGCAGGCCGGTTTCTTCCAGGGCCGTGACGCCAAGGGCGACTGGCGGGTGGAGTCGGCCAAGTACGACCCGCGCGTGTGGGGTTACGACTACACGGAGACCAACGGCTGGGGCTACGCCTTCACCGCCCCGCAGGACTCCCGCGGTCTCGCCAACCTCTACGGCGGCCGGAGCAAGCTCGCCGACAAGCTCGACGAGTACCTCGGCACCCCGGAGACGGCCTCCCCCGACTTCGTCGGCTCCTACGGCGGTGTCATCCATGAGATGACGGAGGCGCGGGACGTACGGCTGGGCATGTACGGGCACTCCAACCAGGTCGCCCACCACGCCCTGTACATGTACGACGCGGCCGGGCAGCCGTGGAAGACGCAGGCGAACGTCCGTGAGGTGCTCTCCCGCCTCTACACCGGCAGCGAGATCGGCCAGGGCTACCACGGAGACGAGGACAACGGCGAGCAGTCGGCCTGGTTCCTCTTCTCCGCGCTCGGCTTCTACCCGCTGGTCATGGGCAGCGGCGAATACGCCGTCGGCTCCCCACTGTTCACCAAGGCGACCGTCCATCTGGAGAACGGCGAGGACCTGGTCGTCAAGGCGCCGAGGAACAACGCCCGCAATGTCTACGTCCAGGGTCTGAAGGTCAACGGCAGGACGTGGACGTCGACTTCGCTGCCGCACAAGCTGCTCGCCAAGGGCGGGGTCCTGGAGTTCGACATGGGTCCGCGGCCGTCGGCCTGGGGCACCGGCAAGAACGCGGCGCCGGTGTCGATCACCCAGGACGACAAGGTGCCGACGCCCCGGGCTGACGTACTGAAGGGCGAGGGCGCGCTGTTCGACAACACCTCCGGGACCAACGCGACGGTGACGTCGGTGGACCTGCCGACGCCGGAGCGGGCCGAGGCGGTCCAGTACACGCTGACCTCCTCCGACCGCACCAAGGCGCCGACCGGCTGGACCCTCCAGGGCTCCTCCGACGGCACCGAGTGGACGACGCTGGACCGGCGCACGGGTGAGTCCTTCACCTGGGACCGGCAGACCCGGGCGTTCTCGGTGGGCTCACCGGGTACGTACGAGAAGTACCGCCTGGTGCTGGACGGCGAGGCGACCGTTTCGGAGGTCGAACTCCTCGCCGGCTGAGGAGAGTCGAGGTCTCATGCCGCTACCCGTGCCCGTGCTGCCCGACGGTGTCGACCCGGCCTGGCTGCCGCCCGCCGCGTTCGAGGCGATCGGCCGGCGGCGGACCCTGATCCGCGGATCGGGCCTGCTGGTGGACACGGTGCACGGTGAAGTGGCGGAGGCCTGTGCACGGTTCGGGGGAAGCGTCGTACGTGACGCTTCCCCCGAACCGTGCGATCTGGTGCTCGACGTGAGCGGCACCGACGACGGCGAGGCGTTCACCCTCAAGCGCGCCGAGGGCCGTACGACGGTCACCGCGTCCGGCCGACATGGCCTGCTCCACGGCCTGTTCCACCTCGTACGGCTCGGCGAGGAGGCCTTCCGCGGCGAGCGTGCGGCGCACACGCACCGGCCCGCGGTGGCGCTGCGGGTGCTGGACCACTGGGACAACGTGGCCGTGCATCCGGTGATGGGCCAGGTGGAGCGCGGCTACTCCGGTGGCTCCCTGTTCTGGCGGGACGGCCGGGCGCGCGGCGATCTGGAGCGGGTGCGGGTCTACGCCAGACTGCTGGCCGCCTGCGGGATCAACGCGGTGACCGTGAACAACGTCAATGTGCACGCGACCGAGGCCCGGCTGCTGACCGAGCGGATCGGCGACGTGGCCCGGATCGCCGAGGCGTTCCGGCCGTACGGGATCCGCACGCATCTGTCGGTGTCCTTCGCCGCGCCGATCCTGCTCGGCGGCCTGGACACCGCCGATCCGCTGGACCACGGGGTGCGGCGGTGGTGGGAGCGGGCGACCGCCGAGGTGTACGCGGCGATACCCGACTTCGGCGGGTACCTGGTGAAGGCCGACTCCGAGGGGCAGCCGGGGCCGTTCGCGTACGGCCGCAGCCATGCCGACGGCGCGAACCTGCTGGCGGCGGCGCTGGCACCGTACGGCGGGACCGTGCGCTGGCGGGCGTTCGTCTACGACCACCGCCAGGACTGGCGGGACCGCTCGACGGACCGGGCGCGGGCGGCGTACGACCATTTCGTGCCGCTGGACGGGGAGTTCGCGGCGAACGCGGTGCTCCAGGTCAAGCACGGACCGATGGACTTCCAGGTGCGCGAGCCGGTCTCGCCGCTGCTCGGGGCGATGCCGGGGACGCGGCTCGCGGTGGAGATGCAGGCCACCCAGGAGTACACCGGGCAGCAACGGCACGCGTGCTGGCTGGGCCCGATGTGGAGCGAGGCGCTGCGGTTCCGGCCGGAGGGGACCGATCCGGTCGGGGGTCTGTCCGACGGCCTGGTCGCCGTCTCCAACGCCGGTGCCGACCCCTTCTGGACCGGGCATCCGCTGGCCCAGTCCAACCTGTACACCTTCGGACGGCTGGCCTGGGACCCGGGTGCGGATCCCCTCGCGATCCTCGACGACTGGATCGGGCTCACCTTCGGACCGGATCCGGCGGAAGGGGTGCGGGCCGTGCTGGCGGGGTCCTGGCGGACGTACGAGAAGTACACCGCGCCGCTCGGGGTGGGGTTCATGGTGCAGCCGGGGCACCACTACGGGCCGAGTGTGGACGGGTACGAGTACAGCCCCTGGGGGACCTACCACTTCGCCGACCGGGACGGCATCGGCGTCGACCGGAGCGTGGCGACCGGGACCGGGTACGCGGGGCAGTACGCCAAGCCGTGGGCCGAGGTGTACGAGTCGCCCGCCTCGTGCCCCGACGAGCTGCTGCTGTTCTTCCACCATGTGCCGTACGGGCATGTGCTGCACAGCGGGAAGACGGTGATCCAGCACATCTACGACACCCACTTCGAGGGGGTGGAGGAGGTGGAGGAGGCCCGCGAAGTATGGGGCTCGCTGGGGCAGTCGGTGGATCCGGAGCGCCATGCGCGGGTCACCGAGCGGTTCGCCGAGCAGCTCCGTTGCGCCCGCGAGTGGCGGGATCAGATCAACAGCTACTTCCTGCGGAAGTCGGGCGTTCCGGACGAGCGCGGGCGGGCCCTCTACTGACAGATCCCGATCGTGGTGCTTATGATGCGAGCGATGAAGAACTTCTCCTCTTTCGGATTGGGGGAATCGTCCACGCAAGGTGAGTGCTGATGGCACCACACTTCGTGCACACGATTCCGACCCGCCTGTCGATGTGGCAGCGCGTACGCGAGTACGCCGTGCCACTGTCCATGATCGAGACCGCGACCGCCCGGCGTACGGCCGGTGACTGGGCCGGGGCCTGCGCCGCCGCCCGTGTCGACGTCGACCTCGATCTGCGCGCCGTACGTCACCGCTACGGCACTGAACTGCTCACTCAACTCCGTGCGGACCTGCGCCGGTTGGCGCCGGATCTGCTGCGCTGGCACATGCCCCGCGTTGCCCCCGACGGATGGCTCCGGCCGGGTCTCACCCTCTCGCTGGCCCGGTATTCGGGTTCGGCGCAGCTGGTGGTGCGGACGCCTCCGGCCTGGGCGGACGCCGGACAGCGCATGTCGCTGGCCCTGTGGGACGAGTCCGCCGGGAGCGCCGACTTCGGGCATCATCCGCATCCGTACCCCGAGCGGCGGTTCCGGCTCGATCTGCACCGGCATCTGTGGGACGCCGGGCGCAGCGGGGAGTTGGCGCGCCGGTGCGGTGATCCGCCCGACTCCCTGTGGAACACGGGGAGTTGGGCTGCCGAGGCGGAGCGGCTGCTGCGCGCCGAGGGCTGTGGCCGCGGGGCCTTCACCGTGCGCACCGGTGCGCGCAGCCGTGCCGTGCTCGAACTCGTCGCCCCCGACGACAGCCATGCCCCGACGCTCCGGCCGCTGCGGCAGGAGCTGCCGCCGCAGGACGTCGCGGCGCTTCCGGTGCTGCCGGAGGCGGCGGCCCGGGTGCTGCCGGACTTGGAGCTGCTGCGGGCGGGGCTGATCGCCGCCGACCGGCTGCATCCTCTCGTCGCCGCCGCGTTGTCGGCGTACGCGTCTCCTCCGGCGGCGCGCCCGGTTCCCGAACCCGTCGATCCGCATCGGGTGGAGTGCCGGGGCGAGGTGCACCGGATCGCGCTGCGGGACGGAGTGCTCACGGCGGTCGACCACGATGCGGTCGAACAGCGCCGGGAGGAACTGCTGGTGGCGCTCGGCGGGCCCGCGCTGCCGTGTCTGCGGGCGATCGACGCCGTGCATCGCAACCCGGAGGCGTTGCCCGCGGTCCGGGAGCGCCTCGGTCACGGTGATGTCGCCGGGGCGCTGGCCGTGGTCGAGGGGCTGCTCGGTCCCGGTGCGGTGCTGCGCGACGGTCCGCTCCGGGATGAACTGGAATCGGCCGCCACGCGCCGTATCGAGCACGGGCTCTTCCGCTCGGGTCTGGTCGCCGTGCACCCCGCTGCCGATTGCGGAGCCGATGCGCGGCGTTTCCGGCCCGACCGACGTACGCCTCCCGCATTCGGCCGCAAGCGCGGCAGCCGGACCCGGCCCCGCCTGGCCTCATAACCGGACGACTGCTTCCGCCTCTCCACTTCAGCCCTCGCGGGCTGTCCCGTTCTCTCGACCTCACCTGGTGATGCCCATGACTTCTCGCACGCTTCTGCCCGTCGACGCCCAACTCGCCCTCGCCGACAACCTTCTGACGCTCCTTCGGACGACCACCACCGAGCCCCGCCCCGACGAGCAGCTCGAAGCGCTCACCCTGGCCGTCGCGGCCGATCTGCCCGTGCTGCTCTGGGGCGAGCCCGGCATCGGCAAGACCGCAGCGCTGACCCAGCTCGCCGCCTCCCTCGACCTGCCGCTGACCACCGTGATCGCCAGCGTCCACGAGCCGACCGACTTCTCCGGACTGCCCATCGTGGGCGACGACCCGGCGGTGCGGGGCGTGCCGATGGCGCCGCCGCAGTGGGCTGTGGAACTGGTACGGGCCGGGCGGGGACTGCTCTTCCTCGACGAACTGTCCACCGCCACCCCGGCCGTCCAGGCGGCGCTGCTCCGGGTCGTGCTGGAGCGGCGGGTCGGCACCCTTCAACTGCCGCCCGGGGTACGGATCGTGGCCGCCGCCAACCCGCGCGCCTCGGCGGCGGACGGATGGGAACTGAGCCCGCCGCTGGCCAACCGCTTCGTGCATCTGTACTGGGTGCACGACAAGGACGTGGTGGTGCGCGGTCTCGGTGGGGTCTGGCCCCGGGCCGAACTGCCCCGCCTCGACCCGGAGCGGCTGCCGGAGGCGGTGGCCCTCGCCCGGCGCGCGGTCTGCGACTTCCTCGCCGCCCGGCCGACGCTGATCCACCGGCTGCCGAGCTCCGAGACACGGCGCGGCGGCGCCTGGCCCTCGCCTCGGAGCTGGGAGGCCGCGCTGACCCTGCTGGCCTTCGGCACGGCGGCCGGCGTCTCCCGGGATGTGCTGGCGCTGCTGGTGCGGGGCGCGGTGGGCGACGGTCCGGGACTTGAACTCCTCGCCCACCTGGACCGGATGGACCTGCCCGACCCGGAGCTGCTGCTGGCCGATCCGGCCAACGCCGAGCTGCCCGAGCGGGGTGATCTTCGGCAGGCCGCGCTGGAGGCGGTGGTGGCCGCGGTGGGGGCACGGCCGGAGCGGGGGCGCTGGGAGGCGGCCTGGGCCGTCCTGGTCCGCGCACTGGAGACCGGTGCTCCGGACCTGTTGGTCGCCCCGGCCAAGGCGCTGGCCGCGGTGCGGCGCGACGACTGGGAGGTACCGGCGGCGGTGGAGCGGCTGGCCTCGATCGTCGGACTCGCGGCGCGCGCGGACCGGTCGGTGGAGCGGGCCAAGGTGGGCCGATGACGGGGGCGATGCGGCATGAGGGCGCGCAGGCCGTGCGGCGTCCGCTGCCTCGGCCGATGGCCCCGCCTCCGCCGCCGCGCCCGGTGCGGGCGAACGTCCCGGCGGCGCCGGTCCGTCGTGCCGGGCCGGACAACCCGGACGGACTCCCCCTGGACATGGAGAAGTTGCTGGCCGCCCGCCTGCACGCGGTCAAGGTCCGCCCCTACCTGGCCGTCGCGCTCTTCGCGCTCCAGATCGTCGAGGACCGCTCGGTGCCGACGATGGCGGTGGACGCGCACTGGCGCTGCTACGTCTCCCCCGGCTTCGTGGCGCGCATGCCGGTGGAGGAGCTGGCGGGCGTCTGGGTGCACGAGGTCTCCCATCTGCTCCGGGACCACCACGAGCGCGGCGCGCGCTGGGCGAAGGAGAACGAGGCGTACGGGCCCGGCGAGAGGCTGCGCCGGAACATCGCCGCCGACTTCGAGATCAATGACGACATCTACGGCGACGGCCTGCCCCGGCCCACCGGGGCGATCCTCCCGTCGCTGCTGCGGCTGCCCGACGGGCTCCTGATGGAGGAGTACCTGCGTACGGCGTCCATGTCCGGGCTCGCCGCCGATCTGGCCTGGCTGGACTGCGGCGGCGGGGCCGACGGCCAGGAGCGGCCGTGGGAGCTGGGAGCCGACGGGGCCCATGGACTGACCAGGCAGCAGCGGGACGCGGTGCGCTTCCGGGTCGCCGAGGGGATCAAGGGCAGGCCGGGAGAGGCCCCGGAGGGCTGGCGCCGCTGGGCGGACGAGGCCTTCCATCCGCCGCAGCCCTGGAGGCAGTTGCTGGGGGCGGCGGTGCGCTCGGCCGCCGGTGCGCCGGGGGTGGGCGAGAACCACAGCTACCGGCGTCCGTCCCGGCGCTCGGCCGCTGTTCCCGGGGTGGTGCTGCCGAGCCTGCGGCGCAATCCGCCCCGGGTCTGTGTGGTGATCGACACCTCCGGGTCGGTGAGCGACAGCGAGCTGGGCAGCGCGCTGCTGGAGGTGGCGGCGATCTCCCGGGCGGTGGGCGGGCGGCGCGATCTGGTCTCGGTCGTCTCCTGCGACGCGGCGGCCGGGATCGCCGTACCGATCTGCCGAGCCGAGGCCATGGAGCTGATAGGCGGCGGGGGCACGGATCTGCGCTCGGGTTTCGCCCGTGCGCTCCGCTCCCGGCCCCGCCCGGACGTGGTCGTCGCCCTGACGGACGGCCAGACGCCCTGGCCGTCCGAGCAGCCGCCGTGCCGTACCGTCGTCGGGCTCTTCCCGCGTCCGGCCCGTGCCGTGAACGAGAACGACCCGGACTACGTCCCGGAGTCCCCGCCGTCCTGGGCCCGTGTCGTCACGATCGGCTGAACGCGCAGGACCGCCACGCCGAGCGGGTCGAGTCATGCGGTGAAGTCCTCCTGGGTCTCGGCGATCACCGGGCGGGCAGTGTGCAGCAGGGACAGCAGCAGTGGGGCGGCGAGGAGGGCGGGCAGGGCCTCGGTCAGCAGCGCGGTGAGCCCGGCGGTGAGCACCAGCAGGGAGGTGGCGGCGAGGGTGGCGCCGCGGTGCCGGAACAGGAAGTAGGCGGCGAGGCGGGCGGTGTCGCGGGTGCGGAAGGCGAACAGGGAGGTCAGGACGAGGGCGTGGGCGCCCCAGAGGAGGGAGGCCAGGCCGATCGCCGCGAGCAGCAGCGCCCACCAGCCGGGCAGGCCGGTGGCGGAGAAGTGGGTGAGCGTGAAGGCGATGACGGTCAGCCAGGTGAGCAGGGGCGCCCATAGTTTGAGCACGGGGAGTGCGTTGAGGCGCCACCCGCGCGTGTAGGTGCGGGCGGGGTGGAGGTCGGTGAGGTCGCGGTCGCGGTGATGGAGGGCGTAGACGGCGGCGGAGAGGGCCGGGCCGAGCGGGAGCAGGCATACGGCGGCGAGGGGGAGGTTGGCGGGGTCCGGGCCCAGCAGGAGCAGTCCCGCAAGGCCCGGCGCGGAGGCTGCGAGCAGCAGGGCCTCGACGGTGACGAGGGTGTGGATCAGGGCGGCGGCACGGGAGAGCGGCCCGGCGCCGAAGGATACCGAGGGCGCGCTCATCGGGGCTGCCCGCCGAGCAGCCGGCGCTCGTCCGCCCAGGGCGGGCTCTCGTCCTGGACGGGGCTGACCTCGACGAGCGTCACCTCGTGCCGCCCCAGCGTCAGATCCACCGCCACCCGCCCCTCCGCGACCGGCAGCCGCAGATGCCGCCGCCCGGGCTCGGCCGCCTCGTGCAGTACGTCGAGCTGGTGGGCGTCGGGCGAGCGGGGGCTGCCCATCCGCTGCCAGGCGGTACGGGCGTTGCCGTACTCCTCGTCCACCGTGGACCGCCGTACGAACGCCTCCCAGGAACCCAGGGGGATGTGCAGCCGCAGCCGGTGCCGGGCCGGGCCCGGGGTCTCGCCGCTCACGTCGACGGGCGCCCAGGCGAGGACGGTGACACGGCCATCGGCGTGCCGTGTCACCAGGTGGTCCTCGCCCCGGGCGAGCAGCTCGGGGCCCATCCGGGCCATGAACGCGTAGAGGTGGTACGTCGGTTTGCGCACCTGTCGGTGGGTGAGCAGCCCGAAGCCGCCGTGGAAGAGGGCGGTGGGGATGCCGGCCTCCTCGAACATGTCGCTGAACGTCCAGTACGAGAAGGAGTCCACGTGATCGCCGCCGCCGGCCAGCACGGGCGCCAGGTAGGCGGCGTGGAAGGCGGTGTCGTGGACCGGGTTGTCCGGGCGGTAGGAGGAGTTGAACTCCGTGATGTGGACCGGGAGTTCGGCCAGTCGGGTGCCCTTGAGGCGGTTGCGGGGCGTGGCGAACTGGTCCAGGAGGTGCTGTGCGGGCGCGAGGGTCTGACGCACCCCGAACGGGACGTGCTGGGCGGGGCCCGAGGTGTAGGCGTGCTTGGAGACGAAGTCGACGGGGACGTCCCGCTCCTCGGTGAACTCGGCGAAGCGGTCCAGCCACTCGTCGGCGCCGGGCGAGATCGCGGGCCCGCCGACCTGGAGGGAGGCGTCGACCTCCTTCACGGCGCCCGCGGTCACCTCGTACAGCCGGTGGTACGCCGTGATGTCGGCGTTCTCCCAGAAGTCGGGGAGGTTCGGCTCGTTCCACACCTCGATCGGCCAGGTGCGGACCTCGTCGAGGCCGTAGCGGTCCACGAGATGGGTGAGCGTGGCCTTGACCAGCGCGGCCCATTCCCGGTGCGAGCGGGGTGGTGTGACGTTGCCGCGCCACCAGAACACGGTCTGCTCCCCCGACGCCAACTCGGCCGGCATGAAGCCGAGTTCGAGGAAGGGTCGGATGCCGAGGTCCAGGTACGCGTCGACGACCTGGTCGACGTAGGTGAAGGAGTGATGGACGCGCCGGGCACCCTCCCACTCGTAGGGCCGGTACACGCCCATGCCGTCGCTCAGCAGTCCGTGGCCCCGGATGTACCGGAAGCCGATGTCGTCCTGGATCAGCTTCAGCGAGTCCTGGTAGTCCCGCCGCAGGGCGAGTTCGATGCGGCCGGTGCCGACGCAGTGGCGCCAGGCGTCGGGGAGCCGGCCGATCGGCTCGGCGGGGACCCGGATCACACGTTCTCCTGGGCGAAGCGTTCGTACGCCTTGTTGTGCAGGTCGACGAGCTGGTCCATGTTCTTGCCCTTCAGCTCGGTGACGAAGGCGTCCCACTCGGACATCGGGCGCTTGCCGAGGACGAACTTGAGGGTGTTCTGGATGGTGTGGTCCTTGAGCGGGGTGTCCCAGAGGGTGGCCTGCTCCTGCTCGATGGACTGGAGCGGGTGCGCGGGGTCGATGGGGAGCTGTTCGCGCTGGGACATGGCGTCCTGGAACTTCTTCTCGTCCGGGCTGAAGTTGGAGGAGACCAGGGCCCAGCTGCCGCCGTAGGTGAAGACGCCGTTGAAGAAGCCGAAGTCCTTCTGGAGGTCCTTCGGGGCGTCCGGGTCGGAGCCCATGAGGGAGATGCCGGGCTCCAGCTGGTAGGTGCCGCCGGACTCGGTGTAAGTGACGCCGGAGACCCCCCACTTGCAGAGCTGTTGCCCTTCGTCGGAGTACCAGAGCCAGTCCACGAACTGCATCATCGCCACGAAGGAGTCGCTCTTGAGGGCCTTGCTGGAGACCATGACGCCGTTCTCCAGCCGGATCCCCCCGAGGACCACGGGGCCCGCCGGGCCGAGCGGCACGGGAACCATCTCCATCTCGGCGCCCCTGACCTGCTTCTGGAGGTTGTAGCGGTAGTTCTGCACCAGTTCCTGTGGATTGGCGCTGATGACATAGGACTTCTCGGCGAGCAGCTTCTGTACCGCCTGGTCGTCCTGCTGGGTGAAGCTCTCCGGGTCGAGGAGCTTCTCGGCGACGATCTTCCTCAGGTACTCGACCATCTGGCGGTACCCGTCCTGGGCGGCGGTGAAGACGAACTTCTCGGCCTGGGTGTCGAAGCTGATGTTGTCGTACGTCCAGCCCGCCTTGACCCCGTACGCCTGGCCCAAGTAGCTGAACAACGCCCCGCACGGGAAGGGGGTGTTGGTGCTCCAGCGGTCGGTCCACGGGTATTTGTCGGGGTACTCCTCCTTGAGCGCCTTCAGGACGTCGTACACCTCGTCCCAGGTGGTGGGCAGGGTGAGGCCGTGCTGGTCGAGGATGTCGGTGCGCAGCGAGAGCGAGTAGCCGGGCTTGGGCTTCTCGTGCAGGCCGGGCAGCAGGTAGTACTTGCCGTCCGACTGGCGGATGGAGTCCAGCTCGGGTTCGAGCTGCCACTTCTTCACCTTGTCGCGGTAGTTGGGCATCAGGTGCACGTACTCGCTGACCGGGAGGATCGCGCCCGAGGACACGAAGGCGACCTCGGAGGGGTGGTACGTCTTGGGGATCAGGTAGGGGGCGTCGCCCGCGCCGATGAGGACGCTGCGCTTCTTCTCGTAGTCGGCGAGCGGGACGTCGAGGGGCTCCAGGGTGATCCCGGTCCGCTTGGTGACCTCCTTCCAGAACAGCCAGTCCTTCTTGGTCGGGTAGACCGGGTTGTTGTTGTGCAGGAGGGAGAAGGAGAGCGGCTTGGCGGCCTTGAACCGCTGTCCGGCGCGGTAGTCCTTCATCGCGCCGTTCTGCTTGTCCGACAGGTCCTTGGGGTCGCCGCCGTCGTCACCGCTGCCGCAGCCGGTGAGGCCGGCCAGGCCGAGGAAACCGGCGGCGGCCAGGATCTGACGCCGCGACAGCTGTCCGGTGTTCTTCACAGATACTCCCTTGTTAGCCCTTGACGGCGCCGAGCATCACGCCCGAGACGAAGTAGCGCTGGACGAACGGGTACACGCAGAGGATCGGCAGCGCGGTGAGCACGATCGTGACCGCCTGGATGTTCGCCGCGACCTGGCTGAGCTGGTCGGTCCCGGCGCCCGCGTTGGAGCCGCCGGTGGCGCCCTGGATGAGGTTGCGCAAGTAGACGGTGACCGGCATCAGATCGGTCCGGTCCATGTAGAGGAACGCGCTGAACCACGAATTCCAGAACGAGACCGAGTAGAAGAGCACCATCGTCGCGACGACCGCCTTGGACAGCGGCAGCACGATCCGCAGCAGGATGCCGTAGGTGCTCAGCCCGTCGATCTGGGCGGCCTCCTCCAGCTCGGTCGGCAGGCTCTCGAAGAAGGCCTTCATCACCAGCAGGTTGAAGACGCTGATCGCGTTCGGCAGGGCGATGGCCCAGACGCTGTTCTTCAGGCCGAGGCTGGTGATCAGCACATAGTTCGGGATCAGACCGCCGGTGAAGAACATGGTGAACACGGCGATGCCGACGAGGAATCCGCGCCCCTTGAGGTGCTTTTTCGACAGGACGTAGGCGTAACAGGTCGTCAGCACCATGGCGACGCCGGTCGCCACGACCGTGTAGAGCACGGTGTTGCCGTAGTTCCGCCAGAACATCGAGTCCTGGAACACGATTTTGTACGTGGTGAGGTTGAACCCCTTGGGCCACAGGGTGACTTCACCGGCCCGGATCTGCCGTTCCCCGCTGAAGGACCTGGCGATGATGTTGAGGAAGGGGTACAGGGTCACGGCCACGACGAGGGTGAGGATCACCCCGTTGACGCCCTGGAAGACCCGGTAGGAACGGCTCGGCTTCACCACAGGCTGGTCCCCACTGTCCGGCGCGAGAGCTGGTTGGCGGAGGTGATCAGGACCAGGCCGATGACCGCCTCGAACAGGCCGATGGCGGCGGCGTAGCTGAAGCTGTTGGACTCCACGCCGGTCCGGTAGACGTAGGTCGAGATCACGTCCGAGGTCTGGTAGGTCAGCGGGTTGTACAGCAGCAGGACCTTCTCGAAGCCCACCGCCATGAACGTGCCGACGTTCAGGATCAGCAGCGTGATCATGGTGGGCCGGATGCCGGGCAGGGTGACATGCCAGGTCTGCTTCCAGCGGTTCGCACCGTCGATGCGGGCGGCCTCGTACAGGTCCTCGTCGATGGTGGTGAGCGCCGCGAGATAGAGGATCGTGCCCCAGCCCGCGGTCTGCCAGATCTCCGAGCCGACGTAGACCGTGCGGAACCACTCGGGTTCCTGGATGAACCGGATCTCGTCGTGCCCGAACCACCCCAGCACATGATTGACCGGCCCGTCGGTGGCGAGCATCTGCAACGTGATACCGGCGACGATCACGATCGACAGGAAGTGCGGCAGGTACGACACCGACTGCACGAACCGCTTCAGAGATCGCCGGCGCACCTCGTTGAGCAGCAGCGCCAGCACGATCGGGATCGGGAAGCAGAACACGAGGGTGAGCCCGCCGAGCCACAGGGTGTTCCGGAACACCTGCCAGAAGGTGGGGTCGGAGAGAAACATCTCCACATAGCGCAGGCCCACCCACTGCTCGCCGAAGATCGAACCGCCCGGCTGGAAGCGGCGGAAGGCGATCACGTTGCCGAGCATCGGCAGATAGCGGAAGACCAGGAAGAACAGCAGGGGCAGCACGGCCAGCGAGTACAACTGCCAGTCGCGGCGCAGCGCGGAACGGGTGGAGGTGCTCAAACTCGGTCTCCTGTACAGGGGTTGGGAACCGAAACTTTCGAGCTCTTACCGGTAACTCGCGGCAACCTAGAGCTGCCAGAAAGCGCTGTCAATGGGTTCCGCACGGGTCAGTCGAGACGCACGCGTCGCGTTGAAACGCAGCTGCCGCTGGGCAGGACGGAGAGATCCACCCCTTGCGTCATCGCAAGTTTCTGTCTCTCCACCGACTCCTGCGAGGTGCCGTCCGTGCCCGCGTTCGACCTTCCGCCACCCGAACTGGAGCACTACCGTCCACCCCTCGACGAGCCCGCCGGCTTCGACGCGTTCTGGCGGGACACCCTGAAGGAGGCCGAGCAGGCCGAGCCGCTGGTGTCGGTGCGTGCCGTGGAGACGGGCCTACGGCTGACGCGCACCTGGGACGTGACGTTCCGCGGTTTCGCCGGAGACCCGGTGCGGGCCTGGTTCAGCCGCCCCGCCGACACCCCCGAACCGCTTCCCGCGGTGGTGGAGTTCGCCGGGTACGGCCGCGGCCGCGGACTCCCCCACGAGCGCCTGACCTGGGTCAACGCCGGGTACGCGCATCTGCTGATGGACAACCGCGGCCAGGGCGACCAGTACGGCAGCGGCGGCGCCACCCCCGACCCGCACGCCCACGCCCCGGGCGGCCCCGGCCCGGCGGTACGTGGACTCCTCGCGCCGCACGACCACCACTACCGACGCCTGATCACGGACGCCGTCCGCGCGGTCACCGCGGTACGCGCCCTGCCCGGCGTGGACCCGGCGCGCACGGTCGCCGTCGGCAACAGCCAGGGCGGCGGACTGGCCCTGGCGGTGGCCGGGTTGGTCCCGGATCTGGCGGCGGCCCTGGTCACCGCCCCGCTGCTGTGCGGCATCCGAAGGGCCCTGGACCTCACGGACCAGGGCCCCTACGGCGAGATCGCCGCGTATTTGTCGGTGCACCGGGGCGCCGAGACCGCCGCCTACCACACCCTCGCCCATCTGGAGGGCGTCTCCTTCGCGCGCCGCGCCCAGGCGCCGGCCCACTTCGGCGTCGGTCTGCGCGACACGGTGTGCCCGCCGAGCGGGGCGTACGCGGCCTTCAACCGGTACGCGGAACTGACCGGCACCGCACCACGCAAGGTGCTGCACGCCTACCCGTTCAACGGTCACGAGGGCGGCGACGCGGTCCATGTGCGGCGCCAACTCGACTGGTTGGCCGATGTGTTGGGGGTCAGCCGAGGGCCAGCGTGAACAGGTGCAGATTCCCCTCCTTCGGCAGCCGTACGCTCGCGATCGTCTTCCCCTCCGGTGCGGTGAACGGCCGGGTGGCGAACACGTAGGTGGCCACCGGATCACGGTCGGCGCCCGCGACATTCCGGTACGCGGCCCGCGCGACGACCTCATTGCCGTACTGGATGGAGCCGTTGCCGCCGCCGACGGTCCAGTCGGTGAAGGCGAGGGGGACCGTCGCGGTGGTGCCGTCGGTGTAGGTGACGGTCGCCTCGGACTGGCGGTTGCCGTTGACCGCGCTGCCGACGAAGGACAACTGGCTTACTCCGTCCCGCACTTGGATGGTCTGTCCGTCGGCGGAGGCGTTGTCCGGGCGGCCGCTCGGCGAGTCGGGCCAGGTGAAGGTCAGCCCGTTCACCGTGCCCTGCCCGCCCGGCGTCAGCCCCGCCGCAGCGAGCGCCTGACGGGAGTAACTCCAGCCGCCACCGTCGTAGTCGGCCTCGTCGTGGTCGCCGGAGTCCTCGGAGATCCCGGCGTTGTCGTAGGCGGCGAGCAGGGTGTCCGGCGCGGCGACCGTCAGCGAAACCGGCTGCTCGTACGAGCTGCCTTCGGAGGTGACCGCCACCCGCACCTCGTGGAAGCCCTGGGGTGCGTCCGCGGCCGCGCTCAGGGTGATCTCCTGGGCACCGTCGACGACCGCGCCCTCGGCCGGCGTGGCGGTGATGCCGTCGGGTGCGTCGACCCGGAAGCGAACCTCGGGACCCGCCCCCGCCCCGCTCATCGCGAGGGCCCTGATCCCGACCTTCGCACTGCCGCCCGGGGCGAGCCGCGCCGTCGTCGGACCGACCCCGATCTGGTACGGCTGCTCCCCGGCGCGGAAGGACGGCGGGGCGTCGTCGGGAGCGCTGCCCCAGCTCTTGTCCGGCGTACCGGAGAGCGCAAGGTCGAGCCTGCCGCCGTCCCGCACGAAGGATGCCGGGAGCCAAGGCCGTTCACTGGTCCGGCCGTTGACCTTCAGGGAGCGGATGTACGGGGCGTCCGCGGCGGCGCCCTCCGCGCGGACGGAGATGTCGTTGCCGTGCGGGCGGTCGATCTCGATCCGCGGGAACAGCGGTGAGGCGAGGACGAGTTCGGCCCGCGAGGGCACCTGCGGATACAGGCCGAGCGCGGAGAAGACGTACCAGGCCGACATCGCGCCGAGGTCGTCGTTGCCGGGAATCCCGCCGGGCCCCGTCGACCACAGCTCGCGCATCGCGGCGCGTACCGTCTCCTGCGTCTTGTACGGCGCTCCGGCGTAGGCGTACAGGTAGGGCACGTTGATCGACGGCTCGTTGTCCAGCTCGGACTTCTCACCCCCGCTGCCGGTGAAGGCCCAGCCCCCGTCGGCGTCGTGGAAGAAGGAGTCCAGCCGCTCGACCGCCCGATCCCGGCCGCCCATCGCAGCGAACAGGCCCGCCGGATTGTGCTGAACCATCCAGGTGTACTGGGCCGCCGTGCCCTCGACGAAGCCGTTGCCGGTGGCCGGGGTGAAGCCGGTGACCCAGCTGCCGTCGGCCTTGCGGTTGGCGATGTATCCGCCCGACGGGTGGGCGGCGATGTTGAAGTTGTTCTGCCACCACTGCGAGCGGCGTCCGAACTCCGCAGCGACGTCCTTGCGACCCGCCGCCGGGGCGAGCTGGGCGAGCGCGAAGTCGGCGCCGGACATCTCCAGCGTCTCGGCGGCACCGCCCCAGGCGTTGGAGACGGACGGCATGTAGTGATGCTTCAAGTACTTGTCGAGAGAGGGGCGTTGGCCAACTGACAGCACCGGTTTCCCGTCGGCGGACAGGTCCTTCTCGGTGGGGACGGTCGCCGCCTTGAGAAGGGAGGCGAAGGCACCGCGCAGATCGAAGTCCGTGCCGCCGAAGGCACGGATACCGGCGAGCGCGATGGCCGACGGATCGCCGTTCATGACGTGGGTGCCGCCCGCGCCGTGCAGCCAGCGGTCCCAGATCCCGCCGTTCTGCCCGGCGAGTTCGTACAGCGACTGGGCGATGTCCGAGCCCGTGCGGGGCTCCAGCAGGGTCAGCAGCTGTACCTGGTCGCGGTAGACGTCCCAGCCGGAGAAGGTGCCGTACTGGGCGCGGTGGCCGTGGCGGACGGTGTGGACCTTGCCGTCGGCGCCCCGGTATCTGCGGTCGGCGTCGCTGATGACGTTCGGGTGGAGGAGGGAGTGGTACAGCGCGGTGTAGAAGGTGGTGCGCTCCTCCTCGGTGCCGCCGCCGACCCGGATGGCGTCCAGCCGCTGACGCCAGTCGGCGCGGGCCGCGTCCCGGACCGCCTCGAAGGAACGGCCGGGCGGGTTCTCCGCGGCCAGATTGGCCTCGGCACCGGCCTGACCGACGTACGAGATACCGACCTTGACGTTGACCGGATCCGCGCTCGGCGCGAACTCGACGTAGCCGCCCGCGCCCTTGCCCGGCACCGGCCGCCCGCCGTTCGAGAACCCTCCGGTGCCACCGCTCGCCTCGCGGGACCCCGGGTTCAGCTGATCGTCGTGCCAGGTGCCGGTCGCCTTGAAGGCGCGGTCGAAACGGGCGGTGAAATACAGGGTGTAGTACGCCCGTCGGCCCTCGGGATCGAGGTAGCCGCAGAAGTTCCCGGAGGTCACGGAGCCGGAGACGGTCCGCTTCTCGGGGTCGATGCTGATCGTCGAATCGGTCGACCCCACCTCGGAGTTGGCGGTGCGGAAGAGGAGCGAGGCGGGCTTGTCGGCCGGGTAGGTGAAGCGGGCCGAGCCGGTGCGGGCGGTGGCCGTGAGGTCCGCCGTGACGCCGGAGGCGAGACCGACCCGGTAGCTGCCGGGCTCCGCGCTCTCGTCGGCGTGGCTGAAGTCGGCGGCGTACACCTGGTCCTTGGTGTCGCTCGCCGGGGACGAGGTGACCTCGCCCGCGTGCGGGAACAGCGGGATGTCCCCACTGCCTCCGGCGCAGCCCGTGCCGGACATGTGCGTGAGGCTGAAGCCGCGGATCCGGGTGGCGTCGTAGTGGTAGCCGCCGGGGGCCGCGGTGCGGGTGGCGTCGCCGCGGGTGTTCTCGGGGCTGAAGGAGAACATGCCGAAGGGGGTGACGGCGCCGGGGAAGACGTTTCCGCCGTTCTTGGTGCCGATGAGGGGGTCGACGTAGGTGGTGGGGTCGTCCACCAGGGTGGACGCATCAGTGGGTGGGGACGTCGCCGCCAGGGCGGGGGTGGCGCCGACGGCCGCGAGTACGGCGGCCAACAGCACGGACAGGGGACGGAAACGCATGACGCGGCCCCTCCTTCTCCGGACGGGTCGCGCACCACAGGTCGCACAAGCCGCAGGGACAGTAGCGTGCGCCAGCGGTACCACGGAAGGGCGCCTCCGGCGGCGCAGGCTCGCATGTCGGCCACCCGGACGGGCCAACTCCCCAACTGGCTTGACATCGTTGTCCGTTGGGGCGGTAGCATCATGTGTAGACCACTCAGACAACGTTGTCGCGCACCTCCGCGCCTCACAAGCCACGCATCACCCGGACCGGCACTTCCCCCCCTCGTCGGCCCGGCTCGCGGACCCGGTGGAGTTCGGCTCACTCTCACCGGGTCCGCCCGGAGCGGGTCCCTGGCATGAGGAGGCGTCATGCGATTCCCCGGACCGCCCCCGACACCCCCTACTCCCCCGCAGCCGCCCGAGCGGCCGCGCGTGGATCCTCCCGCCCCACCGGCGCGGACGTCGGTTCCGGTGCCGTTGCCGGAGCCTGGGCCGCCGTTCGCCGAGGGCGTGGTCGAGAACATCACGGAGTGGTTCGAGCTCCAGGTGGCGCCCTACGCCGCCGAGGAGCCGACCCTGCGCAAGGTCGAGCGACGCCTCGCGGCGAACCTCGACGAACTCGATCTCGCGGGCGCGGATCCCCTCGACGCACTGGCGGAGTGGGCCGAGGAGCACCTCCGCGACCTGGCCGTCACCGTCGAGCCGGCAGAGCCGGAGGAGCCCTGGGCGGACGACGAGCACCCTCCCATCGAGCGCCTCCTGGACACCGCCACGGCCGAGGCGCTGGCCAAGCACCAGGAGGGCGCGTTCGCGAAGGCGCTGCGGTACGGCGTCCACGCCGCCGCCTACCTGGTTGCCCCGGGCCTGATCGTCAATGACGTGGTCGCCCTGCTCACCGACGCCGTGGTTCCGGGGCCCACCGCGCTGAAGGAGGCCGACCGTCGAAAGGCCGCGGATCGCAAGCGGATCGCGGACTTCGCCCAGTCCCAGGGCTTCAACCTGCTGAAATCATTTGCCGTGTAAGGCAGTTGAGTCATGGCATGGACTTCCCCAGCGCGCTGCGCGCACG
This sequence comes from Streptomyces davaonensis JCM 4913, assembly GCF_000349325.1. Taxonomy (GTDB): domain Bacteria; phylum Actinomycetota; class Actinomycetes; order Streptomycetales; family Streptomycetaceae; genus Streptomyces; species Streptomyces davaonensis. The sequence goes on from NC_020504.1 coordinate 2,720,125, forward strand.
CCGCACCCACCGCCGTATGAGCCAGCTCGATCTGGCGTCGCGGGCGGGTACGACCCAGCGGCATCTCAGCTTCATCGAGTCCGGCCGGTCGGCGCCGGGCCGGAACATGATCGTACGGCTGGCCGAGTCGCTGGAGCTGTCGTTGCGGGAGCGCAATGAGCTGCTGCTGGCGGCCGGGTACGCGCCCGTGTACCCGGAGAGCCGGCTGGACGATCCGGTGCTGGCTCCGGTGCAGGATGCGATCGAGCACATTCTGCGCGGGCATCTGCCGTATCCGGCGGTGGTCGTGGACCGGTACGGCGGTCTGATCGCCGCGAACTCCGCGCTGGACGTGGTCACCGAGGGGGCCGCCCCCGAGCTGCTGGGTCCGGGCCGGAACGTCTACCGGCTCGCGCTGCACCCCGAAGGCATGGCGCCACGCATCGTCAACCTCGCTGAGTGGGCGCGCCATATCCTCGTACGGCTGGACGGCCAGGACGAATTGCGCACCGAACTCTCCGCGTATGTACCGGAGTTGACGCCGTCCGACGCACCGCTCGGCTTCGCCGTGCCGCTGCGCCTGCGGTCCTCGTACGGCGAACTGCGCCTGATGACGACGGTGACGGCCTTCGCCACCGCCGTCGATGTGACGCTCGCCGAGCTGAAGCTCGAAGCCTTCCTGCCGGCGGACCGCGCGACGGCTGTGGCGTTGTCCGCGGCCTCCGAGAATCACGCCCCCGGGAACATGTAGTCCGTCCTGATCCGGCCGTCGTCGTCGAGTTCGAGAATCTCCAGGCCGCCGCCCAGCACCTCGCCGGTCTCGGCGAGCACCGTGTCCCAGGCGAACTTGACCAGACGGTCGAGGCGTACCGCGTCACCGGAGAGCCGGAAGGCGTAGCCCTTCTGCGCCACGAACTCCTCGTAGCTGCGGGTGACTCGGGTCTCGATGGCGTCGTATCCCTGGGCTCGGAGGGTTGGGTGGTCGAAGCCGAGGCCGGCGGCGATCTCCCGTATCTCCAGGGGCGGTTGGAGGATGTGGGTGCCGTCCTCGGACCAGAGCCGCTCGATGGCGGCGCGGCGTTCGGCGGCGTCCTTCGCATTCCATTGGGCGACGTAGTCGCGGGCCAGATCGTGCGGGTCGATGTCGATCACGGTCATCGTGGGTCTCCTTGCCGACTGCCGGGTGCTGACTTGCTTCGGAGGAGATCCTGCGACGGGCCGTCACGACCGACAATTCCCCCCAGGGAATGGCAGAGAGTGGCAGGGAATGGCACGGACCCGGTGGGCGACAGCCCACGCCCACCGGGTCCGTCCGTTCCGGAGCCCGCTCAGCCGACCCGGCAGGGCAGGGTGGTCGCCGTATCACCTCCGCTGCCGGAGACGACGTAGCCGAAGGTGGTGGACTCGCCCGGATCGAGTGAGCCGTTCCAGTTCGCGTTGTGGACCATCACGGCCTGGCCGTTGTACGTCGGGGTGCCGTTCCAGAGGCTGTCGACGCGCTGGCCGGTCGGGAGGGTCCAGTCGACCATCCAGCCGAGCATCGGGACGTCGCCGGAGTTGGTGACGGTGACCTCGGACTGGTAGCCGCCGCTCCAACTGCCCGTGGTCCTGCGGGTGGCGGTGCAGGTGCCGGGGACCGGCTCGGTGGGGTTGCCGGGCTCCTTGATGCCGGTGACCTCGCCGTTGCCGCCGTCGAAGACGATGTCGGAGCAGGAGTAGAAGGTCTCGGCGCTGTCGGAGCGCTGCCAGACCATGTAGACGATGTGGCGGCCCGACTTGTTCGCCGGAAGCTGCCCGGTCCAGGAGTAGTTGGCCTCGACCGTGCCCGGGGACCCGTTGAGCGGCGGGTGGTCCACGCTCAGGAAGGGTTGCTCCTCCATGTCGTCCCAGGTGAGGGCCTGGGTCGGGTCGAAGCCGTCCTTGGTGATGTAGACGTAGAACCAACCCGGGTGCGCGGCCCAGGCGTTGTAGGAGAAGTCGACGGTCGCACCCGAGGTGAGGTGGGTGAGCGGCCAGTCGTTGCGGGGCTGGTTGAAGCCGGTGAAGTTGGAGTTGCCGCCGCTGCACAGCTCGCCGTCCGGCACGAAGCCGCGGGTGCGGCCGGCGCCGTCGGAACGGAGCACCGAGAACCAGTTGTAGAACGGGGTCGTCCCGCTGACCTGCTGCGCCGCCTTGCAGGCCGGGTTGACCGGCTTGATCTCACCGGTGTCGGTCAGCCCGTCCTGCCAGCACAGAAACGTACGGCTGCCCGGCTTCATGGGCGTACCGTGCGCCTCCGCCTCGGTCCCGGCGGACATCACGAGCGCGAGGGCCGGGATCGTGGCGAGCAGGGAGACCAGGACGAGGAAGAGGGCCTTGGTGCGCAGGGTGAGCGCTAATCGGCGTGGGGGGTTGTCGGGCGCGGAGCCCATCGTCGGTGGTGTCAGGATCATGACAGTTCAGTCCATCCATCAGGTACGGGCCGAGCGGCATGTGCGTGCGGATGGGTGGGGCGGGAGCGGTCCTGCGGGGCGGGTTCCGGTCCACCGAATGTGGGAGCGCTCCCACCTCACTTGAATCGGAAAGTAGCGCCATGGGGCGCGGTTGTAAACGGCTGGCGCAGACGCGTCACACGACCCTCTGGATCGGCGCCGCCGGAATGACCCTCAGCGCACTGCCGACGTTTCTGTCCAGGACCCCCTCACCTCGCTCGCCAACACCTCCCCCGCCAACGGCAGTCGTACGGTGAACTCCGTTCGGCCCGGTTCGCTCTCCACGTCGATGCGGCCGCCGTGGGCCGCGGTGATCGCCGCGACGACGGCCAGGCCCAGGCCGGTGCCGCCCGTGGCGCCGGGGGTGCGGGAGCGGGAGGCATCGGCTCGGGTGAAGCGTTCGAAGACCGTGGGGAGGAGGGTGGGCGGGATTCCGGGGCCGTCGTCCGTGACGCGGACGACGACGTCGGTGCCCCGTGTCTCCACCGTGGCGACGACCCGCGTGCCCGCGGGGGTGTGCACGCGCGCGTTGGCCAGGAGGTTGGCGACCAGTTGGTGGAGGCGGGCCTCGTCGCCGGTGACCAGGGCGGGGGTGTCGGCGTGCAGGGCGAGCCGCCAGTCGTGGCCGTCGCCGCCCGCGGCCCGTGCGCCCCACACCGCCTCGGCGACCAGTGCCGCCAGGTCCACCTCCGCGGAGTGCGGTGGACGCCCCTCGTCCAGCCGGGCCAGCAGCAGGAGGTCCTCGACCAGGCCCGTCATCCGGGCGGACTCGGCAAGGACGCGCCGCCAGGCCAGTGCCGGTTCGATCCGGTCGGCGCCGCGGTTCATCAGCTCCGCGTAGCCCGCGATGGAGGCGAGCGGGGTGCGCAGTTCATGGCTGACGTCGGCGAGGAAGCGGCGCATGCGCTCCTCTGCCCGGCGGCGTTCGGTGAGCGATGACTCGACGTGGTCCATCATGCGGTTGAGCGCCGCGCCCAACTGACCGGCCTCACTGCCGGGGTCGGTGTCGCGCTCCGGGACCCGGGTGAGGGCGGTGGCCTCACCGCGGTCCAGCGGGGCTCGGGAGACCTCGGCGGCGATGGTGGCGACCCGGCCGAGCGGGCGCAGTTGGCGCCGGATCACGACCGCGCTCACGCCTCCGGCGACGACCAGTCCCGCGGCGGCCACTACGGACCCGGTGAGCATCAAGTCGCTGATCATCCGCTGTACGTCCGCCATCGGCAGTCCGGTCAGCACCTGCACGCCGTCGCCGGCACCGGAGAGCACGGTGACCCGGTACGTGCCCAGGCCAGGGACGGTCCGAGTGTGCCGCGTGCCGTCGGCCCGGATGTCCGACAGCGCGGCTCGCTGGGCAGCCGTGAGGTGCTTGGGGGCGGTGGCGTCCTGACTGACCACGGCCGCGGAGAGGATGCCGCCGTCCTCGTCGAGTCGGGCGGCGAGCAGGCCCGCGGAGTGGCCGGTCGCGTCGAGGTAGCCGAGACCGTCGGGGTCGAGCCGGGCCTCGTCGAGGCTGTGCTCAGCGGCCTCGGTGACCCGGTCGTCGAAGTTGCCCAGCAGCGTGGCGCGTTGCACATAGGCAGTGGTGAAGGCCATCGCCGCGCACACCACTACGAGGGTGGCGCTGATGAGGAGCAGCAGGCGGGCGCGGAGGGAGCGGGCGCGCGGTCGGTGGGTCATCCGCCGTCCTCAAGTCCGCGCACGATGTGGCGCATCGGGACCCCAGCTTCCAGACATGTCCCGATCCTGTCCCCGTCCGCTGGGGGAATCCTGTGTTCCACCTGAGCTGCGCCGATGTCCTGCGCGCGGGCCGTGGTCGGTCGTTGTTCCGCGGAGGTTCGGCCACCGGTCCCGGATGGGCGCGCGGTCGTTCGGCGGGCCGTCGACCAGCGCGGATCGCTGCTAGAAACGGCGGTCGGGTCGCCGCTCCGGTGGCGTCCTCGACCGTCCGAACACCGTCCTGCTGAAAGGGAGAACACCGTGAAGAAGGTCATCAAGCCCGCCCCGGTGAAGAAGATCGCGGTTCGCAAGGCGGGCCCGATCCGGCTGACGAGCGCCTGCTCCTCGTACTCGACGTTCGTCTTCTGATCGGTGCCTGCCGACCAGTGACCGACACCCCTGTGCGCGGCCGTGTCCCGGCCGCGCACAGGCTCAGGCCGTGGGGAGGGCCATGGACATCACCGATGCGCACGACACGGCTCGGCAGCCGGCACTCGACGAGCGCGTCCCGTTCCATCATCTGACCTTCGTCGCCGAGGGCCCCGACGAGATCGTCGTGGGCCGCCCCGACACCGACGACTACGCCGTCCTGCCGGCCGACGGCACCGCGCTGCTGCGGCGCCTGATCGACGGCGCCACACCCCGGCAGGCCGCGCAGTGGCACGAGGAGACCTACGGCGAGCCGATCGACATCGAGGACTTCCTGGACACCTTGCTCGAACTCGGCTTCGTGGCCGGGCAACAGGGGGAGGACATGGCCCCCGCACCGACCGGCCCCGTCTCCTTCCGCCGGCTCGGCCGCGCGGTGTTCGCACCGGCCGCTTGGGCGGCGTACGCCCTCCTCGTGCTCGCCACGGTCGTCGCGCTCGTACGGGAGCCCGCGCTGCGCCCGGATCCGGGCCAGGTGTTCTTCACCGACTCCCTGCTGACCGTGCAACTCGTGCTGCTCGTCGGGCAGACGGCCGGCATCGCGTGGCACGAGGCGTTCCATGTGCTCAGCGGGCGGCGGCTCGGGCTGCCCTGCCGGCTCTCGGTGGGGCGCCGGATGTACTTCATCGTGTTCGAGACGACCCTCAAGGGGCTGCTCGGGGTGGAGAAGCGCCGCCGCTATCTGCCGTTCCTGGCGGGCATGGTGGGCGATGTCCTCATGTATTGCGGGCTGACCTTGTACGCGGCCGCCGCACACAACGCGGACGGTGAACTCGGCGTCACCGGGCGGCTGGCGCTTGCGCTGGCCTTCCTGACGATCCTCCGCTTCACCTGGCAGTTCTATCTCTTCCTCCGCACCGACCTGTACTTCCTCATCGCCTCCGCGCTCGGCTGCCACGATCTACACGGGGCCACCGACGCCCGGCTGCGCAACCGCGCGCGGCGCCTGGCCCGCCGTGCTCCGGTGCTCGACGAGAGCGCGTGGAGCGACCGGGACCGGCAAGTGGCGCGCTGGTACGAGCCGTTCTACGTCGCGGGCGCGCTGGTGCTCACCGCCACCGTCGTCGCCGCGCTCACCCCGATCGCCGTCGAGTTCGTCGAGCGGGTCTGGGAGGGCACGGTCGACGGCACGTGGGGCGTGCGCTTCTGGGACAGCGCGATCTCCGCCGCCTCCGCCTTCGTCCCGCTCGGCATCCTCCTCGCCCTGGGCATCCGCGACCGCCTGCGCGCCCGCCGTACGACCTCCCTCTGAAGCCCCACACCGGCCGCACCCTCTTACGGAAGGACCCAAGCCCATGCCCTCGCCCGAATCTGCCCCCCGCCACCTGCGGATCCGCGGCGACCGCGCCCCGGACCGGGACCGCGCCGCCCGGGCGCTGCTGCCCGCCGACGCCGTCCGGGTGGACTGCCACCGCCGTCTGCGCGGCCCGTACACGGGGCTCGGCGGAATGCTGCGCGCGCTCGTGCCGTCGGTCTTCGCCCGGCGCCCGGACCTCGTCCGCGACCACCAGGTCGAGATCCTCACCGCCGCCCCCGAGTTGCACGCGCTGCTCGAAGCGGAGCCGGAGACGCTGACCCGGCTGGCCGTGGGCGAGGAGCGGACCCGCTTCTACAGCGAGGCGCGCAGCCGTCGTACGCCGCACGGGATCGTGGAGTTCCTGAAGGAGTGCCGGGCGGACCGGGAGGCTCCGGCCGGTCCGCTCACCGTGTTCTTCGACAACGCCCACGAGGCCGACGCGACCGACCGCGAGTGCCTGGCCATCATGCTGCGCCGATGCGATCCGCGCGCCGTACGCCTGCTCGTCGGGACGGGCCGGGGCCACTTGCCGGGTGAGTTGGGCACCGCCGTGGGCCGGTACGCGGACACCCTCGACGCCGATCCCGCCGACGAGGGGCCGGCGCGCACCCCGGACGAGCTGTGGCAGGCGTACATCGCCTCGGACGGCACCAGCGACGATCCGGCCGAGCTGGCAGCCTGGCAGGACGCCGAACCGGCCACCCGGGCCGCCGCGCACGACGCGCGCGCCGACGTACTGGAGGCGGACGGCGCCGTCGGGCACACGCTGGGCGCGATCCCCTTCCACCGCGAGCACGGCACCGACCCGACCGGGGCCGGGACCGCCGCGCTGCGCCGGGCCCTGGACTACTGCGTCGACCTCGGCTTCTACGCCGCCGCCGCGGACCTCGGCCTGCGCGGCTACGCGCTGACCGACCCGGACACCAGGCAGGTGGAGTACTGCCACTTCGCCGCGAAGGCCGCGCTCGCGCTGATCTCGCTCGGCCGGGCCCACCGCGCCAAGGAGCTGTACACCGAGCTGCGCGGCCGGTATCCGCTGCCCCGGGTCCACATGTCGACGAGCTACAACATGGCGATGCTGTACACCCGGTTCCTGCCCAAGGAGGAGCTGGACCACCATCTGGCGCGGGCGTACGCGAGCAACGGGGTGGCCCTGGCCACGCTCACCGAGGACTTCGAGGACCGGGCGTTCTACACGGTGTTCCAGCAGAACGGCCTGGCCCTCGTGGAGATGCACCTGGGGCATCTCACCACGGCCCTGAAGCTGGTGGCCGAGGGAGTCGACCGGCTGAACCGGGAGACGCACCCGGACAAGTACCGGCTGCACAAGTCCGTGCTCATCCACAACCGGGCCAACGTCTACGCCGGCATGGGCATGCTCCAGGAGAGCATGGCGGACTTCGACACGGTGATCGGCCTCGATCCGCACTACCCGGAGTACTACCTGGACCGGGGCAACATGCACCGCCGCCTGGGCGACGACCAGGCCGCCCTGACGGACTACGAGACGGCGATGAAGATGGGCCCGCCGTTCCCCGAGCTGTACTACAACCGCGGTGATGTGCGGGCCGCGCGGGGCGATCTGGACGGCGCCGTCGAGGACTTCGGCTACGCGCTGGAGCTGGAGCCGGGTCATCTGGACTCGCGGATCAACCACGCCTCGCTGCTGCTGGAGTCGGGCCGCCTGGACGAGGCCGCGGCCTCCGTGGCGGAAGGGCTGGCGCTGCACCCGGACAGCGCCCATCTGCTGTGCACAGAGGGCCTGTTGGCCCTGGAGCGGGACGACGCCGACACGGCGCGGCATGCCTTCTCGGCCGCCTTGAAGGCCGACCCCGAGCTGTACCAGGCGCTGGTCAACCAGGCGGTGCTCGCCTACTCGGAGGGCGCGTACGACGAGGCGGTACGGCTACTCGGGCGGGCCTTGGAGCAGACGGGCGACGATCCCGATCTGCTGTACAACCGGGGCGCCGCCCAACTGGCCGCGGGGCGGCCTGAGCCCGCCGCAGCTGACTTCACGCGGGCCCTCGAACTCCCGGGCGCCGACCGGGAGGAGATCCTCGAACAGCTGGCCCTGTGCCGCTGAGGGAGGTGACGGCCGTGGCTGTGGACTCCGTCGCCTTCCGCCGGGCGCTGTCCCATGTGGCCACCTCGGTGTCGGTCGTGACCACCTTCGACGACCGGGGGCAGCCGTACGGCGTCACCGTAGGCTCGCTGTGCTCGCTGTCGCTCACCCCGCCGCTGGTGCTGTTCTGCCTCGACCGCGGGGGCTCGGCCCACGCGGTCGTCACGGCCGCGCGCCGGTTCGGGGTGCATGTCCTGGGCGCCGGACAGCAGCCGCTGGCCCGCAGGTTCGCCGCCCGCGGCGAGGACCGGGCGGCGGGGCTCGTCCGGGGTGAGCTGCACGGCGTGCCGATGGTCCCGGGCGCCCTGGCGACGGTGGTGTGCAGTCGGCACACGGTCGTCGAGGCGGGCGATCACAGCGTGGTGATCGGGCTGGTGGAGCACGCCGACGTCACCGACGGTGCTCCGCTGCTCTACTACGACCGCGGGTACCACACCCTGTTCGCACTGGGCTCCGGGCCCTGAGCCGGTCCGGCGCTGGTCCGCCAGGCCTCGTTCACAGCCGACGCCATACAGCCCGGGAGGGCGTGCAGGGTGTGGGCGAGCCGGGAGACCAGGCCGACGAACGGCGGTACGCGCAGCGCCGCCGGGGTGACGACGGGCGGCACGCCGTAGCGGTCGATCAGGTCCCCGACCTTGGCCCGGGCCTGCTCGCGCAGGGCGCGGTCGCGCAGCTCCCGCAGTTGCGCGGCCGCCGTGCCGAACTCCCGCTCGTAGGCGGTCAGCAGGTACTCCGGCAGGATGCGGCGGCCGCGCTCGTAGTCGAGCAGCCCGCTGTGCGAGCCGAAACCGAGCCGTCGCGCCAACGCGCGCAGGGAGAGGCCGTGTTCCAGACGGCACTGGTAGAGGGCCGCCCCCAGCAGGAGGGTGCAGTCGAGGTCGGAGCCGCGCGGAGTCTCGCCGGACTTGCGGACCATGTCCACCCCCGTGAATGCCCGCTGGTCAGTGCGGCACGGTGGAGTATGGCAATCCTGTGAAGATTCGTCATGAGACCGTGGCGGGAATGGCCGTAAACCGCTATCGCCGTCCGGAAAGACGCGGAGGGCCGCATCCCCGGTCGTACCGGAGATGCGGCCCTCGACTGCGTTACCGGACCGCTTACTTGCGGATCAGGTTGCGCAGCACGTACTGCATGATGCCGCCGTTGCGGTAGTAGTCGGCCTCACCGGGGGTGTCGATGCGGACGACCGCGTCGAACTCGACGCCCGTGTCGGTGGTGACCTTCACCGTGCTCGGGGTGGTGCCCTCGTTCAGCTCGGTGATGCCGGTGATGGAGAAGGTCTCCTCGCCGGTCAGGCCCAGCGAGTCGGCGTTCTGGCCGGCCGGGAACTGGAGCGGCAGGACGCCCATGCCGATGAGGTTCGAGCGGTGGATGCGCTCGTACGACTCGGTGATGACGGCCTTGACGCCGAGGAGCGCGGTGCCCTTGGCGGCCCAGTCGCGGGACGAGCCGGAGCCGTACTCCTTGCCGCCCAGGATGACCAGCGGGGTGCCGGCGGCCTGGTAGTTCTGCGAGGCGTCGTAGATGAACGACACCGGGGCACCTCCTTCACCTTCGGCGGACCGGGTGAAGTCGCGGGTGTAGCCGCCCTCGGTGCCCGGCGCGATCTGGTTGCGCAGGCGGATGTTGGCGAACGTGCCACGGATCATGACCTCGTGGTTGCCTCGGCGCGAGCCGTAGCTGTTGAAGTCGCGGCGCTCGACGCCGTGCTCCGTGAGGTACTTGCCGGCCGGGGTGTCGGCCTTGATGGCACCGGCCGGGGAGATGTGGTCGGTGGTGACCGAGTCGCCCAGCTTGGCCAGGACACGTGCGCCCGCGATGTCGGAGACCGGGGTGGTCTCCATCGTCATGCCCTCGAAGTAAGGGGGCTTGCGGACGTACGTGGACTCGGCGTCCCACTCGAAGGTGTTGCCGGTCGGGATCGACAGCGCCTGCCACTGGGCGTCGCCGGCGAACACGTCCTGGTACGACTTCGAGAACATGTCCTCGCCGATCGCGTTCGCGACGACGTCGTTGACCTCGGCCTCGGTCGGCCAGATGTCCTTGAGGAAGACCGGCTTGCCGTCCTGGTCGGTGCCGAGCGCCTCGGTGGTGATGTCCACCTTCATGGAGCCGGCCAGGGCGTACGCGACGACCAGCGGCGGGGACGCCAGGTAGTTCATCTTGACGTCGGGGTTGATCCGGCCCTCGAAGTTGCGGTTGCCGGAGAGCACCGAAGTCACGGCCAGGTCGTGGTCGTTGACGGCCTTGGAGACCTCCTCGGGCAGCGGGCCCGAGTTGCCGATGCAGGTGGTGCAGCCGTAGCCGACGAGGTTGAAGCCGACCTTGTCGAGGTAGGGGGTGAGCCCGGCCTTGTCGAAGTAGTCGGTGACGACCTTCGAGCCCGGGGCGAGGGTGGTCTTGACCCACGGCTTGCGGGTCAGGCCCTTCTCGACGGCCTTCTTCGCGACGAGCGCGGCGGCGACCATCACGTACGGGTTCGAGGTGTTGGTGCAGGAGGTGATGGCCGCGACCGTCACCGCACCGTGGTCGATCGTGTAGGTCGAGCCGTCGGGGGCGGTGACCTCGACCGGGTTCGACGGGACACCGTTGGAGACGGCCGGGGCGTCGGAGGCCGGGAAGGACTCCTCACCCGCCTCGTCGGCGGTGGCGACGTAGTTGCGGACGTCCTGGGCGAACTGCGCGGCGGCGTTCGCGAGGACGATGCGGTCCTGCGGGCGCTTCGGGCCGGCGATCGACGGGACGACGGTGGAGAGGTCGAGCTCCAGCTTCTCGGAGAAGTCGGGCTCGGCGGCCGGGTCCAGCCAGAGGCCCTGCTCCTTGGCGTACGCCTCGACGAGCGCGACCTGCTGGGCGGAACGGCCGGTGAGCTTGAGGTAGTTCAGCGTCTCCCCGTCGATCGGGAAGATGGCAGCCGTCGAACCGAACTCGGGCGACATGTTGCCGATGGTGGCGCGGTTCGCGAGCGAGGTGGCGGCGACGCCCTCACCGTAGAACTCGACGAACTTGCCGACGACGCCGTGCTTGCGCAGCATCTCGGTGATCGTGAGCACCAGGTCGGTGGCGGTGGTGCCCGGCTTGAGCTCACCGGTCAGCTTGAAGCCGACGACGCGCGGGATGAGCATCGAGACCGGCTGGCCGAGCATCGCGGCCTCGGCCTCGATACCGCCGACGCCCCAGCCCAGGACGCCCAGGCCGTTGACCATCGTGGTGTGCGAGTCGGTGCCGACGAGGGTGTCGGGGTAGGCCTGGCCGCCTCGGACCATGACCGTACGGGCCAGGTGCTCGATGTTCACCTGGTGGACGATGCCGGTGCCCGGCGGGACGACCTTGAAGTCGTCGAAGGCGGTCTGACCCCAGCGCAGGAACTGGTAGCGCTCCTTGTTGCGGCCGTACTCCAGCTCGACGTTCTGCGCGAACGCGTCGTTGGTGCCGAACTTGTCGGCGATGACGGAGTGGTCGATGACCATCTCGGCCGGGGAGAGCGGGTTGATCTTGTTCGGGTCGCCGCCGAGCTCCTTGACGGCCTCACGCATGGTGGCGAGGTCGACGACACAGGGCACACCGGTGAAGTCCTGCATGATCACACGGGCGGGCGTGAACTGGATCTCCTGCGCCGGCTGGGCCTGCGAGTCCCAGTTGCCGAGCGCGCGGATGTGGTCGGCGGTGATGTTGGCGCCGTCCTCGGTGCGGAGCAGGTTCTCCAGCAGCACCTTCAGGCTGTACGGAAGGCGGGCCGAGCCTTCCACCTTGTCCAGCCGGAAGATCTCGTACGACTCGTCGCCCACGCGCAGCGTGCTGCGGGCGTCGAAGCTGTTCGCCGACACGACAGTCTCCTTCTTTGATGTGCGCGTTCCCACCGCATCCTGCCGCCACGCCGACTTGGCCGATCCGCTGAGGTCAGGCTAAGTTAGGTAACCCTTACCAGGGGGGCGGCTGTGGTACGCCTCGGCAGATATCTCGATGTCGAGATAACTCTAGTACATGGGGCCGGGATGGTCATGCCCGGCCTCACTGTGATGTCCTTCTTCGACCATGAAGCGAGGCGATTTCCATCGGCATGCCAGCGGCTGGACGGCGTGGGTACCGCTGCCGAAGACCGCATGGACGCGACTGCGTCCCGGGCGCGCCCCACTGCGCTGTCCCCTGCTGACCGACGCCGACCTGGCGCGCGCCGCCTGGACGGCGACCCATCTCCCAGAGCTCTTCGCCGCGCTCCGGCACGCGGTGTGCGCGCACCACGAGGGCTTCCCGGAGGGCCTCGACGTACGCGCCGTCCACATCCACCCGGTCTCCCGGGACGGCATACCGTACGTCGGCGTCGAGTTCCGCGATCTCGGCGTCGCCCTGCACGGTAGCCGGGTGGTGGACCTCGGCGGACCCGAAGTGGCCACCGACCGCCGGATCGCGGAACACGACGCCGCCGATCCGCGCACCGGTGTGGACGAGGCACTTTTCGGACACTGGAGCAGCATCCCCTTCGACTACGGCGTGATGGAGTGCTCGGAGTTCGAGTTGCGCGCCAACGGAGAGGGCTGGAGCAATCTCACCAACACCCTCGGGGACAGCTTCACCCGGCTGACCTGGCGGTGCCCGGAGCCCGGGCTGCTGGAGCTGCGGACGGAGGACGGGGCGGTGTCCCGGCACGCGTACCTGGTCACCGGCGACCCGGTGCCGACGGTCGCCTTCGAGGAACCGGTGGAGTTCTGCCATCAGTTCGCCCGGACGGGGTAGGCGAGGGGCAGCGCGGCTCCGCAGCGACATCGAACACACTGTCCGATATCGATGGATTCGCCCGGACCTTGACGGTCTGTCACCCGAATGACCCCCTCAGGAGGCGCCATCTCATATCTGAGATAGCCTCAACCCCATGGCAGACGACTACCTCGTACGTATCGGCAAGCTCATCCGTGACGCCCGGCAACACCGTGGCTGGACACAGACGCAGCTGGCCGAGGCGCTCGGCACCTCCCAGAGCGCCGTCAATCGGATCGAGCGCGGCAATCAGAACATCAGCCTTGAGATGATCGCCCGAATCGGTGAAGCCCTGGACAGCGAAATCGTCTCTCTGGGCTATGCGGGCCCGATGCATCTGCGGGTGGTGGGCGGCCGTCGGCTGTCCGGCGCGATCGATGTGAAGACGAGCAAGAACGCGTGCGTGGCCCTGCTGTGCGCCTCGCTGCTCAACAAGGGGCGCACGGTGCTGCGCCGGGTGGCCAGGATCGAGGAGGTCTACCGTCTGCTGGAGGTCCTCCAGTCCATCGGCGTGCGCACCCGCTGGATCAACGACGGGGTCGACCTCGAACTGGTGCCGCCGGCCGAGCTGGACATGGCCGCCATCGACGCCGAGGCCGCCGTCCGCACCCGCTCCATCATCATGTTCCTCGGCCCGCTGCTGCACCGCATGGACAGCTTCAAGCTGCCCTACGCCGGCGGCTGCGACCTCGGCACGCGCACCATCGAACCGCACATGATCGCGCTGCGCCGGTTCGGCCTGGACATCGCGGCGACCGAGGGCCTGTACCACGCCCAGGTGGACCGGGCGATCTCCCCCGACCGTCCGATCGTGCTGACCGAGCGCGGGGACACGGTGACGGAGAACGCGCTGCTGGCGGCGGCCAGGCACGACGGTGTGACGACGATCCGCAACGCCTCCTCCAACTACATGGTCCAGGACCTGTGCTTCTTCCTGGAGGCGCTCGGCGTCAAGGTCGAGGGCATCGGCACCACCACGCTGACCGTGCACGGCGTGCCCACCATCGACGTGGACGTCGACTACTCCCCCTCCGAGGACCCGGTCGAGGCGATGAGCCTGCTGGCCGCGGCGGTGGTGACGGAGTCGGAGCTGACGGTGCGCCGGGTGCCCATCGAGTTCCTGGAGATCGAGCTCGCGGTCCTGGAGGAGATGGGCCTCGACCACGACCGCACGCCCGAGTACTTCGCGGACAACGGCCGTACCCGCCTGGTGGACCTCACCGTCCGACCCTCCAAGCTCGAAGCGCCGATCGACAAGATCCACCCCATGCCCTTCCCGGGCCTGAACATCGACAACGTCCCGTTCTTCGCGGCCATCGCGGCGGTGGCCTCGGGCAAGACCCTGATCCACGACTGGGTCTACGACAACCGGGCGATCTACCTGACGGACCTCAACCGCCTCGGCGGCCGCCTCCAGTTGCTCGACCCCCACCGCGTCCTGGTCGAGGGCCCCACCCGCTGGCGCGCCGCCGAAATGATGTGCCCCCCGGCCCTGCGCCCCGCGGTGGTCGTCCTGCTGGCGATGATGGCCGCCGAGGGCACGTCGGTGCTCCGCAACGTCTACGTCATCAACCGCGGCTACGAGGACCTCGCCGAGCGCCTGAACTCGATCGGCGCGCAGATCGAAATCTTCCGGGACATCTGAGCCGCCCCACACACAGCGACAGCAGGGCTCCCGCAGGCATCCGGCCTGCGGGAGCCCTGCTGCTCCGTCACGGTGCGAGCAGCAGGCTGTCGCCGCGTTCCTTGGCGGCGGCGTAGCGCCGGGCCACGTCCTGCCAGTTGACGACCTTCCACATGGCCTCGATGAAGTCGACCTTCTGGTTCCTGTACTGGAGATAGAAGGCGTGCTCCCAGGCGTCGAAGACCAGGATCGGGGTCGAGCCCTGGCCGACGTTGCCCTGGTGGTCGTAGACCTGCTCGACGATGAGGCGGCCGCTCAGCGGCTCGTACGCCAGCACACCCCAGCCCGACCCCTGGGTCGTGGCCGACGCCTTGGAGAGCTGGGCCTTGAACCTGTCGTAGGAGCCGAAGGACTCGGCGATGGCGGCCGCGAGCTCGCCGGCGCCGTCCTTCTCCAGTGGCTCGCCGCCGCCGTCACCGGTCATGTTGTGCCAGTAGACCGAGTGCAGGATGTGGCCGGAGAGGTGGAAGGCCAGGTTCTTCTCCAGACCGTTGATCGAGCCCCACGCCTCCTTGTCCCGCGCCTCGGCGAGTTGCTCCAGCGTGTCGTTCGCGCCCTTGACGTATGCCGCGTGGTGCTTGTCGTGGTGCAGTTCGATGATCTCGGGGCTGATCACCGGGGCCAGCGCCGAGTAGTCGTACGGAAGCTCCGGGAGCGAGTAAACCGGCATGTCCAACGTCCTCCGACGTTATTGCGAATGATGTGCAGCTGCACGCTAACAGCAAGAGTGGCATCCGTGGGGTTCGGAGTGCGCCGGGCATCCCGTTGGGTAATGTCGGACAGGACGCGACAGGGCGGACGGTCTACGGCGGGAATCCGGGATGCGGGCAAGCAGGTACGTACGCGCAGGAGGTGCCCTCGGGCAGCTGCTGCTCGTCGTCGTGCTCGCGCTCGGGGTGTTCGTGATGCACACCGTGGGACATCCCGAGGACTCCGCTCATGAAGGGATGCGGAGCACGTCCCATGCCGCGCCGCCCATGGAGCATCCGGCGACGGACGAACCCGCGGGGTCATCCACCCACGAGCCCGCCATGCCTATGGACATGGCCTCGCTGTGCGTGGCCGTGCTGTTCGGCGCGTGGGTGCTCGCCGCGCTGCTGAAGTCGGCGTTCACCCGGCACGGGGAGTGGCTGGCGCGGCTGCTCGCCCAGGTCGCCGCCGTACTGCGGCCCAATCCCCCGCCTCGCGGCCCCGATCTCACCCAGCTGTCGGTTCTGCGGCAATAGGCCGGTTCCTTCCACGGGCGTCAGCCCGTGACTCGGCATGCCCGGAAGGACAGAACCACACACAAAGTGAGATCACCCATGAATGCAGTCAAGCGCGGCCTCGCCGCGGCCGGACTCGTCACCGTCGGCGCCCTGTTCCTCGCGGCCTGCGGGGACGACGACATGGACGCGATGGAGCACGGCAGCTCGGCGTCCAAGTCGGCGGAGGCCGAGGCGGGGACGGAGACCGGGGCCGGTGGCTTCAATGACGCCGACGTCGCCTTCGCCCAGATGATGATCCCGCACCACGAACAGGCCCTGGAGATGGCGGAGCTGGCCGACGGCCGGGCCGCCGACGCGGAGGTCAAGGACCTCGCCGGGAAGATCGAGAAGGCCCAGGATCCCGAGATCCGGACGATGAAGGGCTGGCTGAAGGAGTGGAACCAGCCGGTCGCGGCGGAGTCCATGCCGGGCATGGACCACGGCTCCGGCCACGGCGGTGACGGCATGATGTCCGACACGGACATGACGGAGCTCAAGGCCCTCAAGGGCACTGCGTTCGACAAGGCCTTCGCCGAGATGATGATCGAGCACCACAACGGCGCGATCAGCATGGCCGAGGACGAGCGGAAGAACGGCGAGAGCGCCGACGCCAAGAAGATGGCCGAGGCCATCGTCGAGGGCCAGTCGGCCGAGGTCGAGCAGCTTCAGGACATCGTCGACCGGCTCTGAGTACAGCGGGACCGGGGCCGGAGAGGCTTTCCTCTCCGGCCCCGGTCCGGGTGCGGGTGAAGCTCCTATAGATCGTCAAGTGGTCTGGATGAGGTGTTCGGTTGTGATCCGTGGGTGGGGCAGGTGCTTGTAGACCTCACGGGCGACGAACCGTTTCAGGCAGCGGATGATGTCCTTCTTGGTCATGCCTTCGGTAGTGCGTTTGGCGACGTAGTCCCTGGTCCGCTGGTCGTAGCGCATCCGGACCAGCACGATGGTGTGCAGCGCCCTGTTGGCCTGGCGGTCGCCGCCGCGGTTGAGTCGGTGCCGGTTGGTGCGTCCCGAGGAGGCCGGGATTGGAGCGGCTCCGCACAAGTGCGCGAAGGACGCCTCCGACTTCAGGCGGTCGGGGTTGTCGCCCGCGCTGGTCAGCAGCTGGCCTGCGGTCTCCGGGCCGACGCCGGGCAGAGCGATCAGGCGCGGTGCCGCCCGGGTGACCAGCGGCCCAAGGTCCGCATCCGCCTCGGCGATCTCCTCGCAGAGCAGCTGGTAGCGGCGAGCGAGCCGTCGCAGCGTGATCTTCGCCGCGCAGACCGGATCGGCAAGGTCACCTGCCGGGCGGGAACGAGCAAGGGTGTCGACCAGTTCGCCGGTGGCCAGGCCGCGCAGCCTCTCGCGCACCGTGGCAGGGGCGGTGACGATCAGCGTGCGGATCTGGTTGATGGCCTGGGTGCGGGCCTTGACCGCCGAGCTGCGGGCCACCCGCAGGGTGCGGATGGCCTCCACGATCCCGTCGCGGGTCTTCGGGATGCCCGAGGCCCGGCCCGACAGCACGGCGGTCGCGGCGGCGTAGGCGTCGACGGGATCGGACTTGCCGTTGTCCCGCCTCGCTTTGCGATCGGGGCGGTCGACCTCGATGACCGTGACGCCGTTCGCAGTAAGGAAGCGGGCGGCTTCTGCTCCGTAGGCACCGGTACCTTCTAGGCCCACCACAAGGAGTTCACCGTGCGAGCACAGCCACTCCAGCATCTGCCGGTAGCCGTCCGGGGTGGTCTCGAACGCCCGGGTGGCCAGGTGCCGGCCCACGGTGTCGATCACTGCGGCCTGGTGCAGGTCGGTGTGGGTGTCAATGCCGCCGATGACCGCTATCTCGTCTGCTGCCATGCTGGAGCCTGCTGTCCTTCCGTACGACGCGTGAGGGAGAGCACGCGCCGGTCGGGCAGACGGACAAGACAGTGATGGGACCTTTGGCCGGGCTCCTATGAAGTCACAGACGCCCGACCGGCCACGCGCATAGCGGCTCCGCCCGGAAGGCCGACGATTCACGCCAAGGACAGCCGAAGCGCCAGTCAGTCCTTGAGTCAGACCCTCGGGCGGAGCCACAGCAATCATCACTGTCAGCCCTCGATCAACGTCACGTCCTGCTGCCGGGAGGCGTGGAAGGCGGGCAGGGGCAGGCCGGCACTGGTGTCCAGTTCCATGACGGTCGCCTCGACCTTCGCCGCGCCCGCCTCGATGGCACCCGGGGTCGGCTTGCCCGTGTTCTCCCAGCGGTGCTCCGCGCCGTCGCAGATCGCCCGCGTGCCGCCGATGCCATGGCGGATCGTGGCGTCCTGGCCGACCGAGGAGCTGACGAACACCGGTCCGGTGCCGCCGGTGCAGCGGTAGGTGCCGGAGAGGGTGACCGTGCCGTCGGCGGCGATCCGGCCGGTCGGGTCGACGGTCACCGTCTCGAAGGGGTCGGCCGGGGCGGCGGGGGCGGTGAGCAGCAGCAGGGCGGCACCGGCGGCGAGACCGAGGGCGATGCGTACGGGCATGACGGGACCTTCCGGATGAGCGGAACTCGGGGGCTCCAACCAGTACCGGGCGGGCGCGCCCGCGCGCGTGATCGTCACCCCTTCGGTGGCGAGTTGGCGCCGGGCGTCCGCGTACCGTCCGGGAGTTGTCCTCGTGTTGTCACACCTCCGGCCCGCGCGTGGCGATGAGTTCACGGCGGGGGCATGGTCTACCCATACGAAGAGCTCGGACCCTGTGGATCCGGGCCATGTGGCTCCGACCTATGTGGAGGTGCGCCATGGGTGCCCACCAGACTTCGTGTTCGCTCACCGCCCCGCACGCCGCGGTCGTCGTCGCCGCCCATCCCGAGCAGGGGTGGAGCCTGCTGTGCGACGGCACGATCGTCTTCGACGACTCCGGGGAGCTGCTGCCGGACGGGCGGGTCGTCGCCCCGCACCGCGTGCCGGTCCGCCCCCTGGTGATGGCGGCCTGAAACCCCGTTACGGCAGCACCGCGAAGCCGTCCAGTTCCACCAGTGCCTGGTGGTCCCACAGGCGGACCACCTCCAGCACGGCCATCGCCGGGTAGTCCCGGCCCGCCAGCCGCCGCCAGATGACGCCCAGTTCGGGGGCGTGCGTGCGGTAGGCCGCGACATCCGTGGCGTACACCGTGACCCTGGCCAGGTCGGCCGGGGTGGCGCCGGCCGCGCGCAGGGCCGTGAGCAGGTTGGTGAGGGCCTGCTCGAACTGCTCGGGGAGGGTTTCTCCCACGACCTTGCCGTCGGCGTCGAGAGCCGTCTGGCCCGCCAGGAACACCAGCCGGGTGCCGGTGGCGACCACCGCGTGCGAGAAGCCCGTGGGCGGGGAGAGTTCGGGCGGGTTGACTCGCTCGGCGGTCATCCTGAGTCCTCCAGTTCGGCGTACAACTCCTTGGCGATGATGCCGCGTTGGACCTCGCTCGCGCCCTCGTAGATGCGCGGGGCGCGGACCTCGCGGTACAGGTGCTCCAGCAGATGACCGCGGCGCAGGGCCCGCGCTCCGTGCAACTGGACGGCCTGGTCGACGACATGCTGCGCCGTCTCGGTGGCCAACAGCTTCGCCATCGCCGAGCGCCGGGGGACGTCCGGGGCGCCTTCGTCGTACGCAGTCGCCGCCGCGTAGACCATCAGCCGGGCCGCCTCCGTGCGCAGGGCCATGTCGGCGACCTGGTGGGCGACCGTCTGAAGGTCCCTCAACTTGCCGCCGAACGCGTCCCGTCGGGATGTGTGGGCGAGCGTCGCGTCCAACGCCGCCTGGGCCATGCCGACCGCGAAGGCGCCGACGCTGGGGCGGAAGAGGTTCAGGGTGCCCATCGCGACCCGGAAGCCTCGGTCGGGTTGGCCGAGGAGGTCGGCGGCCGTCACCGGGACCGCGTCGAAGGTCAGGGTGCCGATGGGGTGCGGGGAGAGCAGGTCGAGGGGGGTGCCGGTCAGGCCGGGGCGGTCGGCCGGGACCAGGAACGCGGTCACTCCCCGGGAGCCGGCGCCCGGGGTCGTCCGCGCGAAGACCGTGTAGAAGTCGGCGTCGGGGGCGTTCGAGATCCAGCACTTCTCGCCGGTGAGGCGCCAGGCGGACGGGCCGTCGGGCTCGGCGGCCAGGGACAGGGCCGCCGCGTCCGAGCCCGCCCCCGGCTCGCTCAGTGCGAACGCGGCCACCGCCCGGCCCTCGCCGACCCGGGGCAGCCAGTGCGCGCGCTGTTCCGGGGTGCCGTGGGCGTGCACCGGGTGGGCACCCAGGCCCTGGAGGGCGAGCGCGGTCTCCGCCTCGGTGCAGGCGTAGGCCAGGGACTCGCGCATCAGGCAGAGGTCCAGGGCGCCGGAGGTGAACAGGCGAGGCAGCAGGCCGAGGGCGCCCAGTTCGGCGACGAGCGGCCGGTTGACCTGGCCGGGCTCGCCCTTCTCGGCCAGCGGGCGCAGCCGCTCGGCGGCCAGCCGACGCAGTTCGGCACACCAGGCGGTCTGTTCCGGTTCGAGTGAGAATGCGGGCATCGCCGTCCTCTCTCCCCGCGGCTTGTCGAGGTGGCCGCAGAGCCGCTCACCCGACGGTATCGCGCACAGTTGACTGCCGTCACCAACACGATACGCTCGACGAGCGAGCCCACCAGGGAGCCCACCAGGCAAGGGGGCGCACCGCCATGAACCACTCGGCGCATCTCGACACCTTCGCGCGGGACCACCTCCCGCCGTCCGACCAGTGGCCCGAGCTCAGCTTCGACCTGCCGGAGCTGCACTACCCCGAACGGCTGAACTGCGCCGCCGAGCTGCTGCACGGCCCCCCGGACGACCGCCCGGCGTTCCGCACCCCGGCGGGCCCGGCCTGGACCTACGGCGAGCTGCGCGCCCGCGTCGACCGGCTGGCGCATCTGCTGACCGACGACCTCGGGGTGGTCCCGGGCAACCGGGTGCTGTTGCGCGGCCCGACCACCCCGTGGCTCGCGGCCTGCTGGCTCGCGGTGCTGAAGGCGGGCGCGGTCGCGGTGACCGTGCTGGCCCAGCAGCGCCCGCACGAGCTGCGGACGATGTGCGAGATAGCCGAGGTGGGCCACGCCCTGTGCGACATCCGCGCCGTCGACGACCTCGCCAAGGCGGAGATACCGGGCCTGCGGATCGCCACGTACGGCGGTGACTCCCCGGACGACCTGCTGCGCCGGGCGGCGCCGAGCACGCCGTACCCGGCCGTGGACACCGCCTCCGACGACGTGGCGCTGATCGCCTTCACCTCCGGGACCACCGGACGGCCCAAGGGCTGTATGCACTTCCACCGTGATGTGTTGGCGATAGCGGACACCTTCTCCAAATATGTGCTCCAGCCACATGTGGGCGATGTCTTCGCGGGCAGTCCCCCGCTCGGCTTCACCTTCGGGCTCGGCGGGCTCGTCGTCTTCCCGCTGCGCGCCGGGGCGAGCGCGCTGCTGCTCGAACAGGCCGGTCCCAAGCAACTGTTGCCGGCCGTCGCCGAGCACCGGGTGACCGTGCTGTTCACCGCGCCGACCGCCTATCGCGCGATGCTCGGCGAGCTGGACGAGTACGACGTCTCCTCGCTGCGCCGCTGTGTCTCGGCCGGGGAGAACCTGCCCGCGGCCACCTGGCGGGCCTGGCACGAGCGGACCGGGCTGCGGATCATCAACGGCATCGGCGCCACCGAGCTGCTGCACATCTTCGTCTCCGCCGCCGACGAGCACATCCGCCCCGGCACCACCGGGGTCCCGGTCCCCGGCTGGCACGCGCGCGTGGTCGACGCCGACGGCCGGGAGAAGCCCGACGGGGAGCCGGGGCTGCTCGCGGTGCGCGGACCGGTCGGCTGCCGCTATCTCGCCGACCCGCGGCAGCGGGAGTACGTGCGGCACGGCTGGAACATCACCGGCGACACCTACGTCCGGGAGAGTGACGGCTATTTCCGTTACATCGCCCGCGCGGACGACATGATCATCTCGGCCGGGTACAACATCGCGGGTCCCGAGGTCGAGGAGGCCCTGCTGCGCCACCCGGACGTGGTGGAGACCGCCGTCGTGGGCCGTCCCGACGCGGCGCGCGGCCAGATCGTGATGGCGTTCACGGTGCTCAGGCCGGGCGCCCGGCGCGACGCGGAGGCGCTGCGGGCCTTCGTACGGACGGAACTCGCGCCGTACAAGTGCCCGCGCGAGATCGTCTTCCTCGACGCGCTGCCGCGCACGGCGACCGGAAAGCTCCAGCGGTTCAAGCTGCGGGTGGCGGCCGATGCCGGGGGTGACCGGCAGTGATGCCGACGACCTAAGATGATCAACGTGTCCGACCAGCATGCACCACGGTCTCTGATCGTCACGCTCTACGGCGCCTACGGCCGCCATGTGCCCGGCCCGGTGCCCGTCGCCGAGCTGATCCGGCTGCTGTCCGCGGTCGGCGTGGACGCTCCGTCCGTGCGCTCGTCGGTGTCCCGGCTCAAGAGACGCGGGCTGCTCGTGCCCGCCCGCACGGAGGACGGCGCGGCCGGGTACGAACTCTCTCCGGACGCCCGCCAGTTGCTCGACGACGGCGACCGCCGCATCTACGCCACCGCACCCCCCGACGACGAGGGCTGGGTGCTCGCGGTGTTCTCCGTACCGGAGTCGGAGCGGCAGAAGCGGCATGTGCTGCGCTCCCGGCTGGCCGGCCTCGGCTTCGGCACCGCCGCCCCCGGCGTGTGGATCGCGCCCGCGCGGCTGTACGAGGAGACCCGGCACACCCTGGCCCGGCTGCGCCTGGAGGCGTACGTCGACTTCTTCCGCGGCGAGCACCTGGGCTTCACACCGACCGTGGAGGCCGTCACCCGCTGGTGGGACCTGGCGGCCGTCGCCAAGGAGCACGAGGCGTTCCTCGACCGCCACGCGCCCGTGCTGCACGACTGGGAGCAGCGCTCGGACACCCCGCCCGAGGAGGCGTACCGCGACTATCTCCTCGCCCTGGACTCCTGGCGCCACCTGCCCTACGTCGATCCCGGGCTGCCCGCCCGGCTGCTCCCCGAGGACTGGCCGGGCGTGCGGTCGGCGGCGGTGTTCCGGGCGCTGCACGAGCGGCTGCGGGACGCGGGGGCGGGGTTCGCCGGGCTCTGAGACCGGCCGGGACCAGGGCCCGATCATGGCGTGATCCCGCCCACATCATGCGTCACTCAGACAACCCTCAGCTCGTTCCGTCCCTCTTCTCAGATTCCTTACCTAGCGTGCTGCGAGTTGTATGCCGGGTAAGGAAGAGGACTGGTGCGCATGACCACCACGGCAAGGGCTCAGGGAGCCACGATCTGGCTCACGGGACTGCCGAGCGCGGGCAAGACGACGATCGCCCGCCTGCTCGGGGACCGGCTGAAGGCCGAGGGACATCGCGTGGAGGTCCTCGACGGCGACGAGATACGCCGGTTCCTCTCCGCGGGCCTGGGCTTCTCCAAGGAGGACCGCAACACCAACGTGCAGCGCATCGGCCTGGTCTCCGAGGTGCTGGCCCGCAACGGCGTCCTGTCCGTGGTCCCGGTGATCGCCCCCTACGCCGACAGCCGCGAGGCCGTACGGGCCCGCCACGCGGTGAGCGGGACGCCGTACGTCGAGGTGCATGTCGCCACTCCGGTCGAGGTGTGCAGCGAACGGGACGTGAAGGGGCTGTACGCCAAGCAGGCGTCGGGCGAGCTGTCCGGGCTGACCGGCGTCGACGACCCCTACGAGCCGCCGGTGGACCCGGCACTGGTGCTGCGGACGCAGGAGCAGAGCCCGAGCGAGTCCGCGGACGCCGTGTACGCCGCGCTGGCGGAGCGGGGGCTGGTGTGAGTTTCGGCCATTCTCATCTGGACGCGCTCGAGTCCGAGTCGGTGCACATCTTCCGCGAGGTGGCGGGCGAGTTCGAGCGGCCGGTGATCCTTTTCTCCGGCGGCAAGGACTCCATCGTCATGCTGCACCTGGCGCTGAAGGCGTTCGCGCCCGCGCCGGTGCCCTTCTCACTGCTGCACGTCGACACCGGGCACAACTTCCCCGAGGTGCTCGACTACCGGGACCGTGTGGTGGCGGCACATGGGCTGCGGCTCCATGTGGCGTCCGTACAGGACTACATCGACCGGGGTGTGCTGCGCGAACGTGCCGACGGGACGCGGAATCCGCTCCAGACGGTGCCGCTCACGGAGAAGATCCAGGGCGAGCGCTTCGACGCGGTGTTCGGCGGCGGTCGCCGGGACGAGGAGAAGGCGCGGGCGAAGGAGCGGGTGTTCTCGCTGCGCGACGAGTTCTCGCAGTGGGACCCTCGGCAGCAGCGGCCCGAGCTGTGGAATCTGTACAACGGGCGGCACGCGCCTGGTGAGCATGTGCGGGTGTTCCCGCTGTCGAACTGGACCGAGCTGGACGTCTGGCAGTACATCGCCCGTGAGGGCATCGAGCTGCCGGAGATCTACTACGCCCATCACCGTGAGGTGTTCGCGCGGGGCGGGATGTGGCTGACCGCGGGTGAGTGGGGCGGGCCCAAGGCCGGGGAGACCGTCGAGAAGCGACAGGTCCGCTATCGGACGGTCGGCGACATGTCCTGCACCGGCGCGGTGGACTCCGACGCCGACACCATCGAGAAGGTGATCGCCGAGATCGCCGCGTCGCGACTGACCGAGCGAGGGGCGACCCGGGCGGACGACAAGCTGTCCGAGGCCGCGATGGAAGACCGTAAGCGCGAGGGGTACTTCTAAGCATGAGCACCACCATCGACACCCTGAGGTTCGCGACGGCCGGTTCGGTCGACGACGGCAAGTCCACGCTGGTGGGGCGGTTGCTGCACGACTCGAAGTCGGTGCTGGCCGACCAGTTGGAGGCGGTGGAGCACGTCTCCCGGAACCGCGGGCAGGAGGCCCCCGACCTGGCTCTGCTGACGGACGGTCTGCGGGCCGAGCGCGAGCAGGGCATCACGATCGATGTGGCCTACCGCTACTTCGCCACGCCGCGGCGCCGGTTCATCCTGGCCGACACCCCGGGCCATGTGCAGTACACGCGGAACATGGTCACCGGTGCCTCCACCGCCGAGTTGGCGATCATTCTCGTCGATGCCCGCAACGGGGTCGTCGAGCAGACCCGCCGCCATGCCGCCGTGGCCGCGCTCCTCCGTGTCCCCCACGTGGTCCTCGCCGTCAACAAGATGGACCTCGTCGGGTACGAGGAGCGGGAGTTCGAGCGGATCGTCGAGGACTTCGCCGGTCACGCGGCCGAGTTGGGACTGCCCGGCTTCACCCCGATCCCGGTGTCGGCGCTCGTCGGGGACAACGTGGTGGACCGCTCGACGACCATGGACTGGTACCGGGGTCCCGCGCTGCTGGACTTCCTGGAGGAGGTCCCGGTCGGGGTCGAGGCGGCGGACGCCCCGGCCCGCTTCCCGGTGCAGTACGTCATCCGGGACGGCGAAGTCCGGCACTACGCGGGCCAGTTGGTGTCGGGCGCGCTGCGGGTGGGTGACCGGGTCACGGTGCATCCGTCCGGGGAAACCTCGCAGATCACGGGGATCGACGTGCTCGGGCGGGAGGTCGAGACGGCGTACGCGCCGCAGTCGGTGAGCGTGCGCCTCGCGGACCAGCGGGATGTGTCGCGCGGCGACCTGATCACCTCGGGGCTCGACGTACCGGCGCTCACCCGGGAGGTCCGGGCCGCGGTCTGCCATCTGGCCGACCGTCCGCTGAAGGTGGGCGACCGCGTCCTCGTACGCCACACCACGCGCACCGTGAAGGCGATCGTCCAGGACCTAGGCGGGGCGGAGTCGCTGACCGCGAACGACCTGGGCCGGATCTCGCTGCGTACGGCGGAGCCGCTGGCACTGGACGACTACGCGGTGTCCCGGCGCACGGGCGCCTTCATCGTGATCGACCCGACGGACGGCGCGACGCTGACCGCCGGGATGGTGGAGCTGTAGCCGGCACCACCCCTGGATGCCCTCAAGTCTCGAGCGTCAGGCGGGGCTTGGGGGCGTCCGTGCGTCCCGTCTGGGGGCGGCGGCTGCCTGCGCGGTACGGGGCCGGCCAGGTCACGCCCAGGCCGTCGTAGGACTGTTCCGCCGCCGCGTGCAGGGTCCAGTGCGGGTCGTAGAGGTGGGGGCGGGCCAGGGCGCACAGGTCGGTGCGGCCCGCCAGGATCAGGGAGTTGACGTCGTCCCAGGAGGAGATCGCGCCGACCGCGATCACCGGGACGCCGACGGTGTTGCGGATCCGGTCGGCGTACGGCGTCTGGTACGAGCGCCCGTACTCCGGTCGCTCCTCGGCCACGACCTGCCCGGTGGAGACGTCGATGGCGTCGGCTCCGTGCGCGGCGAAGGCGCGGGCGATCTCCACGGCGTCCTCGGCCCCGGTGCCGCCCTCGGCCCAGTCCGTGGCGGATATACGGACGGTCATGGGCCGTTCCTCGGGCCATACGCCCCGGATCGCGTCGAAGACCTCCAGAGGGAAGCGCAGGCGCTTGTCCAGGGAACCGCCGTAGGCGTCCGTGCGGTGGTTGGTGAGCGGGGAGAGGAAGCCGGAGAGCAAGTAGCCGTGCGCGCAGTGCAGTTCGAGGAGGTCGAACCCGGCGCGGGCTGCCCGCCAGGCGGCGGAAGTGAACTGTTCGCGCAGGTCGTTGAGTTGGTCACGCGTCAGCTCGCTCGGGGTCTGGCTGTCCGGTCGGTACGGGATCGGGGAGGCGGCCACCAGGGGCCAGTTGCCGTCGGGCAGCGGCTCGTCGATGCCCTCCCACATCAGCTTGGTCGAGCCCTTGCGCCCGCTGTGCCCGAGCTGCACGCCGATCGCGGTGCCGGGTGCCTGCGCGTGCACGAAGTCGGTGATCCGCCGCCACCCCTCGGCCTGTTCACCGGTGTACAGGCCGGTGCAGCCGGGGGTGATCCTGCCCTCCGCGCTGACGCACACCATCTCCGTCATCACCAGACCGGCGCCGCCGAGGGCACGCGCGCCCAGGTGGACGAGGTGGAAGTCGCCGGGGAGGCCGTCGACGGCGGAGTACATGTCCATCGGTGAGACGACGACCCGGTTGCGCAGGGTCAGGTCGCGCAGCCGGAACGGGGTGAACATCGGTGGCGTACCGGGCGGGCAGCCGAATTCCCGCTCCACCGACTCCGTGAAGCGGGCGTCGCGCAGCCGGAGGTTGTCGTGGGTGACGCGGCGGCTGCGGGTGAGGAGGTTGAAGGCGAACTGGCGGGGCGGCTGGCCGAGGTACAGGCCGAGGTTCTCGAACCACTCCAGGCTGGCGCGGGCGGCGCGCTGCGTGGAGGCGACGACCGGCTTGCGCTCCTCCTCGTAGGCCGCCAGCGCCCGCTCCACGGACGGCTGTTCCTCCAGGCAGGCGGCGAGGGCGAGGGCGTCCTCCACGGCGAGCTTGGTGCCGGAGCCGATGGAGAAGTGCGCGGTGTGGGCGGCATCGCCGAGCAGCACGATGTTCTCGTGCGACCAGTGTTCGTTGACGACCGTGCGGAAGGTGGTCCAGGCGGATTTGTTGGAGTGGAGGGGGTGTCCGCGCAGGGGGTCCGCGAAGATCTTGGCGCAGCGTTCGATGGAGTCGGGGACGT
Organism: Streptomyces davaonensis JCM 4913; assembly: GCF_000349325.1. Lineage (GTDB taxonomy): Bacteria > Actinomycetota > Actinomycetes > Streptomycetales > Streptomycetaceae > Streptomyces > Streptomyces davaonensis. The sequence continues at coordinate 2,747,319 of NC_020504.1, forward strand.
CCAGGTCCGCGAAGCCGGCGGCGCGCCAGACCTCCTCGCGCATTTCGATGATGACCGTCGAGGCATCGGGCGCGTAGGGGTAACCGTGCAGTTGCATCACGCCGTGTTCGGTCTCGGCGATCTCGAAGCGGAAGGCCTCGAAGGGGAAGTCGGTGGCCAGCCAGATGTAGCGGCAGTGGTGGGTGGTCACGTGGGGGCGGAACACATGGGCGTATGCCTCGCGGGTGGTGCTGTGCACACCGTCGGCGGCGATGACGAGGTCGTGGGTCTCGGCCAGCCAGGCGGGGTACGGGGCCTCGGAGTCGAAGCGGAGGTCCACGCCCAGGGCGCGGCAGCGGTTGTGCAGGATCTCCAGGAGACGCTTGCGGCCCAGGGCTGCGAAGCCGTGTCCTCCGGAGGTGTGGCGGGTGCCCCGGTGGGTGATGTCTATGTCGTCCCAGCGGGTGAAGTGGCGCTGTAGGGCTGCGTAGACCTGGGGGTCGGCGTGTTCGATGCCGCCCAGGGTTTCGTCGGAGAGGACCACTCCGAAGCCGAAGGTGTCGTCGGGGGCGTTGCGTTCCCAGACGGTGATTTCCCGGGCGGGGTCCAGGCGTTTCAGCAACGCTGCGGCGTAGAGCCCCCCAGGACCGCCACCGACAATCGCCACTCTCATGGTCAGCGCCCCTTCCACTTCGGAGGGCGCTTTGCCGTGAACGCCTTGTGGAACTCCGCGTAGTCCTCCCCCGTCATCAACAGGGCCTGCGTTGCCGCGTCCATCTCCACCGCCGCCGCCAGCGGCATGTCCAGCTCCGCCGTCAGCAGCGCCTTCGTCTGGGCGTACGCCAGTGCCGGGCCCTCGGACAGGCGGCGGGCCAGAGTCGCCGCCGCCTCGTCCGCTCCGCCTTCCTCCGTCAGTTCGCTGATCAGGCCGATGCGCTCCGCCTCGGGGGCGTGCACCGGCTCGCCCAGCATCAGCAGGCGGGTCGCATGGCCGAGGCCCACGACGCGGGGCAGGAGATACGCCGCGCCCATGTCGCCGCCGGACAGGCCGACCCGGGTGAAGAGGAAGGCGAAGCGAGCCGTCGGATCGGCCACTCTGAAGTCCGACGCCAGCGCGAGTACCGCCCCCGCGCCCGCCGCCACACCGTGGATCGCGGCGATCACCGGGAACGGGCACTCCCGGATCGCCCGCACCACCTGGCCGGTCATCCGGTTGAAGTCCAGCAGTTGGGCCGTGTCCATGGAGAGGGTCTCGCCGATGATCTCGTCCACGTCACCGCCGGAGCAGAATCCGCGCCCCTCCCCGGCCAGCACCAGGGCCCGTACCGCCCGCTCCCGGGACAGCTCGGCGAGGAGGTCGCGCAGGTCGGCGTAGGCGCCGAAGGTGAGGGCGTTGAGCTTCTCCGGGCGGGCGAGAGTGACCGTGGCGACGCCGTCGGTGAGCTCCACACGCAGATGCCGCCAGCGTTCGGTGCGGGCGGCGGAGCCGGTGAAGGGACTCATGGCGGGCGGCCTCCTCGGGCGGACTGCGGGCGGCGCTGTCTCACTGAGGTCTACCCCTCGAAGTTATCACCCATCCGTGACTGTCGTCAGGATGGCGCGATACGTCACCGTCGCGACCTGGGTGTCACGGATCGTCGACGCCCCGGTAACGGTGGGATCAGGCGTGCGAGGCGAGGCGTTCACCCGGGTAAGCCGCTCGCTACGGGGCCGAAGGTCCCGGACGGTGCCCGACTGAGGACTCTGCTGGCGGGCGCCGTACCATTCATAAGGTTGAAAGCAGCGCAGGCTGCTTGATGAACGGACCCGCCGTGCACGATCGCCTCCCCTCCCCCGCCTCCTGGCGCATCGCACTGCCGCACACCACCGCGGCGGTGCCGGTCGCACGCGCCCTGGTCCGTACCGCGCTGGCCGAGCTGGAGCACAGCGCCGACGGCGACACCGCCGAGCTGCTGACCGCCGAGCTGGTCGCGAACGCCGTGGAGCACGCGGCGGGCGAGGGGCCCATAGAGCTGGTGGTGGAGCTGTTGCCGACCGGCTGCCAGGTCGAGGTCCACGACCCGGACCCGGCACCGCCGGGGAATCTCACGCACCCGAGCGACGGAGAGCCCGACCCCTGGCAGGAGCACGGCCGGGGGCTGCTGCTGATCCGAGCCCTCAGCTCATCCTGCGGCCACCGGCCGACTGCGTCGGGCAAGGCCGTGTGGTTCCGGTTGCCGACGGTGCCGACACAGCGCCGGCCACGGTAGCGCCCCTAGGGGCGCGGGGAACTGCGCGACCGGCCACAGCCGGCCGGCAGTCGGCACACAACGCGAACCCCTACGACGCCCTGCGCCCCCGACCCAGCGTAGCGACGAGCACCGCCTTGATCGTGTGCATCCGGTTCTCCGCCTCGTCGAAGACCACCGAGTGCGACGACTCGAAGACCTCGTCCGTGACCTCCAGCGAGTCCAGCCCATGGGTCTCGAAGATCTCGGCGCCCACCTTCGTACCCAGGTCATGGAAGGCCGGGAGGCAGTGCAGGAACTTCACGTCCGGGTTGCCGGTGGCCCGCAGGACGTCCATGGTCACCGCGTACGGGACCAGCGCCTTGATCCGCTCGTCCCAGACCTCCTTGGGCTCGCCCATGGAGACCCAGACGTCGGTGGCGACGTAGTCCGCGCCCAGGACGCCCTCCGCCACCGACTCGGTGAGGGTGATCGCAGCGCCGCTGCCCTCGGCCAGCCGCCGCGCCTCGGCGACGACCTCCTCGTTCGGCCAGTACGCCTTCGGCGCGACGATCCGGACGTCCATGCCGAGCAGGGCGCCGGTGATCAGGTAGGAGTTGCCCATGTTGAAGCGGGCGTCACCGAGGTAGGCGAAGGAGATGCCGTCGTCCAGGGTCTTCGGGGTGTGCTCCAGCATCGTCAGGACGTCGGCGAGCATCTGGGTGGGGTGCCAGTCGTCGGTGAGGCCGTTGTAGACCGGCACCCCCGCATACGCGGCCAGCTCCTCGACCTTCTCCTGGCTGTCCCCGCGATACTCGATGGCGTCGAACATCCGCCCGAGCACCCGCCCGGTGTCCTTGACCGACTCCTTGTGCCCGATCTGCGAGCCGGAGGGGTCGAGATACGTCGTGGAGGCGCCCTGGTCGGCGGCGGCGACCTCGAAGGCGCAGCGGGTGCGGGTGGACGTCTTCTCGAAGACCAGCGCGATGTTCCGGCCGCGCAGGTACTGGATCTCGGTCCCGGCCTTCTTCGCGGCCTTCAGCTCGGCGGCCAGCTCGATCAGACCGCGGAACTCCTCCTCGGTGAAGTCCAGCTCCTTGAGGAAGTGGCGGCCGGCGAGGGCGGTCGGGACTGTCGCCATGGGGGCGCTCCAGAGTGATGTGAACACAAGACCTTGGAAGTCTATACGACGTT